>JAZLJW010000048.1:0-12019 GCA_045597345.1 Treponemataceae bacterium
GTCAGACCACCGTCGTAGTCTATCAGCTGGTTCAACAGTGATTCCGGATCATCAAAGCGTTTTTCACGCCGCTTGTTCAGAAGCGAATACATAATCGGCGAAACAAACAGCGTCATGATTGACCCAGTAATCAATCCACCAACCATTGTCAGACAGATTGGCTGCATCTGCTCAACCCCAGTACCCGGGAAGAACGCAATAGGAACCATACCCAAAACCGTTGTCAATGTGGACATCAGAATAGGACGCAGGCGGTTCCGGCCCGCTTCCAGACAGGCTTCATATACCGGCATCTTCTTATCTACCAGCTGGTTGGTATAGTCAACCAGTACAATACCGTTGTTTACGACAACACCAACCAGTGCGACCATACCTACCATGGAATACAGCGTAAACGCCTGCCCCGTAATCTGGTGAATCCATACAACACCGATAATCAGCAGTGGAATACTGAAGAAAATGATGAACGGGTCAATGAGACTTTCAAACTGAGCTGCCATTACGGCAAATACCATAAGGACTGCCATCGCGATAACAAGCGTAAATGTGTTATTGAACTGCTGGATACTTCTGGCTTCTCCGCCAAAACTCATCTCTACAGAATCCGGCAGAACAAGGTTTGCCGTCAGATATTCCTGCACCATGGATGCAGTTTCAGTCGTGGTATATCCATCGGCTACACCAGCCGTTACGTGATTGATGCGTTTATTGTTCTCCCTGCGGACAGACTGTGGAGCCTTTCCTTCGTCAAAACTGATGAATATATCAAGCGGCATTTTTCCGCTCTGCGTGGTAACCGTCAGGCCCGTCAGATCAGCATTGTTCTGGATATCATCATCGGTAAGCTTTACTACTACAGAATACTGGTTTCCATCGTCATAGAATGTTGTTGCAGTTGTACCGTTGAGGGCGTTTCTTATTTCCTGGGCAATGGTACTGACACTTACCCCATAGGCGGCAGCTACATCTGTATTGATCATGACCTGAAACCGTGGGGCACCGTTTTCAAAATCGCTGGTTGGATTTGTAACCTGCGGCATCTGCTGCAGAAGACGGACAATTTCAGTTGCTGTTTCCTGAGCCATCGTACTGTCAGTAGAAATCAATTCAACATCAATGGCATTGCTTCCACCGCCCCAGCCACGACCACTGCTGAAACTGACCGTAACATCAGCCCAGTCTGTAAGATGTGGGGTTAACGCTGCTTTTATCTGATCCGGAGTCATTTTCTGTTCCGTAATATCCGGTAGAAGAATCTGAATGGAACCACTGTTGCTCCGGCCGGTATTAACCGTAATGCTTTCGTATGCACCTTCGCATTCTTCAATGATAATATCCTGGAACTTGAACAGGTATTCCTGCACGACCTTATTGTTGGTACCAACCGGTAAGGTGATAGAAACGCTTACCTGATCATCGCTGGAACTGCGGGGCGACATGTTCATGCCGAATCCGCTGTATTGAGTCCAGGTGTAGGCAACAAGACTGAATACCATGGCAAGTACAATGAACCGGTTGTGCAAGACAAACCTGAGCCCCGCAACGTACCCGGCTTCAAGTTTTTCTTCTGTTTTTGCCATGAAGGTGTCAATAGCCCTGGTCACCTTGAATTTCAACGGTTTCTGGGTTCGTGAACTGATGGGCCAGATACTTCCGCACAGTGCCGGAACCAGAGTAACGGCAACCAGCAGGGATGAAATCAGCGATGCACAGATAGTGACAACCAGTTCATAGAACATTTGTCCCAGCTGCTCCAGTTCTGTCTGATAAATAAGCATCGGCACAAATACGCAGAGGGTGGTCAGCGTAGAGGCTACAATGGCATTCATCATGTTTTTTGAGCCAAGAATTGCGGCAATGGCAGAACGTTCGCCCGCTACACGGTAATTGTATATGTTTTCAAGAATAACGATGGACGAGTCAACAACCATACCCATACCCAGAATCAAACCGGCCATGGTCATCATGTTGACGGTCAGCCCCATCCATGACATTACCGTCAACGTAATGATGAACGAAAATGGGATGGAAAGCCCGATGATGATGGAACTGCGGATATTGCGCAGGAATATGAAGATGATGATCATGGCCAGAACGGCACCCTGAATGGCATTGTTGTATACCTGATTCAGTGTAGAACTGATCATGGAGGTGTTGTCACTCATGACGGTTACGGTTATACCCGATGGCAGCTGTTCATTGATGGCTGGCAGCATGTCTTTTACCGCTTTGGATACCGTCGAGCTGTTTGTGCCGGATTCATTGCTGATGGTTATGTATACGCTCTGGGCGCCATTGATGTATACGCTGCTTGTGGTGGAGTACACTTCAGTAACTTCTGCAACGTCGTCTACACGGACAGGAATGCCTCCCTTCATGGTAACGACAGTCTGGCGGATATCTTCAAGACTTTCAAAATAGTTGTTCGTAATGACTTCGTAATCCATCTGGTTCTGGGTAATGGTCCCCATGGAAGTCTGAATGTTGCGGGATGCCAGAGCCTGGGATATCTGGTTTGCAGTAATGCCGTAGGCTTCAAGCCGTTCCTTTGAAACGGTGACGCTGACAGACTTTGTGGAACCACCCTGAACATCAACATTGGCAACACCTTCCACCCGTTCAAGCAATGGTGAAATGAGGTCATCTGCAAGGGTTTTCAGTTCATCAACAGGAGCATCCCCTTTTACGGAAAGCCGCATGATGGAACTATTGCTCCGCATGGCATCAAAACGCATGACAGTAGGTGTTCCGCAGCCATCAGGGAGAGAGCGGGACAGCCGGGTAATCTGGCTGTTGATTGATGACGTTACTTCATCCAGATCAACGTCGTACCCGAATTCGACACGCACCTGGCTGCTGCCGTTAGACGATGTACTGGTAATGGTTTTAACGCCCGTAATGCTGGACAGCTGGTTTACAATGCGCTGGGTTACCGTGTTGTCGATGATTTCAGGACCAACGTTGGGGTAGCTGGTAGAAATGGATACAACCGGGTAGGTGGTATCAGGCAGCAGTGCCGTACCCAATTTGGGGATGAACATGGCCGCAAGAACGATGATTATTGCGTACACCATGACGATGGTTACCGGTCGGCGTACTGATAATTCTGTAATGCTCATGTCAGTTTCCTTCTGCAATGCGGACCGGAGTTCCGTCAGTAACGGAACCTGCGGTTACAACGCGGTCTCCGGCTGAAAGACCGGAAATAATCTGCGTTTCAAAGTCGTTGGAAAGACCGGTTTCAACAATTACGCGGTGTGCAACATTCTCCTGATCTATTACATACAGAATCTGCTTGTCATTCCAGGTGTGCAGTGCTTTTGTAGGAACTGCGAACGCATTTTTACGTTCCTGCACTGCCAGTCGGACGCTGGCATACATACCCGGCTTTATGCGGCTGTCATATTTTGTCAGGCTCAGGGTAACTTCCACCGTTCGGTTTGTCTTGTTTACAACCGGGCTGATTGCAGTAATGGTGGCATCAAACTGCTCATCAGGTGCACTGGTAACGCTTACGGCAGCCGGAAGACCAACTTTCAGGTATGCACTGTACTTCTCAGAAACATACACGGTAATAGTCAGGTCTTTTACGGTTCCAATGCTGGCAAATGCCTGCTGTGCAGAAGCGGTATCACCAAGATTGCCGTTACGGGAGATGATGGTTCCGCTGACGGGTGCGGTTACAGGGCTTTCAGCATAATTACTGCCCGGCTTGCTGGGGTCTATGTAGGCAATAATATCGCCTTTTTTAACGGTATCACCCACATTCTTCAGAATGCGGCTTACTTTACCACTGGTAATGGGGTAGGCATTGACTTCTGTCTTTGCGGCTACATCGCCGGAAACGCGAACTGTCTGCTGAATGGTTTCCGGTTCAATAGTCTTACAGTTGACCGTAACGGTTTTTGCAGCAGCTGCGTTCCGGGAATTTCTGCCTGCAGCCTGTCCTGCAGACATACCGCCAGCAGCACCCGCTGCTCCAGCACCGGCCATGTTCGGGGCTCCTCCCGGAAACCCCATGGAAGTGCTTTTACTGCTTTTGTTTTCCAAAAAAGTAAGCCCCAAAAATAAAGCTACAAGGATAATGACAATGATTTTTCCAATAAAGTCGCCAGTAATTTTCATTTATTTAAACTCCTCGTAAAGGTCAGTGATGCTCATATTCAGTTCTCCCGCTAATGCATAGGCACTGTTCAGATAGTTAATCTGTGCTTTCAGCACATTCTGCTGGCTTTGCTGCAGCCGCTGCCGTGTTTCGTCCAGCTGCCCGGCACTGAGCAAACCGTTCTGGTAACTGTCTTGACTGAGCGCATACTGTCTGACACTGATTTCAAGACTTTCCTTGTTAAGCTCCAGCGTCTGCTCCAAAAGCCGCAGGGTTTCAATGGCATTGATAATGCTCTGTTTTGCACTTATAGCCACCGTTTCCTGGTTTATTTGGGCAGTAGTGACTGCATCTTCAGCTTTTTGTATATTCAGCTGCGTACTGCTGCCGGGTATGAAACCGGTAAGATTCAGACGCACGCTTGCGGTAAGTGAATTGGTTACGGAAAATCCCTTGGAAATGTCGTTGGCATTTTTCTGCCGCACAGCTACGCTGTCAGTTACGGTAACAGGTACATAGGAACGCAGTTTGGCAGCATTCAGACTCAACTGGCTCTGCTGAACCTGTAATCCGCTTTGAATCATGTCGTAGCGTAACCCATAGCGGGAATCTACCAGAGTATCAAGCTCTGGTCCCGCTGGCAGATTCAGCAGCGTTACGGAGATGTCTCCGGAAACGTCAATGTCCGCATCAAGCGGATATCCCAGAAAAACCTTAAAACTGTTCAAATCACTGGTATATTGGTTTTTAGCCTGCGCAATCTGTGGAAAAATGGCATGTTCTGAATACTGAGCCTGCAGAAATTCCAGCTCACTGGCAGCACCGGCGCGGTAACTGGCAGTAGTGGAAGCAAGCTGGGCACTGGCCAATGCCAGCGAGTTTTCAAGAATGGCAATGTTTTCTTTTGCTGCAATCAGATTGTAGAATTTCTGCGCCGTCTGCTGTTCAATCTGTGCACGCTGTTTGGCATAGTTTACCTGCTGCAGATCATATTGCAGTGCATTCTGCTTAAGAGTATTGGGAATGGTAGCATCAAGGGAAAGAGATGCAGAAAGAGAAGGCGAAAAATTGAAGGTCGTCTTGAATTTTTCAGTTACAGCGGTAGAAAAACCGGTACTCAATTCTGCATTTACTGTGGGAAGAAACACATTCCAGTTTGCCTCATAGGTGCGTCGTGCACTTTCCAGACTGATGGCACTGGCAGTCAGTGTTTTGTTCTGGGTTAAGGCTTTTTCCACAGCATCTTCCAGGGTAAGTGTTTCTGCTGTTGCCATACAGGGAGTCAGCAACGTAATAATTGTCAGCAGCCCCCATACGCTTCTTTTTTTCATAGATAAAATCTCCATGCAGATTTTTTTTTTCATTAGTGATACCGGCAGTATAGATAGTGAAAGATTCAGAATGTATTAACCACTTATGAAGATTCAATGAATAATCTGTTATCAATCTTTTTTATTGCTATTCAATTATCGGTAGTTATGGTTATATAGAATATATGGAGTTGATGAATGAAAGGTAGAATTCTGATAATTGAAGATGTTCCCGAAATGTCGGAACTGGTTGCTATGTACCTGCAGAAGGAAGGTCTTGAAACCAATCAGGCAGAAACGGCCGAGATTGCCTTGGAAAAGCTGAATGATCCACAAAATGTCCCGGATCTGGTTATTTTGGATCTGAACCTGCCAGGTATAGACGGCTTTGAATTCCTCAATCAATTCCGCAAGAATTACACTACGCCTGTTATCATCGTATCTGCCCGCGATGCTGACGAAGACATTATTACCGGTCTTGGGTACGGGGCTGATGAATTTGTTACCAAACCCTTTTCTCCCCGGGTTCTGGTAGCCCGTGTCCGTGCCATGCTTCGCCGCCAGCAGGATGTATCCTCCTCTGCTGCAGAAAACTGTCTTACCTTTGGACCGTATACGCTGGATTACAACAGCTTTACCCTTAAAAAGACTGTTCCGGATGGTAAACCGGAACGTGTTGCTCTTTCTGCAAAAGAATATGCGGTGCTCACCTGCCTCACGGAAAATGCCGGAAAACCGTTGACTCCGGAACAGATATATAATCTGGTCTGGAAAACTCCCTATGGAGACCTTTCTGCCGTGGCAGTATACGTACAGCGTCTGCGGAAAAAAATCGAAAAAGATCCGGCTAAACCTGAATACCTGCAGACCGTATTCGGTATGGGATATAAATTCACTCCGGAAGGAGTATCTGAATCATGAAGATTCAAAACCAGTTTGTCATTTTTGTTGCCGGTATCATTCTTGTCCCCATCTGTGTTCTGGCTTTTTCCTGCCTCTCCTGGTACATGAATGCCCCTGAACGCATGATGATTCCCGGCTATGATGAAATGAACCTGTTTGTACAGGCATCGGTATCTGAAAAAAACTGGGAAATGATGAAAAGCCGGCTGGAGCATAATCCTGAATACGTTCAGGTTGCCATTCTTTCAACCAGTTACCGGGTGCTCTATTCTTCAATTCCGCAGATTCCTGAACAGGTGCTGCTTTCTCCTCTTGATGTAATGCAGTTCATGCGCTTTACCGGCGACCATTACATGTATCAGCTGGAATCTTCACCGGAACATATTTCTGACGGTCTTTTTGTCATCATGCGTACTCCCCGTGGCCGTATGCAGAAAATCAATATATTCCGGTCAACAGCATTCTTAATCATCATGTTCTTTCTGGCTATCATCATCATTGCTTCAGTTACGGCAGCCATAATTGCAAAGGGAATCACAAAAAGCGTTACAGAAATTGAAGAAGCAACAACCCGTCTGGCAGAAGGAAATCTGGACGATGAAATAGTCGTAAAAGGCAGCAATGAAATATCAAGTCTGTCCCACAGCCTGAATGCCATGCGTCTTGCATTAAAAGACCAGAACCTGCGTCAGAGCCGTTTCATTATGGGTATCAGCCATGACTTACGGACACCGGTTGCCCTCATTAAAGGATATACGGAATCCATTGCAGATGGCTTTGCCGATGATCCGGAAATGCTGGAAAAATCCGTAGGGATTATTATTCAGAAAGCAGATCAGCTGCAGGAATTAATTGATGACCTTATCAACTTTGTAAAGCTGGGGACAGAAGACTGGCGTAAAACCATTACGGAACACAACATTACCCCATTTCTGCAGGAGTATGGAAAACGTATTACTGCAGATGGAAATCTGCTGAAAAAAGATGTTTCGGTGGCGATAGAACTGCCGGAAACACTGAACGTAAAATATGACGAAAATCTGTTCCTCAGAGTTCTGGAAAATCTGACGGGAAATGCCATGCGGTATACGCAGAAACAGGGTAGGATTCTTTTTTCTGCAGCCATTCGGAAAAGTTCTGATGATGGTGATGAACTGCAGGTAGTCATAGCCGACAACGGATGTGGCATAGCAAAAGACGATATAGCCTATGTCTTTGATCCATTTTTCAGGGGAACGGGAAGCCGGCGGGAAGAAGGAAAAGGACTGGGCCTCAGTGTAGTAAAGAATATCGTAGACAGTCATAACTGGAAAATTTCTGTATCCAGTGATCTGAACCTTGATATGCACACCATTTTCACTATCAGAATCCCCCTGTAACACCCCATCGTCATCCTGAACTCGTTTCAGGATCCCTGAGCGTGTCGAAGGGGCCGTCATCCTGCATGAACCCCTGTCATCCTGCACGAACCTCTGTCATCCTGAACTTGTTTCAGGATCCCTCATCCTGCATGACCCCCTGTCATCCTGAACGATCCCCTGTCATCCTGAACTTGTTTCAGGATCCCTCATTTCTCTAACTTGACAACTTGACAAGTTGTATTTCCCGTTATACAGTCAAAGTATGAAACAGATGACAGTAGGCGATTTTAAAGCGCAGTTCTCCTCAGTATTGGAACAGGTTCTTGAGGGCGACACTATTCAGATTCTCTACGGACGCTCAAAGAAACCTGTAGCACAGCTCACCAAAATTGAAGAAAAAAAGCAGAAAAAAAAACGTCCCCTTGGTTTGTACAAAGACTATGGCCCGTATTGGGAAGATGAAACATTTGAGTTCACTCCTGAAAACCTTTTTGACAACATGGATGACCTTCTGTAAGGAGTGAATACAGTGAATTATCTGATTGATACCCATGTTTTTATCTGGGCTTTAATGGAAACAGACAGACTTAGTTCCCGTGTATATGAAATACTGCAGAATACAGAAAACCATGTGTACATAAGTCCCATCAGCTTTTGGGAAATGGCTATAAAAATTCAGAATAAGAAACTTGACTTACGGGGAATAAACCCATTGCATCTTCCGCATATTGCCGAGCAGTTCAGTTTTGATCTGCTTACTCCTGAACCGTACGATTACGTCAGTATCGCCCAAGTACCGCAAAAAGAAAACCACCACGATCCCTTTGACCGCATGCTGATTCAACAGGCAATCAGAAATAACCTGGTGCTGCTCAGTAAGGATGAAAAGTTCCAGCAGTACGAACAGCACGGTCTGCAGCTCCTCTGGTAGCCTGAAATAGGCTCCCTGAGCATGTCGAAGGGGCCGTCATCCTGCATGAACCCCTGTCATCCTGAACGATCCCCTGTCATCCTGCATGACCCCCTGTCATCCTGCACGAACCTCTGTCATCCTGAACTTGTTTCAGGATCCTCCCCCTAAAAGTACAAAGTACTTTGTAAAATCCAGGTAAAAATTTTTTAAAATGACAAAAAAAGTTTATTTGTCATTTATTGCTAAATGTATACAATGATTAGAAAACGCTTGCAAACCATTGAAAAAATTACACTTTTCCGAAAAATTCTCACCGATAGCAGCTGCTTTTTTTTCTTGACCGCATAAAAAAGCCGTGATATCGTTATGGTATAAATAAACGTTCCCCTCAAAAACCGTTGGTTTTCGGTTCGTTTTAAAAAATTAGGAGGATTTTTCTAAAAATGAAAAAAATTCTTGCTGTATTAATCGCAATCTCTCTGATTGCTACTATGGCTTTTGCTGCTACCCCAGCTGTATCAGTAGACGTAAAAGCTTCTGGTGATGTTGTTGCAATCGACGACTTTACCGCTATCAAAGCTACCAAACTTCTCGTAGAAAACGCAGATGAACAGGAAGCATGGAACCCACCAATGTGGGGTGGTACCGGTTTTGATGTAAACGTAGATCTGACCACCGCTGATGAAAAAGCTGGTGCTTCTATCATGTTCTACAATGACATTGACTACAAATACACTGGTTCTCTGTGGGTAAAACCAATCGACATGCTCAAACTGAGTTTCTTCAGTGCTACTGCTAACATTGGTGCAAACCGCAACGATGATAAATATGGTAAAATTTCTGGTGAATACGGCATTGACCTGACTCCAGTTGCTGGTCTGACTGTTAAAGCTGTTCTGGGTTCTGGACTCACCTTCGATAAAGCTCCTGCTGGTGGTGCTCTGGTATCTTACAGCAATGCTGCTGCTGGTACTATCAAAGTTAGCACAAGCTTTGGTGCTACAGCTGCTGCTACCGAAGCTAAAGCTGGTGAATGGGAACTTGACAAGGAAACCGGTAAACCGAAACAGGGCGATGCTACCCCAGCTGCTGCTGGTACCCGCTGGCAGGTTGCTGCAGGTTATGCTTCTCCAAAAATCGCTGACATGGTTAGCTTCAACGTACTGTGGCAGCTTGATGATAAAGACTACGTTGCTAACAACAAAATCCTCGAAAACGCTACTCTGACCGCTGGTCCTGTAACTGTATTCGAAGAATTCGAATTCTTCCTGGCTGGAAAAACTCTGACCTCTATCCCTGCTGACGTAAAAGTATCAGCTGCATTCGGTGCTGCTTCATGTGCAGTAGAAGCTGAATGGGCAAGCATCAAAGAAGCTGGAAAACTGACCGTTACTCCTTCTGCTAGCTATGCTGGTACCTGTGGTGCTGCTGGTTGGTCACTGGGACTTGAAGTACCAGTTGCTATCGACAACGGTGCAAAAGTTGGTCTGTCTGTACCATACAGCGTAAGCCTGTCATTCTAATCTCTGAATCCCAAGCGATTCTTAGTTAGATAAAAAAACTCCGGTCTTTCGGCCGGAGTTTTTTTTGCAATTTTTCTTTTTTCAGTAATTCCCTTATGCCGGATGAGACAAGTACTTGGGGGTAGTTCACATTGTCCAGACGGACTGTTATTCGAGCAAAATTGAATCTATAACCGATTGCAATGATGCACTGTTTAATGGGATATTTTGTGTCTCAAAAGTAAAGAAAAAATTACGGTTCAGTTTCAAACCGGATTCAAGATATAAGTTCACCTTTTTAGCCGCTATATCAGCGTACGACGGCTTATCAATCATTCCGAAATGTTCCAGAGTTATCTCACACCGCGTTATAGGATTTAGAATAGTGAAATCAGGATAAAGAATAATACCAGAGGACATAGTCATACCTTGTTCATATCGATACGGAATCCCCAGTACCGCAAGTTTATCTGCAATGATTTTCTCAGACTTAGAACGTACTTTCTCACCTCTTTCAGTTTCATAGGTAATTGTTCCTGGTAATACCTCTTTTTTTGTGTACGGTTGAGATTGCCAGTGGGAAGCATATTCAGAGTCCGATAGCTTTTTAGGTGTAATTAACCCGGCTCGTGCCGGATGAAGAAATTCCTTTTTATGTAAAGCAGCTGCATTCTCGTTAGGTATTGATTGCAAAAGGGATTCAATCTGACTTAATTTTTTGATCCACTGGGTAACATTTTTTTTGACAATTTTGTCGTAATCACGTTGTGCGATGAGCTTAGCAGTTTTTTGCTCTGCTTTTGGGATGTATGTTTCCTTGTGAGAAAGTACATCTACTATATAGTATTGCCAGCTTTCTTTATTTTTTATTACATGCAGATTTTTTCCTGAAATGTCAGGAATATGCTCGATTTTATTCAGTTCTTTTATTGTATCGCTCTTTATTCGCAATAATTCAGTTTTCAAGTCATCGATCTGTGTAAGAATGTGATTCATGGAGTTTCTCCTTTTTAGTCACAGGAGTGACCTATGTATATATAGACTCCAAAATCAATTTTTGTGATTACTTATTTGTGTTTATTACAACAATTCTGGCTTTATTGAGCTGAAAAAGATGTAATACTTCTGTGTTCCAAGATTGAATGCCAGCTGTTTTTGCCCTGAAAAATGGCAGATTACAACTTAATTGCAGCTTTGAGCCCAAAAAAGTTGTAAAACAGGATGCTAACAGCAAGGATTTAATAAGAAATTTTGTGGATTTACAACGTTTCTAATCTAACTATGCTGAAAAAGATGTAATGGTACTGTAATTGAGGGATAAATGATTGCCGTTATTGTCCTGACGAAAAGCTGATTACAACTTATTTAAGGCTTGTAGTCTAAAAAGGTTGTAAAACTGGATTCCAGTAGCATGGAGTTAATGCAGATTTTTGTGGATTTACAACGTTTCTAATCTAACTATGCTGAAAAAGATGTAATGGTGCTGTAATTGAGGGATAAATGATTGCTTTAGACGACCGGAGAGAAGTCGAAGTGCAAAAAAAATACTGCATTGGAGGAAATAAAACTGTAACTGTGGTGGTACTGGAAGCAAAATCACTGGCAGCAAAAAAAACTCCGGTCGGGGACCGGAGTTTTTTTATCTAACTAAAAATCGCTTGGGATTCAAAGATTAGAATGACAGGCTTACGCTGTATGGTACAGACAGACCAACTTTTGCACCGTTGTCGATAGCAACTGGTACTTTCAGACCCAGTGACCAACCAGCAGCACCACAGGTACCAGCATAGCTAGCAGATGGAGTAATGGTCAGTTTTCCAGCTTCTTTGATGCTTGCCCATTCAGCTTCTACTGCACATGAAGCAGCACCGAATGCAGCTGATACTTTTACGTCAGCAGGGATAGAGGTCAGAGTTTTTCCAGCC
>JAZLJW010000049.1:0-42870 GCA_045597345.1 Treponemataceae bacterium
CCTCATTTTGGTGACGAAGAAATGAAACATTTAAGAAAAGATAAAGGTTACAGCACTACGGGAAGAAAACTTACCGGGGAAAGAACTGCTCTGTTGAGTTAATCCGTACCAGCTGTACATGATCCCCCTGATAGGTTTCCATAAATTCTTTCAGTGTAATTTCCGAACCATTCATAAAAACCGCACAGTGAAACCGCTGATTTTCATCAATCCAGGGGAAGAAAGCAACAGCCTCATTATACACGGAAATTTCCGCATCTGCCGAAACGGTATGGCGGATTGCTCCCAGATAAAAATGATCAGGTTCCTTCAGCGCAAGATGATACATCAGGGAATTCAGACAGGAAGTTGTATACCCGGTTGCAGCTGAATACACAGCCGTAAATGGTTCACTGTTTACCAGAACTCCGGCATTTTCGTATGCATAATCGTTACCGTTGAATACTGAGAATGTTGCTGATGCAAGATTACGCGTCCAGTTAAGGGAAAGGGATGTGTTATAGTCATCGCCCCAGGCAGCAGCCAGCCCTCCCGGCCGATGTTCTACCGTGGAGACAAGCAGTGGTTCGATAAGAAGACCTGAACCTGACAGAGGACGAACCATACCGTCGGCAATCCACTTTACAAAGCCACAGCTGCTGACATACAACCGTGCATCATCACCTGAAGAAGATTTTTCCGGTATAATTACAGCGGATTCACGAACGCCAACAAACGCCGTATTTCCAAATTCATCCTGAACTACACCATCAACAAACCGGAACCGGGAAAGATTATCACGGATAACAGCAACCATCTGACGGTTACCGTCATACATTTCTGAATACAGGGGATACGTATACCAGGGAATCGAATATCGGGTAGCTTTCTGAATATCAGCAAAACTTGCCGTATAGAACCGTTCTACAGGAACCCCGACAACAACATTTTTTGCCCGATACAATCCATCAATAACCAGATCAGCTAGACTTTTTCCAGAAGCGCCCCCTGCTGCAGGCCGAAACTGCACGTACACCGAAGACTCACCCGTAAAGTAATATCTGATACAAACCGGTTTACCGGACTCTCTATCGCGGAATAACACCCAGCTGCCGGGTACTTCTGATGGATATGTATACATCCAGGAAACTACAACGCCGGCGCCGGTATAGCTTTCAACCTTTTCAGCTTTCTGAGGAGCCACGATTATCTGAACCGTATTGTCTGGAATCGTTGCATCAGTATCGGAATTTTTTTCTTCCACCCGAACCTGAAAAACTTCTCCGGCAGAATTCGACAGCGTCATAGGTCCCATGGTGCGGACCACCGGTAACGGAGCTGAAAAATACAAATCCTTCACCTGACTGCGGACTTCTGAGGAATCAACGATGTATGAAGAAATTGGTACTGCCTGCACCAACGCCGTAGAAAAACAGCACAGACAGGCAATAACCATCTTCTTAAACAGACTGCTACTATTCATGTGTTTACAGTTTAGTGCAGGTTTTCAGTATTTGCCAGCATTTCATCCGGATGACGTCCTACCGGGGCATTGGCCAGAAGCAGTTTCAGGCGGTTCAGCTGGTTAACTTCTGAAGAACCCGGATCATAGTCAATGGCTGATATATTTGCTTCCGGGTACCGTCGCCGCAGTTCCTTGATCATGCCCTTGCCGGTTACGTGGTTCGGGAGGCATGCAAAGGGCTGAACGCAGGCAATACTGGGTACGCCGGAGTGAATCAGTTCCACCATTTCTGCTGTAAGGAACCAGCCTTCACCCATGATGTTACCGGTCTGAACAATGTCATCAACACCTTTCATCAGGTCATAGATGGATGAAGGCGCTTCAAACCGGCGGCTTTTTTTCAGCTCTTTCTTCATGGTCCTGCGGTAATTTTCAAGAAACGATACGAACAGGCGTGCACGCTGCTCCGTTTCTTTGGGGAATGCCAGTTCCTGATGACGGAAAATACCGGTAGAAAAACTGTAGAACAGGAAATCTGCCAGATCAGGAACAACGCACTCGGCGCCTTCCCGTTCAATGGTACCGAAAATATCGTTATTGGCCGTTGGATGAAATTTAACCAGAATTTCACCGACAACACCAACACGCGGCTTTTTCACCGGCAACAGCGGCAGTGCATCAAAATCGCGGACGATACCTTTTATCAGGCAGCGGTATTTCCAGATGGTCATATGGGTCATTGAAGACTGGCACTTTGCATTCCATTTGTCATACAGCGCATTTGCGGAACCAGGTTCTGCTTCGTATGGACGGACACGATACAGTACCCGCATCAGCAGGTCTCCCAGCATAACTGCCATAAGCGACCGGTTCAGCAGTTTTGGTGTAATCTTAAAACCGGGATTTTTTTCAAGCCCTTGTGCAGAAAGTGAAATAACCGGTACCTGAGCAAGACCCGCATCAGCAAGAGCTCGCCGGATAAATCCGATATAGTTTGTTGCACGGCACCCACCTCCAGTCTGGGAGATAAGCAGTGCCGTTTTATTCAGGTCATACTTTCCGCTTTTAAGGGCAGCCATCATCTGTCCTGCGACAATGATTGACGGATAGCAGGCATCATTGTTCACATACTGCAGACCAAAATCTACTGCATGGGCGTCAACTTCGGGCAAAACTTCAAAATTATACCCGGCTGACTGGAATGCAGATTGCAGAAGTCTGAAGTGGATAGGTGACATCTGCGGAGCAAGAACCGTATAGGTTTCCTTCATTTCCTTGGTAAAAATCTGACGCTGATATGCTGCAGACTTTACTGGTACCTGCCGTTTATTCCGTTCCCGCTCCTTTACGGCTGCAATAAGACTTCTGATGCGGATGCGGACGGCACCCAGGTTGGAGCCTTCGTCAATCTTAATCAGCGTATACATACGGCCTTTGGCAGAAAGAATTTCTTCTACCTGATCTGCAGTAACAGCATCAAGACCACAACCGAAACTGGTCAGCTGAATCAGTTCCAGGTCCGGCATTCCGGCAACAAAACTGGCTGCCCGGTACAGACGGTTATGATAGGTCCACTGGTCAACAATGCGGAGCGGGCGTTCAACAGCACCTAAATGCGCCACACTGTCTTCAGTAAATACGGCGATACCCAGCGATGAAATCATTTCCGGGATACCATGGTTGATTTCCGGATCAAGATGATACGGACGGCCGGAAAGAACAATACCGGTAAGACCACGACGTATGATGGTTTCTATAGCCTCTTCGCCGGCACGTTTGGTATCTTCACGGAATTTTTCCTGTTCAGCCCAGGCGGCGTCTACTGCCATGTTGATTTCAAGAGCAGAAATACCGAATTTTTTACCCATTTCTTCGTAAAGCCGTTCTTTTAGACGGGGTTTGTCATAGATAGGCAGGAACGGATTCATAAAGGTGATGGATTCATCCTGACGGAGAGCATCAACGTTGTTGCGGAGAACTTCCGGGTAACTGGTTACGATAGGACAGTTGTAGTGGTTACCGGCGCCCTTGTCTTCTACCTGCTCGTAAGGACAGCAGGGATAGAAGATGAATTTTACACCGGAATCAAGCAGAGCCTGTACATGGCCGTGGGTGATTTTTCCCGGGTAACAGACAGATTCTGACGGAATGGTTTCAAGACCTTTTTCGTAGATGGCACGGCTGGACCGGGGCGAAAGGCGGACACGGAATCCCAGGTGGGTAAACAGAGTAAACCATAACGGGTAGTTCTCATACATGTTGAGTACCCGGGGAATACCCACGTCACCGCGTTTTGCCTCGGCAGCAGGAAGTGGCTTGTAGTACTGGAAAAGCCGCTTGTATTTCCAGTCAAACAGATTGGGAATATTTTCACGGTCTTCTTTTTCTACTGCATTTCTGCTGGCGTTACCGGCATCGACAATTTTTGCATCCCCTTCAATTTCAGCACCACGTTCACAGCGGTTACCGGTAATGAAGCGGCGTTTTTCGTCTCCGGTAGTAAAGGTATTAATAGTTAACAGACAGTTGTTCTGACATTTACCGCAGCGGCGCAGTTCCAGATCTACATGGAATTTTTCCAGTTCTTCAAGGGTTGCAAGACCGGAACGCATGGTCTGGCGTTCTTCCGGAGCGACATCAAGCCACTGGTCGCGGGCTATAAGGGCAGCACCATAGGCTCCCATAAGTCCTGCCACATCCGGGCGGAATACGTTGACACCGGCAATTTTCTCAAAGGCACGGAGAACCGCATCGTTGTTGAATGTACCACCCTGAACAACGACTTTGGTTCCGATATCAGAAGCCTTACGAAGTTTGATTACCTTGAACAGGGCATTTTTGATGACAGAGTATGAAAGCCCCGCAGAAATATCGGCAACGGTGGCGCCCTCTTTTTGAGCCTGTTTTACGCGGCTGTTCATGAATACGGTACAGCGGCTGCCCAGGTCAATGGGGTGTTCAGCCAAAAGTGCCTTCCGGCTGAATTCACGGATATCCATACCCAGAGAGCGGGCAAAGTTATCAAGGAATGAACCGCAGCCTGACGAACAGGCTTCGTTCAGCTGGATGCTGGTAATGGCGCCGTCTTTCATGCGGAGGCACTTCATGTCCTGGCCGCCGATATCAAGAAGGAATTCTACACCGGGAACAAAGAAGTCTGCAGCGCGGTAGTGGGCAATGGTTTCAACTTCACCGGCATCAGCATTCAGTGATGCCTGAAACAACGCCTCACCGTATCCGGTTGATACGGAACGGGCAATCCAGGTATTCTCCGGCAGCTGTTTGTACAGGTCTTTCAGTACCCGTACCGCCAGTTCAACCGGGTTACCGGCATTTACATCATAGAAGCGCCAGAGGATACGGCCCATATCATCAATGAGGACAGCTTTAGTAGTTGTTGAACCGGCATCAAGTCCCAGAAACAGGGGACCTTTTGCAGCATTCAGATCGGCAGTCTTTGCCATTTTCTTTGCATGGCGCATATGGAATTCTGCCAGTTCTTCTTCATTGCGGAACAGGGGTTCAAGACGCTGAACTTCAGTCATTTCGGCATCTACCAGGGACCCCAGAGAATCCCGTAATGCAGTTACGGTTGGGAGAGCAGCATCTGATGCACCAC
This sequence comes from Treponemataceae bacterium, assembly GCA_045597345.1. Classification (GTDB taxonomy): domain Bacteria; phylum Spirochaetota; class Spirochaetia; order Treponematales; family Treponemataceae; genus Treponema_I. Next base: position 5,064 of record JAZLJW010000049.1, read on the forward strand.
CGCACCCTTCATTGAACTGCAGTTCAGCAGAAAAGGCGGCCCCTGCTGCAACAAACAGCTGGGAATCTTCCGGTTCGATAACGGCTTCCGGGGGCAGCTTAAGGGTTTCGACAAACCGGTACCGCAGTTGATCCAGAAAATGGAGCGGACCGCCAAGAAAGGCAACGTTGCCGCGAATCGGTTTACCGCAGGCGAGACCCGAAATAGTCTGGCTTACTACCGCCTGAAAAATGGAAGCAGCAATATCTTCGCGGCGGGCACCTTCGTTAATAAGGGGCTGCACGTCAGTTTTTGCAAATACACCGCAGCGGGCGGCAATGGGGTAAATGGTGGTGGCACCACGGGCCAGCTGGTTCAGACCTGGGGCGTCGGTTTCAAGCAGGGCGGCCATCTGGTCAATAAAAGCACCGGTACCACCAGCACAGGTACCGTTCATGCGCTGTTCTACGCTGGTGCCAAAATAGGTTATCTTGGCGTCTTCGCCACCAAGTTCAATGACAACATCAGTCTGGGGAATGATTTTTTTTACGGCAGTAGTACTTGCCACAACTTCCTGAATAAAAGGAATGGAAAGCCACTGAGAAACAGCAAGGCCTCCGGAACCTGTGACTTTGACACTTAAGGGCTGATTTTTTCCTGCAGGACATTTTCCCTCAATTTCATCCAGGGCACGTGAAACTACTGCAATTATCGTACTCCGAATATCAGCCCGATGGCGTTCGTACTCGCTGTATACCACCTGTTCTGATGCATCAATTGCTACAACTTTTACTGTAGTAGAACCAACATCTATACCTACCCGCACAGGAACTACAGTTTCACCATTGGGAGCCTGACTTTGTAACTGTGAATCTGACATCTTTACTCTCTCACCTTTAAAAATCTGTACACTATAGTAAGAGTATCTCTCTGAATAACCAATATAACAAAATCATCATAAAACGTCATTTAAAATGTCTATCAAAAAAAGAGAAATCGCAAAGGTGATTTGCCGATACTTTTCATATGAGTGAAAATGAAAATAAACCCCAAAAATCCATAATCCGCTCAGGTTTAAGCCTTTCTGTCATGACCTTATTATCCCGTATTCTCGGTCTCGTCCGGGAAATGACAAAAGCTTCATTCCTGGGAACTTCCATCCTGGCAGACGCATTCAGTGTAGCTTTTATGGTTCCGAACCTGTTCCGCCGCCTGTTCGCTGAAGGCAGTGTTTCCGTAGCCTTTATCCCAACCTTCCGCAATTACCTGGAAGATATCAGCAATGCAGAATCAGAAGAAAAGGGCACTGCACTGCAGCTCGATACCCATGACTTTGTAAATGCAACATTTACGCTGCTCATGCTGCTGCTGTCACTGTTTGTGGCAGCAGCCATCGCACTGACTCCCCTTTTTATCCCGCTTATTGCCGGAAAAGACTACGATCCAGCAGCCATCCCAGAAATGACTGTTCTGACACGGATTATGTTTCCGTACCTGTTCTTTGTTTCGCTGGCAGCCTTTTATCAGGGAATCCTTAACGGCGTAAAAGTATTTGCTCCGTCAGGCTTTACCCCCGTGTTGTTTAACGCACTGGTCATCACCGGTACCTATGTTCTTTCACCGTATATGGCAAACCCTGCCCGCGCCATGGCCATAGGAACTCTTGCAGGCGGCGCAGTTCAGGCTGCATTCCAGCTGCCGTTTGTCATGAAAAAAGGATGGACTCCTCATCTTACTACGGTAAAAAAAGCCTTTACCAACCCGGGTACCCGACAGGTTCTTAAACTCATCGGACCTACCCTCATCGGTATGGCTGCCTATCAGCTCAACGATACCATTTCAACATCCCTTGCAACCCGTGCCGGAACCGGTATGGCATCCAGCCTGCAGTACAGTATCCGGTTACAGGAACTGATTCTGGGTATTTTTGCAGTTTCTGTGGGAACCGTCATCCTACCGGAACTTTCTACCCATGCCCGCAATAAAGCCCACGATAAGTTCAACACCCTTCTTATGAGTGCCATCCGCATCATTGCCCTTATCGCCATACCCGTGTCCTTTTATGCAGAAGTTACCGGTGAACACCTTATCCGTTTGATTTACCAGAGCAACCGGTTTTCTGATGAATCTGTGTTCTTAACCCTTGGCGCATTCAAATGGCACATGGCAGGCCTGTTCTTCATTGCCTTAAACCGCATCCTGGCTCCGGCATTCTATGCACAGAACAACACAAAAGCTCCTGCCATTGCAGGTGTCATCTGTATGATTACCAACATGGTGCTGGCTTTCATTCTGAGTATCCCCATGAAGCAGCGCGGTATTGCTCTTGCGCTGTCACTGGCCAGTGGCGTCAACACGGTGGTATTGTTCTGGTTCATGAAACACGACGGCATGACAGGCGTTGGTTCCATCGTAAAAGAAACCATACTGTACAGTCTTAAAATGGTTGTGTACTCAATCATTGCAGCAATTCCAACCTGGTTCCTGCAGCCCGTATTTGTCCACTGGGGCAAGATCAGCAGTAACCATTTCATTTCTGAGGGAATTCCTGTAGTATTGACTGCAGTAGTTTTCTTTATCTTTGGAGTGGGTTGTCTGATTATTACCCGCGATCAGGTGATTCGCGATATCAGAAAGATGCTGAAAAAATAAAGCATACCCCAAGCTAACCGCCGGCGTTCATGCCGGCACACAATACACAAATTATCGCAAAGGAGATTGACGGTCATCTGACGTCCCTGCCAGATGACCTTACAGGGGTTGCGGAGCAACCCCAAGCTAACCGCCGGCGTCCGTGCCGGCACAGAATACACAATTTTTTTGAAAAGGAGTTTCTTATGAAAGAATTAAAAGAAATATACGAAGGCCGCCGCCAGAAAATGGCAGAGTGGCTGAAAGAAAATGACATTGCAGCCGTTGCATTTGTTGATGCTGAGGAACACCGCAGTCCCTGTGTACGTTATTTTTCCGGACACCCTACCGACGCAACGCTGGTAATTGACCAGCAGGCTCAATCAATTCTCATTCCGTGGGATGAAAACCTGGCAAAAGAACGGGCCTGCGTTACTAAAATCATTCCACTGACCCGTTTTGAACGTGATAAGTACAAGGCATTGAAAGGTGCCCTTACGACTCTGAAAATCAAAGAAAAATCAAAGATTGAAATTCCTACCGGCACCAGCTATCCGGCATTTCTGCATTATGTCGATGCATTAACCGGTTATGACATACTTTGCCGGGAAAAAGGTGCTGAACAGAAAGCCAGTGAACTGCGGATGATCAAGGATGAATATGAAATTGACTGCATCAGAAAAGCTGCAGCCATTACCGATGATTTGATGGATATGCTGGAAGCCGGTGTTCGTGATGGTTCCATTACTACCGAAAGTGATGCAGCTCTGCTGATTGAAAAAGAATGCCGCGCCCGTGGTTGTGAAGGCACCGGATTTGATACTCTTGCTGCAGGCCCGAAACGCAGCTGGGCAATTCACTGTTTCCCGCCATACACCGGTGGAGAATTCGGAACTCAGGGCTTAAGCATTCTTGACTTTGGCGTTGTATACGAAGGATATACTTCTGACTGTACCATGACTTTTGCCCGCGGACCGTTAACAAAAGCACAGGAAGACCAGTTGAATCTGGTTCAGAAATGTTATGATGAAACTATTCCGCTGTATAAGGCAGGTCTGCCGGTACGTGCTCCAGCAGTAAAAGCTGACGAGGTTTTTTCCAGCCAGAAACGCTCCATGCCCCACTCATTGGGTCACAGCTACGGGCTGGAATGCCACGAATACCCGGTTACCCGGATTAAACTTGAACAGGATGTAGTATTCGAACCTGGTATGGTAATCACTTGCGAACCAGGTCTGTACGACCCTGAAATCGGCGGATGCCGTCTTGAAAATGACGTCCTGATAACCGAAGACGGCGGTGAAGTTATTACCCACAGCCGTATTGTCCGCATTGACTGATGACTGTATTGGCGAAGCTGAAGCAATGACTGCTGCCAGGCTTCGCCAATAAAATCACTGACTGTTACTGTTTTCTATCCCGTAATTCTTCCCAGTTCTTCAACTTTTGTTTCTGAGAAGAATCCAGCGCTGTTCCAAGACCTAATCCAATAGCAATACCCAGACACATTCCTATGGCCATATTACCCTGGGAAGATCCCAGACTTATCCCGATAGACATGCCGAACAGCATGAAAACAGCCAGATAACTGACTACTGTTTTTTTATGGGTATAGAGAATACGACCGGATTCTTCATCAACACCATGTTTCCCAAATTTACATTTTTCAAGCAGTTTTTGAGAGGCCGTATTATCGCTTTCTACGTCTGCATCAACAAAGAAAACATCTTCATGCGATTCAGCCCATTGCACCATGGCAGCAACTGCTTCAGATCCGTATCCTTTTTTTCGTGATGACTCAGAAATCAAATAGCCGATTGTTACACTGCCATTTTCAGGCTTTCCTTTGAAATATAAGTCCCCAATCTGGTTAGGAACAACATCTTTAGGGCTGTCTTTTGCCGGTTTGAGCAGGATTTTCCAGTGAGTAGAAAACAACCACTCAGGTTTTCTTTCGTCACCGCCGCTCTGCTCTTCAGCCCGTGCAAGATGTCTGGTATATGATGATGCATCTGCAGCATTACCTGCAATTTTTGCTGTCATTTCTTCCCGGCTCATAGCTTGTATAATCAGTCGCTTTGTTTTTATTACCGGCATTTTTACTTTTTTACCAGCATCTTTTTCCATTTTCAGTTCTCCATATCAGGGCACGGGTAACCGGTAATTCTCCAGCCCCCCTGCTCACTCAAAAACGTGTACGATTGTTTCAATACCAATGTGGAACTGCTCATCTTTGGATATGGCAGCTTCCCCATCCATTGCCTGAGTACCGTAATTGGCCCAGCCTGCGTGATTTGCACCAGGTATTTCAACTTCATAATAATAACCCGGTTTTGCCAGTTTTTCACGACCGGCAGGAAGTTGTTTTCTCTGAACAACACCGTCTTCTGATCCATACATAGCCAGTGTCCTGATATTCGTAGCAGTCAGATCAGCAGGTCCATGAGCACCCAGCAGGACGAGCCCCTGAACCTGATCTCCCACGGCTTCTGCCAGAGAGGTAATGGCAATACCTCCCATGGAATGCCCCATGAGAATCCATTTGTCGTAGTCATAAGCCTCAAGAATGCGTTTCCCAGCCATTTTATCAAACAGGGCAAAATTGAGTTTTACCTTCAGAATAAAGACGTCGTAGCCTTTTTTTGCAAGTTCGTAACAGAACGGTACATACGAGGTATGCTCAACCTTGCAGCCGGGATAATAAATAACGGCCGTATCGCTTGCGGGGCTGTCAATAAATATGTCACCATTTTCAAGATAGGTTACGGTAATACCGCCGCTGTTTTTGTTGAAATAGTCATAAACCATAGGGTCTGCAGCGTGTACCGTTGTAAAGTATCTGATGATTACAAAAGCCAGCAGCAGGATCACTGCAGCTGCAATACAAAGGACAATTTTCGCCCCGTGTCCTGATTTTTTTTCACTCTTTGACATTCAATTTCCTCCAGAAGAGCCAATGCAGGTTGAATTTGGAATGTCCTAAGTGTAGCGCTACCAGGCGGTAAGCTGTTAGAAGAAAGTTTCGATAATAAAGAGAATTATGTGATGAAGATTGTTATCTTTTACAAATCTTCCGGCTTGACAGCAAATACAAAAACGCTTGATATCGTCGCTATTGGTGAAGCCCGGCAAAGAAACTATTTATTCCGGGCTTCAACAATTCTTGCATTTACTGCCAAACCTCCCGATTTGTAAATGCTACCCCTCAGTTAGTGACAGAGGGGCGGAAAGACGCAAATTGCAGGCCAGGATTTTCGTCATGGCAACGCAGCCAGGGCGGAAAAGTCAGTCTGCAATATACTGAAGGGCTGAATCAGCAGCAATCTTACCGAAAATACAGATATCTGCTACAGCGTTACCACCAAGGCGGTTGGCACCGTGAACACCACCGGTAACCTCACCGGCAGCATACAGACCGGGTACTACAGCACCGTCGTTGGTAAGAACTTCAGCGTTGGTGTTGATTTTGATACCACCCATGGTGTGGTGAATTGCAGGTGCAATTTCAATGGCATAGAAAGGCCCGCGAACCAGCTGACTGTCTTCGTTAACCTGGGTTCCGTCTGCTTTTTTGTATGAGCGGCTGAAACCTGCCGGGTTACGGTTGAAGTCAGGATCTTTTCCGGCTACTACATAGGTGTTGTACTGAGCAACGGTTGATTCAAGAGTATCAGCAGGAATGTTCAGTTTGGCAGCAAGTTCAGCCAGAGTATCTGCCTGAGTGGTCAGACCGTTTTTAACGTACCCGTTGATGGCAGAAAGTGAATCGCGTACACCCTGATCAAAGAGCAGGTATGCGGTCTTGCCGGTCTGACGCAGAACGTCAGCTGACATTACATCGCGGGTTGCAGTTTCGTTACCAAAGCGTTTACCTTCGCGGTTTACCAGGATTGCACCGTTACCGCGAACGGCTTCGGTAATCATGGTTCCGTTGTTTGGAACTACAGTTGGATGGGTCTGAATCTGTTCAATCTGGAACAGAGCACCGTTGAATTTTTCAATCCAGGCAAATGCATCACCGGTTGCACCTCTGTGGTTGGTGGTACCAAAACCTACAAGGCCTGGCTGATATTTTACAACCATGTCAGGATTTGCACCGAAACCACCGGTAGCAATAATAACAGCCTTAGCTTTTACGGTGTAGTCTCCGCCTTCTGCAGATACTTTTACACCAACGGCTTTACCGTTTTCAGCAATAACATCAGTTACCTTGCTGTTCAGGCGGATTTCAGCGCCCTGTTTTTTGCAGGCAGCTTCCAGCAGTGGAACCAGATGACTACCGATGGCAGCACCACCCTGTGGACGGTGAATACGCTTGTTGGTAGCACCGCCAAAAAGACCGACGTCACTCAAGTCAGCCTTAACCAGGTCACTCTGCAGCCATTCAACCATGGCAGCTGAGTTTTCAACCATGGTGCGTACAAGGTCAGGATCATTGATGTTTTTTCCACCAACCATGGTATCGTTGTAGAATACTTCCTTGCTGTCAGTAATTCCCAGTTTTTCCTGTTCTTTGGTATAAGAAGCGTTGATACCACCGGTAGAAGAAATGGTATTACCACCAACTACACCCATTTTTTCAAGGATGATTACTTTTGCACCTTTATTGGCAGCTTCAATACCGGCTACCATACCTGCACCACCGGCACCGATGATGACGATATCGCATTCGGTATCAGTGTAGGCAGCAGCTGCTATGGTCTCTCCTTTAGAAGCAGCAACGGCAGCTTTAAGTGCCTGAATGATGGCGTTAGAGGTAATGGTTGCACCTGAAACAACATCCAGATTATCTGCGCTACCGGTTTTCTTTACCTGTTCGATAACACCGGTCAGGGCAGGATCTGCAATGCCAGCAGTTTCTTCATGAGAAACAATTTTGGCATCAACGATTTTTCCGTTGCTGATGGTTGCAGCAACTTCTACTTTACCGTTACGTCCGTCACCAGTACCGGTAAAAACTTCTCCTGCTTTTTTTGAGCAGGAAACCAATGTTGTAATAGCCAGTGCAAGAATCAGCAAACTGGAAACAACTTTGTTACATTTGTTAGTCATACGACTCACTCTCCTATCGGCTTTCATACCGGACAACTCCGGATTGCGGGAAAGCCATACTTAACCGCCGCAACATCAGTTTTATTACTATTTTAAAAAGCTACCGGCGTACTAGGAAAATGCAAAAGCGCTCCTTACGTCGCTATTGGTGAAGCCCTGCGAAGAAACTATTGAAAGTCCATGCTGATTGCATGGACTCCGAGCTTCAACAATTTTTGCATTTTCCCAGTCCACCTCCCGCTTTTCAATTACTACTACTTAATTACACTTCAAAATCATTCATCACCACACCTTTACAGGCTGGATTTTTCGTCAGGGCAAGGCGCCGAGCGTTTTCTGAACGCAGGCGTACTTTCCGTACGTCGTAGTGAGAAATTTGCCCGGCAACGCAGCCAGAGCGGAACACCGCACCTCATTTTGCAGGCTGGATTTTTCGTCAGGGCAAGGCGCCGAGCGTTTTCTGAACGCAGGCGTACTTTCCGTACGTCGTAGTGAAGAAAACACGAGGCAACACCGCCATGGCGGAAAAGTCAGCCTGCAACAAAATCGCGTATCCAGCCTGTGATTCCATTGGGCAAATCCTCCCACATAGGCCTGCCGTCAGCAAACATCAGGTTTTCCTGGAACGCATTTACCAGACAGTGCTGTCCCATTTCTATACCGAAATTGATGCTTGAAACTCCTCCGTCACTGTTCCGCACCCATTCAGGGAAGAAGCACTTGCAGTTTTTTGTCCGCTGCAGACGGGGAACACTGGGAGCTATAAACTTATCAAAGGGTATCAGTTCATCGTGTTTACCGTGCAGAATCAGCATATGGCAGCCGCACATTTCAAGTGCAATGAACTGACGCTCAGACGGAATTCCGCGGCCACCAATAGGGATGACCGCATTACAGAGTTGCGGGTTCTTTTTTACCAGTACCCATGCCATGAATCCACCGGAGGAACACCCCTGCACAATAACCTTGTTCAGGTTCTCTGCATACTGGTTTTTAAAATCAGAAATCAGTTTTGCAAGGTGAGGTTCGTAGGTTTCATCCCAATAGCCTTTTACATCCCCGTTATGAATCCGGTATTCATTGGCAATGGGAACAAGAACAAAAGCGCCGCCCATGGCTTTCTGATATTCAGGACTGGCAAACAGTTCGGCACCGGCATTGCTGATGCACATTTCACCGTTCAAGGCACAGGAAGTGCCATGAAGGCTTACCAGTACCGGATATTTTTTTGCGGGATCTGCCCCATGAGCTACCGGATTATACAGATACCAGGTCATGGAAAAATCCCCGTTGGTAAAGGTCAGTTTTTCAAACAGGTTGAAATAGGCACCGGCGGTATATGAAGGGGCATATGAAATAAAGTCCCCTTTATCCATCTGATCATGCCAAGGTGGCAGTGTGGTTACATCCTGTCCTGCTGGAATTTCTTTCATAGTCATCCCTCCGCTTTTTCAAGAAACAGTTTCAATTCTGCAAGGCTTTTTTCTGCAGCTGCCCTTCCAAGCTGGTAAACCCGCTCCAATTCGTCAGGATTACTCTCTGCAGCTTTTATATTCAATGGAGCTTCCGGACAGATAACAAATACATCACCGGAATCAGCCTTGCTGAAAACGTATTCAGTCTCATTGTTATACATAAGGTGCCGGTTTTTGAATGATTCCACAAAAGCCGGATATTTCCGGAGCATGATTTTTGCAAGCCGGTACATTTTATTCTGTTTCTTAACAAATCCACGAGGCTGCGTAAGAATCACCACATTGCGGTTGTACCCGATGGATTCAAAAAACTGCAGAGGAATGGAATCAGTAATTCCACCGTCAAGGTATATACCATCATTAATATGAACCGGTCTTGAAAGCAGTGGAATTGATGCCGATGCACGAATCCACTCCAGATCTTCGGCAAGACCATCAGTCAGTTTCCGGTATACGGGTTTTCCTGTTTTCAGGTCAGAAGCTCCTACAAAAAATTCCATAGAATTTTCAGCAAATGTTTTTGTGTCAAAAAGATCAAGCTCGAAGGGAAGTGCATGATAACAGAACTCAACATCAAACAAATCTCCGGTTCTCAGAAAATTGCTGAAACTGCCGTACCGTTTATCGCCACAAAAACGCTTGTTGTAGCGCACTGCACGCCCATTCTGACGTGATTTATAATTACAGCCAAAGGTTGCACCGGCAGAAATACCGATAGCACCATCAAATTCGATGCCATGGTCCATTAATACATCGGTAACACCGCAGGTAAAAAGTCCCCGCATAGCACCACCTTCCATAACCAAACCTTTCTTCATACTGTTCTGTTTTCTCCGGATATTTCACTTTCTTTATAGATATATTTATACCGAAAAACACAAACTTAAACAAATGGCTTTTTTCTGTTATAGTGCCATCTGTGAGTTCCAATTTCGATTTATCAAAACTGCTGGCAAAAACGCCTGACTTAACCGTTTCCCAGAAAATAAACTTTGTCTGGAAACTGAGCGTTCCCGGCATCATCGCCCAGATTTCTTCAATTCTCATGCAGTACATCGATGCTGCCATGGTAGGACAGCTGGGAACCGAATCTTCTGCAGCCATTGGTCTTATTGCTTCTTCAACCTGGATTATGGGGAGCCTTTCTCACGCACTGACCATCGGCTTTACGGTACAGGTTGCGCAGGCTGTTGGTGCCGGTAAACAGTCAGAAGCAAAGCATATCTTTCTGCAGTCGCTGTACACCTGTGTGCTGTTTTCCCTGATTCTGCTTTCCGGTGCCGTAGCCTTAAGCACTACCCTGCCCCTGTGGCTTGGTGCCACTGGTACTCTTGCCCAAGAAGCCACCGGATACTTTTTCTTCTACGCCCTGTCGGCCCCTTTTTTCATGATGGTCTACCTGATGACCGGTATGCTCCAGTGTACCGGCAACATGAAACTGCCGGCCATTCTTAACGCAGCCATGTGCTTTCTTGATGTCCTTTTCAACTGGATTTTCATTTTCCTGTGTGGAATGGGTGTCCGCGGGGCCGCACTGGGAACCGGTGTTTCAGCTGTTGTCGTTGCCCTTATTCTATGCGTGTACACCATGGGATTCAATGAATATCTGAAACTGCCAGGCCTTAAGAGTTTTGCTGCAGACTTTCACTGCATCAAGAAAGCCTTTGCCATCGGTACCCCTATTGGTGTAGAAAGTTCAGCTTTTACCGGTGCCCTGATTATCGTAGCTAAAATGATTTCCCCGCTGGGTAGTGTTGCCATTGCAGCGAACTCTTTTGCAACAACGGCAGAAGCATTGTGTTACATGGGAGGATACGGCATTCAGGAAGCCGCAGTCTCTCTGGTAGGACAAAGTGTGGGAGCCCGGCGCAAAGATCTGACAAAATCATTTTCCATTATCACCGTACTTTTCGGCATGGCACTGATGACTGTCACCGCCATCCTCATGTGGGGCATCTGCCCTCTGGTATTCCGGTTCCTGACGCCGGATTCTGCCGTGCAGGCACTTGCAACAAAAGTACTCCGCATAGAACTGTTCTGCGAACCGCTCTATGCAGCAGCCATTGTTTCTTCCGGTGCCCTGCGCGGCAAAGGCGATACCCTGGTTCCAGGTATTCTTGCCCTGTTCAGCCTGTGGGTAGTACGCCTTGGCCTTACCTGGCTTTTAATCAGCCCCTACGGATTAGTTGGAGTCTGGATTGCCATGACTATTGAACTGTGCTTCCGCGGACTGGTTCTTCTATCCCGGCTGTTCCTGCACAAGACCGTAGAGCAGTAATCACACTTTCTTAAAGTGCAGCATATCACCCTGGTAGATCTCCCGGATTTCTGAAACAGGGAATCCGGATTCCATCAGGGCATCTGCCGGATATTCACGTCCGGTAGTTTCTTCACGGTACAGAGCACCCGGTTCAAGGCCACTCAGTTTTAAGAGCTGAACCGGCATATAGCCGTGGGTTTCCTTTACCACATAACTTACCAGGAACTCACCGGCATCTTCTGCCACCATCTGCCAGGCAACAACTGCCTTTTCAAAAGGAGAAGTCAGCCGGTAATACTTTCCGTACTGAATCAACGGTGCATAAGTCTTGAAGACGGCAACCTGCTTACGGATTTCTTCTTTTTCTGCATCAGTAATCTTTGCCAGGTTCAGCTCAAAACCAAAGGTTCCTGCCATGGCGACAATACCACGGGTATGCATGGGCACCGTACGTGCCGTCTGGTGATTGGGACAGATGGATACATGAGATCCCATGGCAGACAGCGGGAATCCGAAACTGGAACCATACTGTATGTAGGTACGGTCAATGGCGTCGGTATTGTCAGACAACCAGATCTGCGGGGTGTAATAGAGCATGCCGGCATCAAAGCGGCCACCGCCGCCGGAACAGCCTTCAAACAGGATGTGGGGATACTTTGTGGTAAGCCGTTCCAGCAGACTGTACACACCTTTTACATAATCATACAGTACCGTACCCTGGTTTTCTGCCTGACTGTTGAATACGTCAACCAGATTCCGGTTAAAGTCCCACTTGATATACTCAACGTTGGCAGAATCAAGAACACGGCACATCTGAGTAAAGATTTCGTCGACAACTTCCGGCCGTGCATAGTTCAGTACCAGCTGGTTACGGCAGCGTACCGGTTTACGGCCGGGAAAGTTCAGGGCGTAATCAGGATGCTTCCGGTACAGGTCAGAGTTTTCATTGACCATTTCCGGTTCAAACCAGATGCCGAACTTCATGCCCAGGGCGTTAATCCGCTCAACCATGGCTCCCAGAGTAGATCCCAGTTTTTCTTCATTTACCGTCCAGTCACCAAGGCCCGCATTATCGTCACTCCGCATGCCGAACCAGCCGTCATCCATTACCAGCATCTCAATGCCCAGCTCCCGTGCGCGAGAAGCCAGATCTACGATGGTATCAGCGTTAAAGTCAAAATAGGCAGCTTCCCAGCTGTTGATCAGAACCGGGCGGCGCTGTTTCTTGAACCGGCCGCGAACAATATTATTGTTGATTATGTCATGAAAATTGTGGGACAGTTTTTCAAGACCGAAGGCCGAACAGCTCATGATTACTTCCGGAGAAACAAACTCTTCTCCCGGTTTTACCGGATACGAAAGCATTTCATCCTGCAGCCCCATCTGGAACCGGGTCTGCTGATACTGGTCTTTTGCAGCTTCAGCCTTAAACCCGCCGGAATACACAAAACTGAATCCATAGGCTGTTCCAGAACGTTCCGTTGCATCGTGATCACAGAGAATGACAAAAGGCCTCTGCTGATGACTGGGGCTGCCGCGACGGCTGCCGATTACCCGTTCACCATGGTTCACTTCTGTACGTTCAAAATTCCGTTCCAGTGCATGGCGGCCGTAAAAGCTGATCAGGTCATAGTCTCCGCCGGTAAAGTCAACGCATACTGGCTGCAGTTTTTCTACGGTGAAAACCTCGCTGCCAGAATTCCGGACAATGGCGCTCCGGGTAATGACATCACGTTCCGGTATTACGCCATACAGCAGGGTAACAGTAATGTGACGCACCGCATCTTCCAGAACCACTTCCAGTGTCTGGGCCCCTTCTGACTCTTCTGCATACACGGCAGGAAGTCCCGGCAGGCTGTACTTACCGTCTTCAATACAGTGGCTTTTGTAATGCAGTTCTACGCCCCAGCTGGTATCCGCATACCGCATATCAAAACAGGGACTTCTGAAGTCTCCCGTTCCCCGGGTTGGAAATTCCTGGGGCAGAAAGTCCAGGGAATAGGTACGGTCGGTTCCGGCATAATAGGGGTTACCGGAAAAACCAGAGTCTTTTTTCCATACCAGATAATCCATGACACCCGGCGATTTACGGCCGTAGTACAGATGAATCAGATTATTGTATTCATCTTTCATAAACTGGTAGGTAGTATTTTTTGTTGTAATGGTAAATATATTATTCGATGCTTGTATCATGTTTAGAGTTTTCCTCCGCTTGTCGCAATTCCTTCTACGAACTGCTTCTGGAAAATAAGGTAAATGACAATCATAGGGATAACGGCAATAACGGCGGCAGACATCATGGTCGGATATTCAGCACCATACTGCCCCTGCATCTTTGCAAGACCGGCAGAAAGGGTCGTTGTCATGGCATTGGTGCAGACAATCATTGGCCACATCAAGTCCTTAAAGGCAAAGAGAGCGGTAAAGATGCCAAGACTTACCATGGATGATTTTGTCAGCGGCATCAGGATAAAGAGAAAGCGGCGGCCGATACTGCATCCATCGATACAGGCAGCTTCTTCCATATCCTTCGGCAAACCTTCGTACCCAACCTTCAGCAGATAGGTACCGAAAGCCGTAACCATACCCGGAAATACCAGACCTCCGGTAGTATTCAGCCAGCCCAGTTTTGATACCATCAGGTACTGGGGAATGATGAAAATCTGTGCCGGTATCATCATCTGGATCAGAACCAGAGAAAACAGGAAGTTTTTTCCGGGAAAATGCAGACGGGCAAAGGCATAACCGGCCATGGTAGCAGTAAGACATGCACAGATGACACGAAACAGAATCATCAGCAGGGTATTCTTGTACAGAATCAGGAAGTTATATGACTTCCATACTTTGCCGAAGTTTTCCCAATGCCAGCCATTCTGCGGGAAAATATAGAACGGATTTACCGAAATGGACTCCTGATTTGTTTTCAGAGCGGTAAGGATCATCCAGGCAAAAGGGACAATCATGACAAAGGCCATGATGATCAGAAAGGCATATCCTACAGCGCTGCTGATAATATCAATTCCTTTTTTACTTTTCATTGATTCAGTCATATATTTCTCCTGTCACAGGTCTGCAATGAAATGTTTTTCGCATTTCTGAAGCACTAACGTTACCAGCATGATAAAGGCAACCAGCAGCATGACGATGGCAGCACCATAACCTTTATTACCGTTGGTAAATGCATACTGATAGAACAGATATACCGTAGACTGCACCTTCTGCAGGGCCTGGTTGGTTTTGCTCATGACCATGAACATCAGGTCAAATACGGTAAGGGCACCGATAAGACGGGTCTGTATCAGGAAGAATGTTGTTTTTGAAAGAAGGGGGATGGTAATATTGAAAAACTGACGTACGGAGCTGGCACCATCGATGGTAGCGGCTTCGTAGTAGTCGTGGGGGATTTCCTGCAGGGCACCGATGAACAGAACCATGTTGTATCCGATAATGGACCACATACCGATAATGCCGACAGAAATCCAGGCGATTCTCGGATCGGAAATCCATGCGATATTGGTATGGAACAGATTGTTCAGAAGACCAAACTGCTGGTTATACAGCCATCTCCATACCATTGCTACGGCTGCCGGAGCACAGACCATAGGCAGAAAGAAAACAGTACGGAAGAAGGAACGGCCCTTGATCTCTTTTGTCAGAAGAACAGCAAGAACAAGAGCAATGACAATACCCAGCGGCACTTCAATGATTACGTACTTTACCGTATTCAGTAAAGACTGCCAGGTTTCCATATTGGCAAACACCGCTTTGTAGTTTGCCAGTCCTACAAACTTGTTTCCCCTGCCGAAATCGCCGGTTTTGCAGAAAGACTGATACAGTGTATTAATGGCAGGAATAAAGTTCAGCACAATGAGCCCAATAATAGTTGGGGCTACAAAACAGTACGCCCAAAGGGCTTCTGTTTTTGCAGCCTTTGTCATTTTCCTTCTTTCTTTCATTTTTTACCTCAAGGCTGCGGCCCGAAGGCCGCAAGATTGTTATTCGTTTGCAATAGCAGTTTCAATGATTTTCTGAGCGTTTTCGCAAGCCTGAGCCATAGCAGCAGGATCGTTAACATTCTGCCATGCATCCAGGAATCCGCCTGCCTTCTGCAGGGCATCTTCCCATACCGGAGTATTTCTGGTGTATGGGCGGAAGTACAGGGAACCTTCCTGTTCAACTTTGGTGAATGCACTTACGTCCATACCGGCAAATGCATTGGCAAAGTTTTCAGAAACACCAACCATACCACCCATGGTGATACCCAGGTCTGCCTGTGCTTTCTGTCCTTCTTTTGAACAGAAGTAAGAAATCAGACTGTATGCAGCATCAGGATTTTTGGTATTGAAGGCAGCGGCCCAACCAAGACCATTGTAGCAGGACCAGCGTTCGTTCTTTTCGCATTTACCGTTCTTGTTAACGTCAGCATATGGCAGCATGGCCCATGCATAGTCGTTGTGGTTTTCAGCAGTATAGAATGCATTGATCATCCATGAACCCTGAGTAGTCATGGCAGCTTTTCCTGATTTGAACAGTGATTCGTTTCCGGTTTCAGCAACAACAGTCTGAGGTGCACTTACGGTCAGGATTTTCCGTACCATTTCCATGGCTTCTTTAGCTTCTTTTGAACCGATGGTGGTTCCTTTGTGGTCATCAGTAATTACCTGAGCCCCGTATGCGTATACCAGGTTGTACCAGCCATCCTGATTGTTGGAGGTATTCAGGGCAACACCGTATACTTCACCATTTGAACCTTCGTAGATTTTTTTAGCAGCTTCATACATATCTTCGTAGGTCCAGGTTTCATCCGGATAGGCTACACCGTACTGATCAAAAATAGCCTTGTTGTATACCATAGCGATGGTATCGTGATCTTTTGGCAGGGCAAATACTTTTCCGTCTTTGCGGGTATACAGTTCGCGGATACCCTGATAGTAGTCATTCATATTGATGGAAGTATCTTTTGCCAGATATGGATCCAGGTTCAGCAGCAGGTTGTTTTCCATATAAATCTGGGTGGTATTTGAGTGCATCCAGAATACGTCTGGCAGCTGACCACCGGAAGCACCGGCTTCAAGTAGAGTCCAGTAATTATCCCAGTCAACAACTTCAATAGTAGCTTTTACACCACTGGTTTCAGACCACTTGTCAGCAATTTTCTGCAGTCCTTCGCGCTGGTTGTTATCCCAGATGGTAACTTTTAATTCTTTTGGAGCTTCTTTTTTTGCGCATCCACACAGCATGAGACAAGCTGCCAGAAGGGCAGCTGTCATAGCAACAAACGATTTTTTCATAGTTCCTCCATGGCCGTAAACGACCTTTTCGTTTTGATACATAAAATCGTAACATCGGATTTTTTTACTATACATAGCAGAATTTCACCAAAATTATACCAATTTGAAACCTTTTGTTGAAAAAATGTAAAAAAATCTAGCATTTTGGTATATTCGGATTTACACTGAATCTATTATATGAAAAGTCTTTCCTTTACTATTTTTAAAAATGAAAAATTCATCGATCTGACCCTTTTTCAGTTCGGTTCCGAACAGTGCCAGCCCGGACATTCCTTTGGACCGGCAACCAGAAACCACTATCTGTTCCATTACATTTCTTCCGGTCAGGGAAAACTATGGGCCCGTAATTCCCAGGGAGAAGATGACATTTACACCCTTACTGCCGGCCAGGGATTCCTCATCTACCCCGGACAGATAACAACCTACATAGCCGATGGCAACAATCCCTGGACTTACTGCTGGATAGAATTTGACGGACTGGTAGCCAAAGAGGCCATGGATCTGGCAGGTTTCTCCATTGACCAGCCGGTGTACCGCAGCCGGGACAAAGCACAGTGCACCCGCATGTACAATGAAATGCAGTTCATTGTAAACAACAGTTCGGAAACCTCCTTTACCCTGATAGGTCACCTGTATCTGTTTCTGGATGCTTTTGTCCGGTCTTCCCGCTCGACCCTGACCGTCAAGAAAAAGACATTGCATGACTTTTATCTGAAAGAAGCCATGAACTTTATTGAAATCAATTATCAGAAAAATATTTCGGTAGAAGACATTGCTGATATCTGCGGTATTAACCGGAGCTATTTCGGCAAGCTGTTTCATGAATACATGGGGCTTTCTCCCCAGGAATTCCTGCTGCAGTACCGTATGTCAAAAGCCAGTAAGCTGCTGCTTCTGTCTGATAAAAGTGTAGAACAGATCGGTAAAGAAGTAGGATACGAAAACCAGTTCCACTTCAGCCGGGCGTTCAAATCGGTATACGGTATGTCACCGTTAAAATGGCTCAAACAGAATCAGACGGAAGCCCAGAGCCCGGTTGATCGTCTGGAAGACATAAAGGATGATGACGCCTGGTTATAACCGGACAACTTTTCATTTGATATTTTTTTATCTATAGCGTATACTATGCTTACTACCGGATAGATTACTGCGGAATGTCGCTTCAAGATATTCCGTAAGGCTATGGTGATTTACCTCACAACGGTACACATTACACATCTAATTTGAAAGACCACATGCAATTCTCGCTGTGCCCTCTGACAAAGAAGGAGATTTCTTATGAACGCGGAAGAAACCCGTGTAGCCGTCATCGGCATCATCGTCACCAACCCCGATTCCGTAGAAAAACTGAACAGTCTGCTCCACGACTACAGTCAGTACATCATCGGGCGTATGGGATTACCCTACAAAAAAGAAAACCTTTCCATTATCAGCGTGGTGCTTGATGCCCCGCAGGATGCCATCAATGCCCTGAGCGGCAAACTGGGGGCTCTGTCCGGCGTCAGCAGCAAAACCATCACCCCGACTCCACAAAAGTAGACGTAAACCCTGACTGACAGCTTTGTGAAGCTCCATATGAAAATACGGGAAGGAAGGCAGAGACTGGCAAAAACTGTTGCAGGCCGGTTCGATTCACGGTGTAAGCTTTGCTAACACCGTGAACACGGATGAGTCAAGGCTTTAAGTGAAACGTGCCTTGACCATACCGTATAGTTTCCTTGCCGGCCTGTACCTGTAGCGACGCTAGCGAGCGGTTTTGACAGGCTCTGACTGACTGACAGTATTTTCATAGACGGTTTTCAACTGTCCGAAAGGGATTTCCCACATACACTTAATTTTTTGAAAAAAAGGAAACAAAAACTATGTACAACGTAAAATCTCCACATGCAACTGAATTCATCGACAACACCGAAATTCTTGAAACCCTGGAATGGGCCAAAGCCCACAAAAGCGATAAGGAACTTATCAGCAGTCTTATTGAGCGAGCCCGTGACTGCAAAGGCTTAACCCACCGTGAAGCCGCCGTTCTTCTGGAATGCGACATTCCTGAACTGAATGAGCGCATGGAAGACGTGGCCCGGGAAATCAAGCAGAAGTTCTACGGTAACCGCATCGTCCTGTTCGCCCCACTGTATCTGTCAAACTACTGCATCAACGGCTGCGTATACTGCCCCTACCATGCAAAGAACAAGCATATTCCCCGCGTTAAGCTGACTCAGGAACAGATCCGGAATGAAGTTATCGCCCTGCAGGATATGGGACACAAGCGCCTTGCCCTGGAAACCGGCGAAGACCCCATTCATAACCCTATTGAATACGTACTGGAATCCATTGAGACCATCTATTCCATCAAGCACAAAAACGGTGCCATCCGCCGCGTAAACGTAAATATTGCCGCCACCACCGTAGAAAACTACCGTAAGTTAAAGGATGCCGGCATCGGTACCTACATTCTGTTCCAGGAAACCTACAACAAGGAAGCCTACGAAAAACTGCACCCCACCGGACCAAAATCCGATTACGCCTACCATACCGAAGCCATGGACCGTGCCATGGATGGCGGCATTGACGATGTAGGCTGCGGTGTTCTCTTTGGACTCAACACTTATGAATACGACTTTGTAGGTCTTCTGATGCACGCAGAACACCTGGAAGCTGCAAAAGGTGTCGGCCCCCACACCATCAGCGTTCCCCGTATCCGTAATGCCGATGACATTGATGCCGGCACCTTTGAAAACGCCATTGATGACGATACCTTTGCCAAAATCGTATCGATTATCCGTATCGCCGTTCCCTACACCGGCATGATTGTATCTACCCGCGAAAGCCCCCGTACCCGTGCCCGCGTCATCGACCTGGGTGTTTCCCAGATTTCCGGCGGTTCCCGTACGTCCGTTGGCGGTTACACCGAAGAACTGCCACCTGAAGAAACTGCCCAGTTTGATGTAAGCGACCACCGCACCCTGGATGAAGTTGTCCGCTGGCTTATGGAAACGGACCACGTGCCAAGTTTCTGTACCGCCTGTTACCGCGCCGGCCGTACCGGTGACCGGTTCATGAGTCTGGTTAAGAGCGGCCAGATTTCCAACTGCTGTCACCCCAACGCACTCATTACCTTAAAGGAATATCTGGAAGACTATGCCAGCCCGGAAACACGCACCATCGGTGACCGGCTGATTCTGAAGGAACTGGAAAACATCCCCAACCTGGCAGTGCGGCAGAAGGTAATTGATTACCTGAAGGAAGAAGAAGCCGGCGCCCGTGACTTCCGGTTCTAAGGAGAGTACAGCATGATACAGACAGCAAGCACCGGAAACAGAACCCATATTGCTCTGGTAGGCCGCACCAACAGCGGGAAATCCTCCCTTTTGAACGCCCTTACCGGACAGGAAACGGCCATGGTTTCGCCTTTGGCAGGAACCACCACTGACCTGGTGTCAAAACCCATGGAAATTCACGGTCTGGGACCGGTAGTATTTCTTGATACACCCGGCCTTGACGATGACACCGTATTGGGACAGGAACGGATCAAACGGACAGAACGGGCTTTGGATACCTGTGACGGTGCCCTTGTTGTCATTGACGGCTCCCGTCTTGATTCCCTGACTGTTGAAAAAGGCGTCATCAGCACCCTTACGGCAAAAGGCAAACCCTGGATGGTTATCATCAACAAGATGGATGCAGTAGAAGAAGGCGTCACGGAACCGGAACTGAAAAAGAAAGTAGCAGCAGCCCTTTCATCGGAACCGGTAATTGCCTTTGTCAGTGCCATTACCTTGGGAAGTGATGCCGGTACCGCAGAAAAAGCTGCATTGCTGGCAGATATTTCCAACCTGCTGCAGAAACAGGCCGCTTCCCACCGGGAAACCATTACGGGAAATCTCTGCACTACCGGCGATGTAGTCATTCTGGTAATGCCCCAGGATGCAGAAGCTCCTCAGGGCCGCCTGATACTCCCCCAGGTACAGGTGCTTCGTGAACTGCTGGATAAGGGCTGCATTACCCTGAGCGTTCCCACCGAAGGATTACAGCCGGCACTGAACGCCCTGAAGGCTCCGCCAAAACTGATTATTACCGACAGTCAGGTATTCGCCCAGGTTGAACCGCTGGTGCCGCAAGGAACCCTTCTTACCAGTTTCAGCGTTCTGCTGGCAGCCCAGAAAGGTGATATTACCGGATTTGTTGCAGGAGCAAAGGCTATCGCTTCCCTTACAGAACATAGCCGCGTCCTGATTGCCGAAGCATGCACCCATGCACCGGTAGAAGAAGATATCGGCCGGGTAAAAATTCCCCGTCTGCTTCGGAAAAAGGTGGGAGAAGGATTGCAGATTGATTTTGTGCGGGGAACTGATTTTCCCCAGGGTGAAGAACTTTCCCGCTATAACCTGATAATCCAATGCGGCAGCTGCATGTTCAACCGGAATTATATGCTTTCCCGGCAGGAACAGGCCCTTGCAGCCCAGGTCCCCATGACCAATTACGGTCTTGCCATCGCATCCCTAACCGGCATTATCGGGAAAGTGACCATACCGGGAGCATGAAAAGTCCAAAAAGGCAAAAAAAAGCCACCAAGCTAGTCAGAGGAAGGAATCCTTACTTCCTCTGATCCCGGCGGCAAATTATTCAAACTGTACGTTCTAACAGAAAGAATCTATCAGAATGCTGCAGCCAGCTGACTGAAGGTCCATACAACTTCGCGACGTTCTGCAGGTGCTTTGCCTTTCTTCTGTTTTTTCTGAGCACGAACAGCTTCAAATTCAAGACCACGTACGTTGGTGTCGCGTTCCAGCATTGCGTTAAACTGATAATTCTGAGTCATGTAATTCATAGAGTTTCTCTCCTTACGCTTTCTTCGTCGTTGTTGACATCAATATATATATTTTCTATTCCATCGGCTACCATCTATTTTGACTATTTTTATGCTGATATTGATTTCTTTTGCGAAATCTGCAACAATTTTCATATAGATTTTACATTATTTTGATATTTTAAACTTATATTGACGGTATTTCTGTCATTATTGACATATAACGCTGAATATGCCAATTTTGATATATGGATTCCATAACTAAAGACCAGGCAATTCTTGAACATATCAATAACACAGATACCTTACCGGTTGCCTTTTATACGCCGTCAGAACATGAAACCAATACGCTGACCTATCTGCACTGTGTAAACGTACCTATACACTGGCACGAATACATTGAAATTCTTTACCTGCTTGAAGAATCCATGACTGCAGTTGTACAGTCTGAAACTTTTAAGTTGACCTATGGCGATATGCTGATTGTCAACAGCGGTGAATTACATTCCACGCAGCTGATAACCGAATCTTCAGACAGCCAATACACTCTGCTACAGATTCCATTTACCCTGCTTGACCAGCTGTTGCCGGACTTTGATTCCATCAGATTTGACAGCTATATAACTGCCGAATCCATAGCAGCAACCCCAGGCCTTAAAGAACACCTTTCAGGCATGGAAAACATATATCAAGACCGGTATGACGGCTGGCAGCTTGATTTCAATGCAGCACTGTATGGTTTTCTGTCATCCCTCTACAAATACCACAGCCATAATCTGATTGATACAAAAATTTCTGAATCAAACACACGCGACATGAGCCGCATGATTGAAATCGTTGAATGGGTACGAAGTAATAGCACTGCAAATATTACTCTGGAAGACGCTGCCGGACAGGTAAATATTACAAAAGAATACTTCTGCCGGCTGTTCAAGAAGTATACGGGACAGACCTTCCTCGACTATTTGACTACCGTTCGGACCATGAACCTGTACGAAGACTTGCGGAATTCCGATGCCAGTCTGGAACGGCTTCTGGAAAAGCACGGCATTACCAACTACAAAACTTTTATGCGTACCTTCAAGAAGCTGTACGGCATTACGCCGCGGCAGGTACGGAAGCAGCAGTAACATGACCATTACCGGCGCAATTTTTGACCTGGACGGCACTATTCTTGATTCCATGGATATGTGGTTTAATGCAGGCGAACTGTATCTCCATTCGTTAGGACTGCAGGCAGAAAAAAATCTGGGAGCAACCCTGCTCCAGATGAACATGGATGAAGGTGCCCAGTACCTTAAGGATCACTACCATCTCCCTTACACCATCCCTCAGATAAACGACGGCATCATCAGTGTCCTGAAAGATACGTACACCACCGTCATCCAGCCTAAACCCGGCATGGCACAGCTGCTTAAGTTTCTTTCAGAACAGCACATTCCCTGCGTCATAGCCACCAGTTCAGACCGGGATATGTTTTCCGGCTGCCTTGAAAACCGGAATCTGGCCCCGTACTTTATAAAAATCTTCACCTGCTTTGAACTGAAAACGTCAAAAAGCGTACCCTTTATTTTTCAGACGGCAGCGGACTTTCTGTCTTCAAAGCCGGAGCACACCCTGGTTTTCGAGGATTCTCCCCAGGCTTTGAAGACAGCACAGCAGGCAGGCTTTCTGACCGTGGGCATGTACGACGCCTGCACCCATACCAACACCAGTCTTGCAGAAGCACAGGCCTGCAGTACCGTTTTCTGTCAGGATGGGTACCAGGTCATCAGTTATCTGTCCCAGGCATCAGACAGTTCTTTTGCTGCCGTATAAGGATCGGCGGCATTGGTTACGGCGCTGATGACAAAAAAGCCGTCAACGCCCGTATTTTTAAGCGGCTGAATATCGTTGATCTTTACGCCGCCACCGACAACGACGGGAATAGGGCTGACACGGGCAAGTTCTGCCAGTTCTTCCATAGGTTTTGTGATGACCTTGCCGTTTTCATCCATGCCGCAGTCAGGTTTGGTGGCAGTTTCATGAACCGGCCCCGCACCAAAGTAGTCAATGTCCTTTACGTTGTACTGCCGGACATAGTCAATCAGGTCTTTGGTAGGAGCACTCAGACCGATAACTGCATCTTTTCCCAGGTATTTTCTGCACACCTGTACCGGAATATCGGTCTGACCTACATGAATGCCGTCAATCTTTGCGCCCTGTTCCCGGGCAGCCAGTATGACATCAAGCCGGTCATTGACCACTACAGTAATGTCATCGCTTTTCCCCATGCGGACCAGAAGATCAGAGACTGCCACACAGTCTTCAATCATTTCCTGAGCCGATTCTTCCTTTGACCTGATCTGGATAAAGGTAAAGCCGGCATCAACAGCTGCCATAACCACATCTTCAACCCTTCTGCCGTTGGTGTTTTCCCGGCCCAGAATCAGATACTTGCTTACATCAAAAGTCATTCTGATCCCCTACATCTGCCGTTCCATACGGTCAAGTTTTTCTGTCATCATGTTTTCATACCCGGGCCGGATATCCATTTTCATGATGACTTCCGTTCTGATGCCCTTTTCTGCCAGAACAAAGGTGGCATCCTTTACCACTTTCATAACCTCATCCCATTCGCCCTCAATTTCCGTAAACATGGAATAGGTTTTGTTGGGAAGTCCTGATTCCCGGATAACCTTTACAACTTCTGCTACTTCTTTGGCCAGTTCATCGCCGACGCCAAAGGGCGCAATTGCTACTGCAATCAAAGTGTTCATTTTTTTACCTCTCATAACTCTTTTATAGTGAATTCATTCAGTGCAACATCTTCTGCACTGGCGTTATACAGTTCATCAAGAAAGCAGGTCTGAAAACTGCCGGAACCATAGCATTTCTTTTCTGCCCGGCTGCCTGCCAGGTTATACATCTGGGTTGCCGTCAGGGCTGCGGTGAAGGGGTCGGTAACAGCTGCATATACAGCGCAGACACCCCCTAAGGAACAGCCGGCACCGGTAATACGTTCCATATAGGCAGAGCCTCCGTGTGAATAGGCCACTACTGTACCGTCTGTTACCAGATCTACCTTGCCGCTTACGGCTACCGCACCGTGAATAAACCGAGCCACCACGCAGGCAGCTTCTTCTGCAGCCTCTACCGTATCAGCAGTGTCAACGCCCACCGGCCCGCTGGAGTCAGAATCAGAAACAAGTCCCCACAGCTTTGCAACGGCAATGATTTCACTGGCATTACCCCGGAGAATGGTGGGCGGAGTATCTTTCAGTCCCAGAACCAGTTTGGTCCGGAGAGAACCGATTCCCAGTCCTACCGGATCAAGCACCCAGTTTTTCTGCAGGTCATGCAGACGCCGTGCCGTCCGGGGAATGGTTTCGTCATAAAACGGAAACAGGGTTCCAAGATTCAGATATACGGCACCGCCCATATCTGCCACGCACTCACCTTCATCGCTCAGATACACCATGGCTGCACTGCCACCTACCGCCAGCTGGGCATTGGCAACCAGATTTACTGTTACCGTATTGGTAACACTGGGAGCCAGTGGCCGGCATTCCCGTACTTTGTTTACCGCTTCGATGATTTTCTTTCTTACATCTTCAACTTTCATAAAAACTCCAAAAAAAAAGCCCGCCAAAGGCGAGCCAATTGTTCAAACGTACAAGCTGCTCCCTACGACAGTATTAACTGACAGGTTCAAATGGTATTTCTCAACCGTTCCTGAATGTCAGGAACAGTACCCATGCAATATATGAGCATAGTAAATGAAAAATCGCGAAAATGACAAGTACCTATACATAGAAACATTGACTGTTTTTTTATTTTTTTCTAGAATGGCCACATATTCGGGAGCCACCATAAGTGAGCTGAGAGGAAGCTGTTTCGCTTCGACCGCACCTGATTTGGATAATGCCAACGTAGGGAATCGACAGCAGTTCTGCTCATTCTTTTCCGTTCCTTTCCAGACCAGAAAAGGAGCCTTTCATTAAAACAACGTTAACCATTGCCGGCAGTGATTCTTCCGGTGGTGCAGGCATTCAGGCCGACATAAAGACCATTACTTGTAACCGGGTGTATGCCATGAGCGCCATAACTGCCCTGACGGCACAGAATACCACCGGCATTTCTGCCGTCATGGAAGTACCACCTGAATTTCTGCAGGCACAGATAGACGCCGTAGTTACCGATATATTCCCCGACTCCATAAAAGTAGGCATGGTATCTTCCCCAGCCCTCATATCCGTCATCGCCAGGGCTGTCCGCCAGTATGGTTTGAAAAACATTGTGGCAGACCCGGTCATGCTCTCTACCAGCGGCACCAGTCTGCTGTCAGAAACGGCAGTGACAACACTGCAGCAGGAACTGTTTCCCCTTGCAACCCTTATTACGCCTAACCTGAGCGAAGCCGCATCCCTTACCGGTCTTGAAATCACAACTGCACCCCACATGGAACAGGCAGCCCGGCAGCTGCATGACCGTTTTGGCTGCAGCGTACTCCTTAAAGGCGGCCATCTTTCAGGCGCTGCTGACGATTTTCTTTTTACTGGCAGAACCAGCCGCTGGTATCACACGGAACGGGTCAATAACCCTAATAACCACGGCACCGGCTGTACTCTTTCAAGCGCCATAGCCGCAAACCTGGCAAAAGGACTGGCTCTGGAAGAAGCCGTACAGCAGGCAAAAACGTATATTACCGGGGCACTGAACGCCATGCTTGATTTAGGCAAAGGCAACGGGCCACTGGCACATAACTGGAACATCAACTGAAAAAAGAGGATAAAAAAGTGAACTACACCACACAGATGGATGCCGCACGAAAAGGCATCGTGACAAAAGAAATGAAGGCCGTTGCAGAGAAAGAGCACATGGACATTCAGAAACTGGTTCAGCTGGTAGCAGAAGGAAAAGTTGCCATTCCTGCCAACAGGCACCACACCTCATTGAATCCTGAAGGCGTCGGCAGCGCCCTGCGTACCAAAATCAACGTAAACCTGGGGGTCAGCAGGGACTGCAAGGACTACGACATTGAAATGCAGAAGGTGATGAAAGCCGTTGATATGGGGGCTGAGGCCATCATGGATCTTTCAAGCCACGGCAACACCCAGCCCTTCCGCCAGAAGCTGACCCATGAATGTCCCGCCATGATCGGTACCGTACCGGTGTACGACAGTGTCATTCATTACCAGCGGGATCTTGCCACCTTAACGGCAAAAGACTTTATTGACGTAGTACGCCTGCATGCCGAAGACGGAGTAGACTTTGTCACCCTGCACTGCGGTATTACCCTGAAAACCATTGAACAGATTAAAAAACACAAACGCAAGATGAATATCGTAAGCCGCGGAGGTTCTCTGGTATTTGCATGGATGTCCATGACCGGTAACGAAAACCCGTTCTACGAATATTATGATGAAATTCTTGACATCTGCGAAAAACACGATGTCACCATCAGTCTTGGCGATGCCTGCCGCCCCGGCTGTCTGGCAGATGCCACCGATGTATGCCAGATAGAAGAACTGGTACGCCTGGGAGAACTTACCAAGCGGGCCTGGGAACATAACGTACAGGTAATGGTAGAAGGTCCCGGCCACGTGCCCATGGATCAGATTGCCGCCAACATGAAAGTACAACAGACCATCTGCATGGGGGCCCCTTTCTACGTTCTGGGGCCTCTGGTAACGGACATTGCGCCGGGATACGACCACATTACCGCAGCCATCGGTGGTGCCATTGCCGCCATGAACGGTGCCAGTTTCCTGTGTTACGTAACGCCGGCAGAACATCTGGCACTTCCCAATGTAGATGACGTTAAGCAGGGCATCATTGCCAGTAAGATTGCCGCCCATGCAGCTGATATTGCCAAAGGCATTCCCGGCGCCCGTGACATTGACGACCGTATGGCCGATGCCAGACGAAAACTTGATTGGGATGCCCAGTTCGACTGTGCCCTGGATCCGGAAACGGCAAAAGCCATCCGGGACAGCCGCGCTCCGGAATCAGACCACAGCGATACCTGTTCCATGTGCGGCAAGTTCTGTGCAGTCCGCAGCATGAACAAGGCTCTGGCCGGAGAGATGATCGATATTCTCTGAAACCCGGTAGTTATGCTGAGGCTTTTTGTATAGAATAAGTGCTGCAAGGTTATCATAATGACTATTCAAAAACTTCAGCAGAATGATACGTGGGGCAAAATCCTGCTTAACATGTTTCTTGCTGCCTTTTCCCTGTTCGTTAACGGCTTTGGCGTGTATCTGACCATACACGCCAGTATCGGTGCTGCCCCTTGGGATGTATTCAATCTGGGGCTGGCCCACACTTTCGGCATCATGTACGGTAATGCGTCCATTACTGTATCCCTCATCATTCTGACCATCGACATCATCATGCGGGAGCCCATCGGTATCGCCATGATCATCGATTCCATCGTCGTAGGAAAATCAGTTGATCTGTTCAACTACCTGGACATCGTTCCAGTTCCATCAAACCTGGCGAGAGGTATCATCATGACCCTTATCGGTCTTGCCATCATCGGGTACACCCAAGGCACCTACATGATGTCCTCATTAGGTTGTGGGCCCCGCGATACCCTGCTGGTAGGCCTTAAAAGACGGCTGCCAAAGCTCCCTATCGGACTTATCAGCATCGTACTGCTGGCCTGCGTTACCGGAATCGGTTACCTGCTGGGTGGTCCAGTGGGCATCGGTACCATTCTCTGTGCTTTCTGTGCCGGGCCCATCATGCAGTTTGCGTTCCAGACCATCAGATTTGACGCCGTCGGCATCAGGCACCAGTCTATTCTTGAATCCTGGAAAGTCATTACCCGGCGATAAACCGCATCATCTGACGTAATCCCGAACGCCACACCCGTAATCTCAAACACTTAACCGTCATTCCGAACCCTCAACCGTCATCCCGAACGCAGCAATCGTCATCTCAAACACTTAACCGTCATCCCGAACTTGTTTCGGGATCCCCTTCTTTTTCATTTCATCCGGCCTTTTCTTCATTTGACTTTTTAATTTTAATGTTTATAATAATATTTTAGTTAATATTAAAATGAATTACCGAGGGTATATGCACAAAGGACGGCTGTTTTTTTTAGCCTGCATTTGCATGGGAGTTTTTATGGGATGTGATACATCAGATGCAGTACAATCCGCTATCACCGGAGAACTTAAACGTGTTTCCATTCACGATCCCTGCATCGTTAAACAGAATACAGACAGCACAGCAGCTACCGAGACTCCTCTGTACTACCTCTTCGGAACTCATGGAGTTGCCGCCCGGTCTGCAGACCTTGCCAACTGGGAAAGTTTTACCAACGGTTACGCAAGAAAAAACAACGTTCTGTACGGTAATCTGGTAGAAAACCTGAAGGAATCCTTTGCATGGGCCGGCTATAATGATGCCGACTGTACCGGCGGTTTTGCCGTATGGGCTCCACAGGTCTTCTGGAATCCCCACTACAAAAATGATGACGGCAGTACCGGAGCATACATGCTCTACTACTGTACCTCATCAACCTATTGCCGGTCCTGCATCGGGTATGCTGTTTCTGACCGTATTGATGGCGGATACACCTATAAAGGCACTCTGGTATACTCCGGTTTTACGGAAATCAGTTCAAAAGACAAGAAGAGCAAGATTGACAAGCAATGGACCAATACCAACCTCCCCCAACTGATGGAAAGCGGACAGATTGAACCGGGATTAAATCCTGAATGGACCATCGGTAAAACCTACAATACCGATTACGCCCCCAATGCCATTGATCCAGGTCTGTTTTTTGATGCTGACGGACGTCTCTGGATGACGTACGGTTCCTGGTCAGGAGGTATCTTCATACTTGAAATTGACCCCAAAACCGGTAAAGCATTATATCCCGGTAAAAATGGCACCACACCTGATGGCCGTAAAATTGATAAGTATTTTGGAACACAGATTTCTGGCGGACATACCCTTTCCGGCGAAGGTCCTTTTGTGGTCTATGACGCGGAAAATGGCTGGTACTACCTGTATACCACCTACAATTATCTTGATTCAGTTTCAGGATACAATATGCGGCTGTTCCGTTCAAAATCGCCGACCGGGCCCTATGTAGATGCTGCCGGAAGAGGCGCCATCTTTGAATCAAAACGGACTAACTATTTTGAACAGGGCATTAAGGTAATGGGAAACTACCATTTTACCGCCAGCAGTGGTTATCGATCCCCTGGGCATTGTTCCAGTTTCATCGATGATAACGGCCAAATGTATCTGTTCTACCATACCCGTTTTGAAAGTGCTGGAGAATATTTTGAAGTACGCGTCCATCAGCAGTTTGTCAACGATCAGGGATGGCCGGTTACCGCCGTATTTGAAAACCGCGGAAACATACTTGAGCCGGAAGGTTACAGCAAAAAAGAAATCATCGGCGCATACGAGTTCATCAATCATGGCTTTATTTCAGACGGATCCTCTGTCAAAAAGCCCAAAGACATCAAACTGAAATCAAACGGCACGATTATTAATGAAGATAACGAAACCATCGGATCCTGGGAAGAAAAGAAAGGAAGCCCTGTAGCAGTATTTATCCTTAACGGTATTACATTTCACGGCTATTTTTTTGCCCAGGAAGATGAATCTCTGGAGCACACTATGAAAATGACCTTTTCCGCAATTGGAGAAAATAACGAAACGATTTGGGGTGTAAAAAAATGAGTACTGTAATTAAAACTGAATACAACACACCGTTCATTGAGCAGCGTGCCGACCCGTACGTATGCTTTGAAAACGGAAAATACTACTTTACCGCATCAGTTCCGGCCTATAACAGCATTGTCCTGCGCTGTGCAGACACCATAGAAGGTTTGGCCACCGCAGAGGAAATAACTATCTGGAAAAAACACGAAAACGGTGAGATGTCAAAACATATCTGGGCACCGGAAATTCATTTGATGAATGGCGTATGGTATATCTATTTTGCCGGGGGCCGAACCGATGATATCTGGGCAATCCGTCCTTTCATCCTCAAGTGTACCGGTTCTGATCCCATGAAGGATACCTGGGTAGAAATGGGCAAAATGCAGCGTAGTGATGATGATATTTACTCTTTTGAAGCATTCTCCCTTGATTCCACCGTTTTTTTCCACAACGGGGAATGGTATTATGTGTGGGCAGAGAAAGTAAGCGTTGGTATTCAGATTTCAAACCTGTACATTGCTAAAATGGAAAGTCCCACTAAACTCAGCACCGCACAGATTCTTCTTACTACTCCTGATTACGACTGGGAACGCCAGGGCATCTGGGTAAACGAAGGCCCAGCAGTTATCCAGAAAGACGGAAAAATCTTCATCACTTATTCTGCCAGCTCTACCGGAGAATTCTACTGCATGGGAATGCTGAGTATTGATGAATCAAATGACATTCTTGACCCCAAGGCATGGAAGAAGGAACGGTATCCGGTTCTTACAACCGATAAGGAAAAAGGCTTTTTCGGCCCCGGACACAATTCCTTTACCAGACTTCCTGATGGTACCGATATCTGCGTATTCCATGCCCGTCAGTATGAAAAAATTGAAGGTAACTCCCTGTACGACCCGAACCGGCATACCTATGTCATGAAGGTTGAATGGACAGATTCCTCCGCCCCGGAAGGACTTCGTCCCGTTTTCAAGTACGAGAATATCATGTTCCAATAGAAAAAAGCCGTACGCTGTTTCCTGTTGCAACGTACGGCTTTCATTTTCTGTTCAATCCAGTACCTTATCTTTCGGTACGTAATGTATACTGATATTGATATCCTGATTGTAGTTACCGAAATTGCTTCCAAAAATGGTAACACCACCCACATTCTTTGACCGTTCATCAACTGCAATCCTAAATTTCAGCTTACTTTTTGAATCAAGTTTAAACTGGGTAATGTTCACCTCTGAAATTTTCAGGCCGTCAATGTAGGTACCATCCTCATTGATGACAATCATCTTGAGCAGACCATACTGATTCCAGTTGGGGAACCACCAGTCCGGTGTAAAGATACCCGGCACATCGCCAAAGTCCCCTGGAGAAGTCCATGTACCCAGAAACACATCATTCAGATAAAAATTGATGTCACTGGGCCACACATTATTGATGCCGGGAGCTTCCGAGCTTAATTCTGCAGAAATCAGCAGCTGGGTAATCTTCTGGTTATTCGGAATGAAATTCGGTAGATTATAGTCCACATATCCTTTAGTAAACCAAAGAATATCAGCATTATACCGGTCTGTGTGAGAAAAATACCGGGAATCATCAACTTCGCCAATCAGTGCCTTTGAGGTAGCAATACCACAGGTTGGATATACTTCATAATCAGTAAAATGACCGACTTTAATGCTGGCGTTATAAACATTATCCGGAATCCTGATTTCAGAAATATCTACCAGCAGTTTATCCATGGTAACAGCATAAAGCTTGTCATTTCCATGACCGCCCTTATCACTGACCGCCGTGATAATCCCCGCAGCTTCCAGTTTCTTGATATGATTGGTAATAGCGCCGTTGGTAATGTGCAGTTTATTGGCAAGTTCATTAAGGTTTACATCAGGATGTTTGATTAGAATTTTTATAATTTGAATCCTGACTTCTGAACTTAATGCCTTAAATATCTCGAGTCCTTCATCCAATGAAGAAATGTGCTGCATTTTTTCCCTCTCTTCTCCAACCAGTGTATATAATAAATGCTAAAAAAAAAAGTATATTATTTTAATTTTATATATACCTTACATAACTTACGACCATATATCTGATTATTTTGCTAATGAAATACCGTTTACTTTAGTTTTACATAAAATATTTTAAACAAATTTATTGACAGCAGAATATTCACGGCTTACTATATAAAAAGTTGAAGCAAGACCTCATACAGTGGCTGCTATACATCATGGCTGGTATGAGGTCAAAATTGGAGGAAAATATGAAAGTGAAAAAGCTTGTTGGGTTAGGCATGGCAATCTGCCTTGTTTTATCAATGGTTTTTACCGTGACTGGATGTGGTTCAAATCCGTCTAAACAGAAAATCAAGGTTCTGCTGTATATGCAGGAACATGAAAAAAAGATTTACGAAAAAATTGTTGCTGACTTTGCTGAAGAACACAAAGATGAAATTGCTGGTATTGAATTTGAAATCACTACCCAGGATGAATACAATACAAAAATGATTGCAGCTATGACTGCAAACGATATGCCTGATGTTTTCTACATTGGACCAGAATCAGTAAGAAGCTACGTTGATAACGGTCGCGCTCTTGCCCTCGATGCTTACGTAGATGCAAGCGCTGTAAACAATCTGTGGCCGGCAATTATCGGTGCTTACCGCTATGACGGCAATGAAATCGGTAAAGGTTCACTGTACTGTCTGCCAAAAGATCTTTCTTGTTTCGCATTTGCTTACAATAAAGATATTTTTGATGCAGCAGGCCTTCCTTATCCTGATCCGAAAAAACCATACACTTTTGCAGAATTCCTTGATGTTTGTAAAAAACTTACTAAAGACACCGATGGTGATGGCGAAATTGATCAGTGGGGTGTTGCCAACGCTGATGCATTCGGTATGACTCCTTACCTGTACGGAAACGGCGGTCACTTCCTGAATTCTGATTACACCAAAGTTGTTGTAAACGAAGACAAGGCTTTCCGCGAAGCATTCCAGTACTACTGTGACTTAACCAGCAAATATCATGTAACTCCTTCAGTAGAACAGGATACTGCTCTTGGTGGATACCAGAGATGGCTTGATGGACAGGTTGCTTTCTACGCTTGTGGTACCTGGGACGTTGCAGCATTCATGGATAAAAATACCTTCCCTTATAACTGGGATCTGTGTGGTTGGCCAGTAGGACCTTCTGGTGACGGCCGTTCAACTGCATGGCTGGGAACTGTAGGTTATGCTGTTTCTTCTAAAGCTAAAAATCCTGAACTGTGTGCAAAACTGATTCAGAAACTGTCTACCGACCTGGACGGTCAGCGCGCTGTAAGCGGTGAAACCACTGGTCACTCACTGCAGCTGCCTAACATCCGTGACTATGCAAAATCTAACTTCAAGACTCTGGTAGAAAACGGAAAGATTCCTTACGCTAACAACGTAGATGTTATCTTCGGTTACATCGAAGGAAACGACACCTATAATGGTATCTTTACTGAAACAACCTATACCTACAACGGTGAATGGTGGAACATCTTCCTTGAAGGTATTGCTAACTGTAAAAATGGTTCTGTAACCGTTGACGATTATCTTGCAACTGTACAGCCTAAAATGCAGAAAGCACTGGATACTGCTATCGAACTGCAGAACTCAGCAAAAAAATAACCACTAATTAACAAAGGGGTTGTCTTATAACTTCCTAAGACAGCCCCTTTACTTTTATTACTGACATGAAAACAAAGAACAAAACATTATCGCAGATGGCAAAACACGAAGAAAGAATGGCATGGCTGTTCATAGCATCTCCATTCATCGGTTTTTTGCTTTTTATGGCATACCCCATCGGTTTTGCTATTGTGGCCAGTTTCAGCAAATGGACAGGTATTAACTCTCTAATCAAGGCAATGGCAGGTTTTGCTAACTACATTGATATTTTCACCGATCCAAAATTTTGGAAATCAATGGGAACAACCATCATTTATATGATTGGTATTCCTATAGGTATGATATTAGGACTTCTGATTGCGCTGGGATTAAATTCACCTCACATACCATTAAAGAGACTGTTTCCAACTATGTATTATGTACCCGTTGTCTCTTCACTTGTTGCTGTTTCAATTCTGTGGTCATGGGTTTTCAATTATGATTACGGTCTGTTCAATACCATCATCAAATTTTTAACCGGGAAACATGGTCCCAACTGGCTTGGTGACGAACATATGGTTAAAGTATCCATGATTATTTTTATGGTTTGGAAAGGTTTGGGAACTTCAGTAATTCTTTATCTTGCCGGACTTAAAAACATTCCAAAGACATATTATGAAGCTGTAAAAATTGACGGTGCCAACGCATTCCAGTCATTCAGAGCGATTACTCTACCGCTCATTTCACCAGTTTCTTTCTATATTTTAATTACCAGCTTAATTGGTGGATTCCAAGTATTCGTAGAAGTTCAGGTAATGACCACCAACGGCGGAACAAATTATGGTGCTGCCACTATTGTATATTACCTGTACGATAAAGCCTTCAAAAACCAGCAGCTTGGATATGGTTGTGCAGTGGCCCTTATTCTGGCCGTTATCATATTCATCATTACAGGAATCAATTTCAAAGGCCAGGATAAATGGGTAGTAACGGAGTAAAAAATGACTACAAGTGAAGCAATTTCTTATACCCCAAAACCGAGAGTCCATTCTTCATCAAGAATGACTATTGGAGAAATATTCATCTTCCTTTTCCTTATCTTTGGTGCGTTATGTATGGTGTTTCCACTTATCTACATGGTGGCAACATCATTCATGACTAAAAACCAAATACTTTCTGGATCGCTTACCATTATTCCCAGTCCTGTTGTCTGGGGAAAATATGCAGAAGTATTCAAAAAGGGGGAGTTCCTTCGCGGTATTATTAATTCAGTTAGCGTAGAAATCCCCGTACTTCTGATTGGTGGATTCACGTCGTCATTAGCAGCCTTTGCCTTTGCCAAATTACAGTTCCGCGGAAAAAACGTACTTTTTCTCTCATTACTTGCTACTATCATGATTCCTTTTGCAGTTGTCATGATTCCTCAGTATGTTCTTTTCACAAAACTTCGTTGGACAAACAGCTTGTTGCCACTGATTATTCCAGGTTGTTTCGGTAACGTCAGTATGATTTTTTTCCTGCGGCAGAACCTGTACAGCATTCCGACAGAGCTTATGGAAGCTGCTAAACTTGACGGACTGGGATACTTTGGCATCTACTTCAAAATATTCCTTCCGTTAATGAAAGGTGCACTTGGTAC
Organism: Treponemataceae bacterium; assembly: GCA_045597345.1. Classification (GTDB taxonomy): domain Bacteria; phylum Spirochaetota; class Spirochaetia; order Treponematales; family Treponemataceae; genus Treponema_I. Next base: position 40,496 of record JAZLJW010000049.1, read on the forward strand.
ACAGCTTATGCTCTGGTTCATGGGAATCTGGAACGATTATCTTGCTCCAACAATCTTCCTGCGAAGTGAACGACTTTGGACATTACAGGTTGTAATCCGCTCTTTTAACTCCTATTATGCCATTCAGAGTGACTATGCACTGATTATGGCTGCATCTGTTATCGCCATGCTGCCAACACTGCTTTTGTTCTTCACTTTCCAGAGGATGATTATCCAGTCTATCGCCATCAGCGGTATCAAATAAAATTTAACCTCCTATAAACCCTGGGCAGGTGTCGGTATATCAGACGACTCCTGCCTTTTTTTATAGGCAATGTCCGTAAAAATGTTATTACTTCATCGGTCTCAATAGGTTCTTTTAGCGTCTTGGCATCAATGTCATCTATTGCAAGGACATCGCTCGAATTTGGAATTGCTGGCTATTCTTTTTCAGAGGAAGAAAATTCATTGTATAAAGGTATACCAGTAGGAGAAGAAATAGAACTGCGTTGGGATGCAAAGGACATGGGGCAAACTGACGAATACAAGGATGTTTTTTTTGCGACACAGAAAATAAAAATTTCATAAAATTATGGGACTTCCAGCACGTAAAAGTTTGGAAGTCTTTTATATAGCCGGATACTAATTATGTATGTTTAAAATAACACAAGAAGACTTTATTGAAATTCATAAAGGTTTAATTTTTCAAGAATCTAACCCAATCTTAATTGCACGTAAAATAAATAGCATAGGTGTCAATGCAATCACAAATATGGCAATAGATAATTTACTGAATACTACTATCCGACTAAAAGTGCAAAATAATTCATTGCCAATAGGGAATGGCAAATTATTAGACCTGACAGATACCGCTGCTTAAAGAGATTTCTTCAATCAAATAGTGAAAAATGTTGATTTAGAAGATGGTAACCTAGATGAAACGTACCATTTCCAGAGGCAATTTTTGATAATTAGATATGTTTAATGCGTTTTCTCATACTCAGCAAAAAATTCTTTTATTTCATCTTCATTTTCAAGAACATGTATGTTTTCTGATTCGATAAACTTATTCAATTCAGAATCGCCTTCATAATCAATCATACTTCTATAGATAGCTGTCCATCTATGAGACTCAAGATAACTTTTCAGTTCATTTAATGGGTGCAATGGGTATTTGTCGCCTTTTGTCGGCTCATAAACGCCTTTATCAATTTCCTCTACAGAAAGGTTTGATTCATTCCAGAAAATAACAAAATTTCGTTCTTGTGATATAGGTGCTCCAACTGTAAAATAATATTTTCTATCCATACCGAACCTCCCTTAAGTTCATTTAAATATTATAAACATTTTTTTGATTTACCCTACAAACTTCACTTCTTTCTTTACGCTAGTAAAGCAGGTCTTACTGGAATAGACTTGCTTAAATCTACTTTGTTTATAGTAAATACGATATCGGCAAAAATAGTTGTCTTTTCTGCTTAACTTTCTTTTGCGTAGTTCAAGAAATTATGCCAGACCAGATAGTTTGCTGAATGTGGTAAATTCCTACCTTCGATTTTCCTGTTTTCAACTGAATCAAATTCCGATTTTTATGCTCTCGCCAAATCGTTTTAGCAAGAAATAGCATCTATGCAATAAATTGAACTAGGCATATTACGATTGTCGAATGCGTGATGAATGTCTTTTGCAGATATACGTCCCAAGTTTGTGATTTTTGCAAGTGAAAGTCCGTTTCTGGTTATGGCACACGGAACACAAACCTTTTCTTTAGAAAGTCCTCGTTTATGTGTCTGATTTCTACGTTTATGTGCTTTTCCAGGCATGTTAAATATGACAGATTTCTTGTGATTTCCTTTGAATGAATTAGGGGAAAAAGCTTCGTCGACTTCGACAATTCCTTCCAAAATTACATTTGCTTGCATGTTCTGCAAAGCATCTAAAATTTTATGTCGCCATATGACAGTCCTTGCAAAGGAATCTTTGAATAAGTCCCTTGTAACCATATTTCTTTATGTTGAATGAATTGCAATGTGGGAAAGAAATTACTTTTTCAGACTTCTCTGTTAATAGAAAGTCCTCGAATCCGTTGAAATTCGGTTCCAGAGATTCAAGATATTCCTTAACTGAATTTAATTCTGTTTTGAAAGAGATTTTAATGTATGAAAAAGTACATTCAGTGTCATCATTTATAACATAGTAGAATTTTTCAGTTTATCAAAAATTACATTAATTTAATAACACTTTTTACGGAAATAACCGTGAATAAAAAAAAGCCTGGCAGCTCCCGACGGTGCTACGCACCTTAGCAGGTAGCTGTAGACGTCGGTGGTTCCGCCACCTTACCACGAAGCTGCGATTCGTGCGGCTGCCTTCATGTATTCATCAGGTTGTTTGCC
>JAZLJW010000050.1:0-1267 GCA_045597345.1 Treponemataceae bacterium
AAAAGAAGTAAAAAAAGGATGTTATCATGAAAAACAATGTTTCTTTTGAAAGATTATGTGGTATAATGGGGAAAATTGGTGGGAATATTACCAAAAGTGTTTCAATGATTTTAGATACAAAAGTTAAGCGGGTTATCTGTGCTTCCGTTTGTGGATGTACTATGGGTCTCGCAGCTACATTCTTTACAGTACTCACATACAGCCACTGGAATGAACGAACCGGTATTGGTGGTTTCGAAACTCCATCTGCACCTACAGCAAAACAGAATACAAATACAAACTCTGATGATGAAACTCTCATGGCAGAGCTCCTTAAATCTTATGATGCACAGGCTGCCCAGGAAACAGATCATACTATTATTCCTGATTCAGAAAATGTATCTGAAGACAACATCGTTACCTATCAGACTTACCGTGTAAAACAGGGTGACATGATTGGTATCATCGCAGAAAAATACAACATTACACAGGATACAATTATCAGTGTAAACAGTATTAAACAGAGCCGCCTTATCCAGCCTGGCCAGTACCTTAAAATTCCTTCAAGTGCCGGTATTCTTTATACAGTAAAAACAGACTCTGAAACTTTTGATTCAATCGCAGAGAAATATGAAATCGACGCTGTAAAAACTGCAACAGCCAACTCCATGACAGTAGGAATGGAACTGAAAAGCGGAACCACATTGTTCCTCCCTGATGCAGAAATGGACTGGGCAACCCGTCAGGAAATCAACGGAGACTTGTTCCACAAACCAATCAAAGCCCGATACTGGAAATCTTCACCATACGGATGGCGTTCTTCTCCATTTACTGGAAAACGTTCTTTCCACTCTGGTTCTGACTACGCATGTCCTCAGGGAACTCCGGTTTATGCGGCTTTGGACGGGACAGTTACAACAGCCGGTTACAACGACACTTACGGTAACTACGTAATCATTACCCACCACTCGGGCTACAAAACCCTGTATGGCCACTTAAGTGCTATTACCTGCAAAAAAGGAAACTTCGTTTATACGAATACAGTGATCGGGAAAGTAGGAAATACCGGTATGAGTACCGGCCCTCACCTGCACTTCACAGTGTACAAAAACGGTGTAACAGTAAACCCTGACGCACTTGTAAACTAAAAACACAACAGGCACCTTGATTAAGGTGCCTGCTTTATTTTAAATGAACCAGCAAAATGCAATCTACATTGCATTAAAAAGTGGGTCCCAGTTTTACTTACAGCGTGCATATGCGCTCCCGTCGAAGTCGGATCGTAGCC
>JAZLJW010000051.1:0-8481 GCA_045597345.1 Treponemataceae bacterium
ACCGTTACCAACACTGGTAGTGTTGCCGGTAAAGAAGTAGTACAGCTGTATATTGGTTCTCCTGCTGGAAAACTTGATAAACCCGCCCGCGTTCTTGCAGGCTTTGCAAAAACTGCAGAACTGGCTCCCAAGGCAGCAGAAACCGTGACCATTACCGTTCCTGTTTCTACCTTTGCAAGCTTTGATGACACCGGCGTAACCGGAAACGCAGATGCCTGGGTTCTGGAAGCCGGAACCTACACGGTGTATACCGGTTCAGACGTACGTTCTGCTGCCGTTGCCGGAACCTTTACCTTTGACGCCCTGACTGTTGTAGAACAGCTTCACGACTGTCTGCACCCGGTTGTAGACCTGAACCGTATTGCAGCTCAGGCTGACGGTACCTTTGCTACCACTACCCTTAAAGCATACCCTCCACGGCAGCTTTCACGCCGTTTTGAAAACTTGGGCCGCATTAAGGCACAGCTGGAAGCTTCTCCAAATAAAGACCTGCTCTATTCACTTTCTGATGATGACCTTTCCTGCATCATCCGCGGTGAAGGTATGGGCTCTCCTAAAGTTACTCCCGGAACTGCAGCAGCATTCGGTGGCGTTTCTGACAGCCTTAAGGCAAAAGGCATTCCAGTTGGATGCTGTACCGATGGTCCTTCAGGAATCCGTCTGGACTCAGGTGTTCAGGCATTCAGCATGCCTATCGGAACCATGCAGGCATGCACTTTTAACACTGAACTTACTGAAAAACTGTATACCTGCTGTGGTCTTGAAATGCGCTACAACAACGTAGACATCCTTTTGGGCCCTGGTATCAACATTCACCGCTCCCCACTGAACGGACGTAACTTTGAATACTTCTCTGAAGACCCTTTCATTACCGGTAAATTCGCTGCAGCTACCATCCGTGGTATGCACGCATCCGGTGTTTCAGGTTCACTGAAGCACTATGCCGGCAACAACCAGGAACTGGGACGCCGTACCATCAACTGTATTGTTTCTGCCCGTGCCATGCGCGAAATTTACCTGAAAGGCTATGAAATGGCCGTAAAAGAAGCCGGGGCAGATGTCATCATGACCACCTACGGCGGTATCAACGGTACCTGGACTGCTTCAAGTTATGATCTGAACACCACCATTCTGCGCGATGAATGGGGATTCAAGGGAATCGTCATGACTGACTGGTGGGCAGAGATGAAGGATGAAGAAGATGAAAAACCGCTGACCACCCAGACCGATGCCATGGTTCGTGCCCAGAACGACCTGTGGATGGTATCAAGTGATGCCCACGTCAACAGCATGAACGACAACACCCTGACAGCCCTTGCAGCCGGTGACATTACCCGTGAAGAACTTTTGCGCAATGCAGACAACATCATCACCTGGGTAAAGAAATACCCCTGCGGCAAACGGGCAGAAGGCTGTGCTGAACCGGTAGAAATCATCAACCGTCCGGAAACTGATGCCAGCGAACCGCTGACCGACATGCCATGGTTCTCTTTCACCAAAGAAGGCGGCACCGTAGATCTGACCGGTCTTTCTTCAAGCAAAGGCGGTACTTACGTATTCGGTGTTGACGCTGTTGATACCGGTATGTACGAACTGACCTGGACCGCAAAATCTGATTCTTCTGAAATTGCCCAGATGCCTGTGTCTGTCATGACCGGTGGCGTTATTGCCGCAAGCCTTACCTGGAACGGCACCAATGGCGAATGGAAAGCTCAGAGCCACCAGATGATGTTCTTCAGCAAATACAGCATCTGTAAGCTGTTCTTTGCTCAGGGCGGACTGGACTTTAAAGACCTGCAGTTCAAGTTGATTAAACAGTTCGGCATGGAAGAGTTCAGAGCCATGATGGCCGAGAACGACGCCAAGAACAAAGACGAAAATAACTGACGTTCTTTACAGACGCTATTCCACAAACTTATACCCGATTCCCCAGACAGTCTGAATGTACTCCGGGGAATCGGGATTTGTTTCTACTTTCTTACGGAGTTTCCTGATAAACGCCATAATATTGCTTTCATCAAGAAAATACCCTTCCTTCCACACGGCATAATAAATCTGTTCCTTGGTAAAAACTTCACCCCGGTTAGAAGCCAGAAAAAACAGTATGTCAAATTCTTTTGGCGTTAAAAGGATTTCTTCTCCATTTTTCAGGACTTTCCGTTCCTTCCGGAAAATTGCAAGACCAGGTGCCCGGATAACATCTTCATACACATAGGTTTCTGCTGTTCCACAATCAATAACCAGGGCATTGGTATTTCCGGCAAGCAGATCCAGAAGAGAAGACTCCAGTTCCTGTTTCTCCTTGTCACCGGTACCTGCATGAAGACTGTTGATCAACTGCCGGGTTAGTTCCTGGGACAATGTTATGTACTCAACTTTCTTTTTCATGTCCCCTCCTCAGTACAATGCCTTGTGCTTTCTGACATACTGTTTTTTTGCCAGAGTCATAAGAGCCAGGTAGGATGCAGCGATACCCAGCAGAAACCCGTAATACCGGAACGGTAGCGGACACAACCCGACACTTGTTCCGATGGGAGTATAGACCAGGGCTGTAAACAGTATGATACCGCAGACGGTTACCACCTGAAACGGTACGGAAGGCATACTCTGCACAAAAGGAATTTTCTCTGTCCGTAAAAGAAGCAGAATGAGAACCTGCGTCCAGAGGGACTCAAGAAACCATCCTGTCTGGAAAATTGAAGCAAACTGGTTCTGAGCAGCGGCAGACAGTGTTTCATAGGGACCACCGCACAGGGACGGGCACAGGTCAAAATAGAGAAACACAAAGGTCAGAATATCAAACAGGGAACTGACCGGGCCGAAAAACCGCATGAAAGATCCCAGATGCCGGCCTGACCACTCTAATGGTTTTCTGCACTCTTCTTCATCCACATTGTCCCAGGGGAACGAGAGGCACAGGGTATCGTACAGCAGATTGAGCAGCAGCAGCTGTAACCCGGTCATGGGGAAAAAAGGCAGTAGGACCGAAGCAAGTACGATGGAAAAAATGTTTCCAAAGTTGGAACTGGCGGTAATCTGAATGTACTTGGTCATGTTCATGAACGCTTTTCGGCCCTGGATAATACCTTCTTCAAGAATATTCAAGTCCTTTTTCATAAGGAGCACGTTGGCACATTCCTTTAAGGCAGGAACGGCGTTTTCCACACTGATGCCCGCATCACAGGCACTGATGGCACTGACGTCGTTCAGGCCGTCACCAAGAAACCCGACCGTGTGGCCATTCTGCTGCAGAATGCGGATAACAAGCTGTTTCTGTTCAGGGGTCAGTTCGGCAAACACTTCTGTAGTTTCTACCCGCTGGAGTATTTCATCATCCTTCAGGTCCGAAAGTTCTTTTCCCGTCATCATGCGGTCAGTATTCAATTTCAGACGGCGGCAGATTGACTGGGTCACCTGCTTTTTATCACCCGACAGAACCCGCACACTGATGTTCTGAGCCTTCAGTTTTTCAATGGCACTCAGGGCGCTCTGTTTTGGAGCATCAAAAAAGGCAAGGAATCCTGCCAGAGTCAGTTCAGATTCTTCCTGTACCGTAATGGTACTGCCTGTAATTTTTTTATATGCAACTGCCACCAGTTTCATGCCATCAAGGGCCATGTCACCGGTCATCTCCAACGCCTGTGCCCGGCTTTCATCATCAAGGGATACAATCTGATTCCGGTATTCAAAGGACGTGCATTTTTCAAGAATGGCTTCTACGCCGCCTTTTACAATCAGCAGGTTTTCCTTTTCTCCATTCTTCCGTACCAGCACAGAAGCTGTTTTTTTCCGGTAATCAAAGGGAAATGAATCAATTTTCCGGTAGCAGCATTCAGCTTCTTCTGCAGATTTCGTAAAACGCTCCCATTCCTTTACCGCCAGTATGCCGGCATCCAGATGATTCTTAACGCCAGAGTGATACAGACTGTTAAGGTATGCATATTCCAGAACCTGCTGGTTTTCGTCTCCCAGAATGTCCATGTAATATTCCAACAGGATCCGGTCGCCGGTCAGAGTACCTGTTTTATCAACACAGAGTACATCAAGGCTTGCAAAACTCTGCATGGCATTGATGTTTTTTACCACCGTCTGCTTTTTTCCCATAACGGCAGCCCCATGAGCCAGACAGGCATTTACCACCATAGGAAGCATTTCAGGAATAAGGCCCACGCCAACGGAAAGGCTGAACAAAAAGGAACGGAGCACGTTTCCCCGGGTAGAAAAACTGATGATGAAGACCAGAGGAATAAGCACCACAGCAAAACGAAGCAACACGGCAGCGATGGAAGAAGCACCTTTATCAAAGGACTGTCTCTGCTTTTCGCCGGTGTTCTTCTTCTTGTCCGGTATGAAAGCCTGACGGTCAAACTGCCGGTCCTGTTCCATGACAACACATTCAGCCTTACCGCCAATCACAATGGAACCGGCCCTGCACACGTCACCAGCTGTTTTTTCAAGAATATCGCTTTCGCCGGTAATGGCTGATTCTGAAACATAAAAATCTGCGGCATCAGTAAGCCGAACCGTACAAGGCACCGTCATACCGGCTTCAAGAAAAACCGTATCGCCGGTTTTCAGATGTCCGCCGGTCTGGCCCTCTTTTCCAAAGGATGCCAGAAAATCGGCTGTCCGCTGGGCTTTTGTCTCCTGTTTCAGCCGTATTACTGCGGATACCACATACATGGTAAGCAGGATGATGGTAGTAGAAAAATTCCTTGAAAAGTTTGAAGCAAACAGCACATCCGTAATGAAGGAAACAGCTGCCAGACTGATAAGGATCAGCGAAAAGGGATTGATGAAGGAACGGCGCAGAATGGTACGTATTGTCATACTTCAAAGTGTACCACGAATGAATTATGAAAAATATGGCGAAATTCTTGCGATTACATCGCAAGAAAAAAGCAATAATTCCGCCATACATTTTGAAAGCATAAAAACCTAAACTACCTCCTGTAGACCCTGAAACAAGTTCAGGGTGACTTATTTTTTCGAGCAACACGTCATGCTGAACTTGTTTCAGCATCTTATTCAGAAGATCCCGAATCAAGTTCGGGATGACAGTACGCACAGGAGGTATACATGAAAAAGAATCTTACCGTTAAAAAGCGTCTGGTTCAGAACGCTGTTTTTCTGGACACGGTAAAACGGCGTCTTACCGATGCCGCCACGTCAACAGTACCGGAAATTCTTTCTACCCTGGGTTCACGGCTTACAGGATTAACTGAATCTGAAGTTCGTGACCAGCGCAGTCATTTCGGTAAAAACACCATCACCAAAGGAAAAAAGAAATCCCTTGGGAAAAAGATTGCAGAAGCCTTCATCAATCCTTTTACTGCCATCCTGATTGTTCTGGCACTGGTGTCAGCTGCTACCGACATGATTTTTCCAGCCTTCAGCCTGCTGGGGAACACGCCGGAAGATTTTGATCCGCTGACGGTCATCATCATTCTGACCATGGTAATTCTGTCAGGAACCCTGCGTTTTGTGCAGGAATCCCGCAGCGGCAATGCAGCCGAAAAACTGCTTGCCATGATAACCACCACTTGTACCGTCACCCGCCGGAACAGACCGAAAATGGAAATTCCACTGGACGAAGTTGTTCCCGGCGACATCATTCACTTAAGTTCCGGCGATATGATACCCTGCGATGTCCGGATTCTTGAGGCAAAGGACTTTTTCGTCAGCGAATCAAGCCTTACCGGTGAAAGTGAAGGCGTTGAAAAATCTGCTGAAAAAGCAGCAGTACGTGACCAGCTGACAGAGTATCCAAACATCGCCTTCATGGGATCCAGCGTCATCTCCGGCAGTGCCACTGCAGTTGCCGTTACCACCGGGGATACGACCCTTTTTGGTACCATGGCCCGGAATATCAGCGAAGAAAGTGTTGAAACCAGTTTTTCAAAGGGCGTAAACTCAGTTTCCTGGGTATTGATCCGCTTTATGTTCGTCATGGTTCCGGTAGTCTTTGTTATCAACGGAATTACCAAAGGCGACTGGCTGCAGGCTTTTCTGTTTGCCATTTCCATTGCCGTAGGTCTTACCCCGGAAATGCTCCCCATGATTGTCACCACCTGTCTTGCAAAAGGGGCTGTCAGCATGGCAAAGAAGAAGACTATCGTAAAGAATCTGAATTCCATTCAGAACTTTGGTGCCATCGATATTCTCTGTACCGATAAAACCGGAACATTGACCCAGGACAAGGTCATTCTTGAATATCACTGGAACACCAGCGGTGCCGAAGATACCCGCATTCTGCGCCATGCCTATCTGAACAGTTATTTTCAGACCGGCTACAAGAATGTCATGGACCTGGCCATTATCCGGAAAACGGAAGAAGAAGAAAACAGCAATCCGGAGCTTCTGGATTTAAGTGAAAACTATGAAAAAGTGGACGAAATTCCCTTTGATTTTACCCGCCGCAGACTGTCAGTGGTTGTAAAGGACCGCAACGGAAAGTCACAGATGGTAACAAAGGGTGCAGTAGAAGAAATGCTGGCAGTATGTTCGTTTGTAGAGATGGACGGCGTTGTCCGCCCTATTGACGAGGAAGTAAAGCAGCGGATTCTGAAAACCGTAGATGACTTCAACAACGACGGTTTCCGCGTGCTGGCCCTTGCCCACAAAACCAATCCATCTCCTGTAGGAAAATTCAGTGTGGAAGATGAAAAGGACATGGTTCTCTTAGGATACCTGGCATTTCTTGATCCGCCAAAAGAGTCTACGGCAGAAGCAATCCGTGCACTGAAAAATCATGGGGTAGAAACAAAGATTCTGACTGGTGACAACGAAAAAGTTACCAGAACCATCTGCCGCCAGGTTGGTCTTACCGTACACAATATGGTATTGGGAAGTGACATTGAAAAAATGAGTGACGAACAGCTGTGCCGTGTAGTTGAAAAGACCCAGGTATTTGCAAAGCTGACTCCGGACCAGAAGGCACGTGTTGTGACGATTCTCCGGCAGAACGGCCACACGGTGGGATTCATGGGAGACGGCATCAATGATGCTCAGGCCATGAAGGTAAGCGATGTGGGTATTTCTGTAGACAGTGCTGTTGATATTGCAAAGGAAAGCGCAGACATCATTCTGCTGGAAAAAGATCTGATGGTTCTGGAAGAAGGCATTGTGGAAGGCCGGAAAACGTATGCCAACATGATCAAGTACATCAAGATGACGGCCAGTTCAAACTTCGGCAACATGTTCAGTGTTCTTGCAGCCTCTGCCCTGCTTCCGTTCCTGCCCATGATGAGCGTACACCTGATTTTCCTGAATCTGATTTACGATTTGAGCTGTACAGCCATTCCGTGGGATAACGTTGATGAAGAATTCCTTGCCGTTCCCCGTAAATGGGATGCCGGCAGTGTGGGTAACTTTATGATCTGGATTGGGCCTACCAGCTCCATCTTTGACTTTACTACTTACATTTTCATGTATTTTGTCTTCTGTCCGCTGTTTGTCAGCAATGGCATCCTGTTCAACGATCTGCCCAATCATTTTACTGGTGCAGAACTTGAAATGATGCAGTTCAGATATGCAGCCATGTTCCAGGCCGGATGGTTCATAGAGTCCATGTGGAGCCAGACACTGGTCATCCATATGATCCGTACGCCAAAACTGCCGTTTATCCAGAGCCGTGCAAGTCTGCCTTTGACCTTGCTTACCTTTACAGGAATTGCAGTGCTTACAATCATTCCGTTTACACCATTTGGTGCGCTTCTTGGATTCGTGGCTTTGCCTGCAAGTTACTTTGCTTATTTGATTCCATGTATCCTGCTTTACATGGCACTGGCAACAAGCTTGAAGAAGGCATATGTACGACATTTTGGAGAGTTGTTGTAGGAAAATAACAGACATACAGACCCTGAAACAAGTTCAGGGTGACGTAACTGTCGTCATGCTGACAAACCTCGTCACCCTGATCAAACCTCGTCACCCTGATCAAAACTCGGCATGCGGATTAAACCTCGTCATGCTGAACTTGTTTCTCGTTATGCAAAACGATGACGTCATGCTGAACTTGTTTCAGCATCTCATATGCATAGATCTCGAATCAAGTTCGGGATGACTATTAAGGAGAACACAATGAACTTAACAAACTTCTACATAAACACATTTGGCACTTCCCAGCTTTGGGGATTGGATTTAGGCTTCTACTTCACAATGCTGGCAGTTGTAATCATCGTCATTATAGAAAACATCGTATTCTGGAACATCAAAAAGAAAGCTGTCGCATCAGATGATTTTCTTTTTGCCCTGAAAAATGATACAGAACTGGATACAATTGAAAACTTATTCGGAGCTTCTGCCGATAAGTTTCTTCTTATGAAAAATGCAGATTTCTATCTGGAGGAAGCACTTCGCAATCAGACCCACGACGAAGTAATCCGCTTTCTGTACCGCAATTTTGAGTTTTCAGAAAATGTAACCGATGACAGAAAATACATGATGCTGGCTTTGGAAAACTCTAATCCTGATATTACA
>JAZLJW010000052.1:0-11036 GCA_045597345.1 Treponemataceae bacterium
GAGCTTACTTATCCAAACTTGCAGAATCATTACTTGCTCAGGCGAGCCTCGAGGTCATGACGCTGGCCATTCGGCCAGCTTACGAGTTTTGGACGTAAGCGAAGCTTACTTACCAAAACTCGCGAAAGCCTTATTTGCTCAGACGAGCTTCCAGGTCATCAAGACATGCTGTTAATTCAGCAGGCAGGTGAGAACCGAATTTTGGATAGTGGTTTTCACGAATGTCTTTACATTCTTTCAGCCAGCCTTCTTTGTCTACAGCAGTGATTGCAGGAATCTGAGCTTTGTAAACTTCGTCCAGACCGTCCAGGTTCAGGGCACCTTCTTTTGGCATGTAACCGATAGCGGTTTCAACAGCGTTATCAGCACCATCACAGCGGGCGAAGATCCAAGCGAGAACACGTGAGTTATCGCCGTATCCTGGCCACATGAATCCACCAGGAAGATCTGCGTTGTTTTCGTCCTTGCGGAACCAGTTAACGTAGAAAATCTTAGGCAGTTTGTCCTGATCTTTTGCAGCTTTACCAACGTTTACCCAGTGCTGGAAGTAGTCACCCATGTTGTAACCACAGAATGGCAGGATAGCGAATGGGTCACGGCGGATTTTACCAACTTCTGCAGCGTTAATGGTAGAAGCAGCGGTAATTTCTGAACCTACGATTGAACCAAGGAATACACCGTGGTTCCAGTTGCGGGCCTGGTGTACCAGTGGAACAGTTGAAGGACGGCGTCCACCGAACAGGATTGCAGAAATCGGAACACCTTTAGGATCTTCCCATTCAGGAGCGATACATGGACACTGGTTGGCAGGAGCGGTGAAACGAGCGTTTGGATGAGCCATTTCTTCGCCTTTAGGAGCTTTGTCTTTTGGCAGAGCGTCGCGGGTGTTGCCTTTCCAGTCTACCAGTTTACCGGTAGCAGGATATCCGATTCCTTCCCACCATACGTCACCGTCTTCAGTCAGTGCACAGTTGGTGAAAATAGTGTTTTTAGAAGCAGAAATCAGAGCGTTCTTGTTAGACTGATCTGAGGTTCCTGGTGCTACACCGAAGAAACCAGCTTCTGGGTTGATTGCATACAGACGTCCGTCTTCGCCGAATTTCATCCATGCAATATCGTCACCGATGGTTTCAACTTTCCATCCTGGGATGGTAGGAATAAGCATTGCCAGGTTGGTTTTACCACAAGCTGATGGGAAAGCACCGGTTACGTATTTAACTTCACCTTTAGGGTTGGTGAGTTTCAGGATAAGCATGTGTTCAGCAAGCCAGCCTTCTTCTTTAGCAAGAACGGTAGCAATGCGGAGTGCGAAACATTTTTTACCCAGCAGAGCGTTTCCACCGTAACCTGATCCGTAAGACCAGATAAGGTGTTCTTCCGGGAACTGAGAAATGTATTTGTGTTCAACGTCAGCACATGGCCAGATTCCGCCATCGGTTTCACCGTTGTTCAGTGGTTTACCAACTGAGTGCAGACAAGGAACGAATTCACCGTCAGTACCGATTACGTCCAGTACTTTTTTACCGGCACGGGTCATGATGTCCATGTTCAGAACTACGTATTCAGAGTCGGTAATTTCAATACCGTTCTTTGAAATAGGTGAACCCAGTGGACCCATACAGAAAGGAATTACGTACATGGTGCGGCCGTGCATACAACCGGTGTACAGACCTTTCATGGTAGCTTTCAGTTCAACAGGATCAATCCAGTGGTTGGTTGGACCTGCATCTTCTTCTTTTACTGAAGAAATAAAGGTACGGGCTTCAACGCGGGCAACGTCTGAAGGCAGTGAGCGGAACAGGAAGCTGTTTGGTTTTTTAGCCAGTGGAGTAGCGAGACCTGCGTCAACGCATTTTTTCATCAGGCGGTCATATTCTTCAACAGAACCATCGCATACGTAAACCTCATCTGGTTCACACATTTTGATAACTTCTTCAACCCATGCTTTAATACCGGCATGTTTAATGTCTTCAAGTTTCATGTAGTATATCTCCTATATCCCGCTCATTAGAACGGTTCGAAATCGTTAAAAATATATCTGTTTTTGTCTGGTTGGGCAATAGTTTATCAGTCAGGAACTGGCGAAAAGTAAGGAAAAAAACACATATTTTCGTCATATTTTACGAGAAAAACAGTTTATAAAACCGTAAGAATTGCGTAATACCGCAAAATATGTCACTATATTCATACTTTAAAAAGTTTAAATTTCAGAAGGGAGTCAAAAGAACAAACTCCCTTAAGGATGCAGATTCATCCTGAAGGACAAATTTATGGAAACAGACATTACTGCCCGAATGACCGTGCTGGTTCTTCAGCTTGGTTTTATTATTTTCGCTGTCCGACTTTTTGGCTGGTTAGCAAAAAAAGCCCATATTTCTACAGTTCTCGGAGAACTGATTGCCGGTATTGTTATTGGCCCTTACGCACTTGGAGCAATTGCCCTTCCTGGGTTTCCTGAGGGACTCTTCCCTGTTACCCACACGTCAATTGCAGTAACACCGGAGCTCTATGGTTTTTCCATAGTAGCCTCCATTATCTTGCTTTTTGCATCCGGCCTTGAAACTGATCTGGGACTTTTCCTTAAATACTCCCTGGCCGGCGGTGTCATTGGTGTTGGTGGAGTTGCTGCATCATTTGTTATCGGAGATTTGTGCGGTGTATTCCTGTGGCATACCAGTTTCATGGATGTACGCTGCCTGTTCCTGGGTATCATGTCCACCGCAACATCTGTAGGTATTACCGCCCGTATCCTTTCTGACAAGAAAAAGATGGATAGCCCTGAAGGAGTTACCATTCTTGCTTCAGCTGTATTTGATGACGTTCTGGGTATCGTACTTCTGGCCGTTGTCATGGGTATTGTAGCAGCTCTTAATGCTGGTGGCTCAGGCATCTCAATTGACGGTACTGCTATTGCAAAAATCGCTATTCATGCTATTGGTGTATGGCTGATATTCACCGTACTGGGACTGGTATTTGCAAAGAAAATAGCCAGTTTCCTGAAGCTGTTCAAACGTCCTCACGACTTTGCCATTTGTGGTCTGGGACTTGCACTGCTTCTGGGTGGTCTTTTTGAAAGTCAGGGTCTGGCCATGATTATCGGGGCCTACGTAATGGGACTTTCCCTTTCAGGAACCGATATTGCAGCCATCATTGAAGAGCGTCTTCATGGTCTGTACGCCTTCTTTGTACCGGTATTCTTTGCTGTCATGGGTATGATGGTAAATGTTCAGACATTGTTCTCAAAAGAAGTTCTGATATTTGGTGCCATTTACACCGTTACTGCTGTCATTGCCAAAATCATTGGTTGTGGTCTTCCTGCAATGGCATTCGGATTTAACCTGAAAGGTGCCCTCCGTATTGGATGCGGTATGGTTCCCCGTGGCGAAGTTGCATTGATTATCGCTGGTATCGGTCTTACCGCCGGTATTCTGGATGAATCCATGTTCGGCGTTGTCATCCTTATGACATTAGTAACTACATTAATCGCTCCCCCAATTATTTCAGGTTCTCTTTCAATCGCAGGAAAAGGAACAAGACACGAATCACGTTCAAGCGACAACGTATCATTCAGCTGGGATTTTGGAAGCCGGGATCTTGCCCTGCTTGTCATCGACATGTTCCTGAAGCAACTGCGTGGCGAAGGCTTCTTTGTTCAGATGATGGATTTTGACCAGAATCTTAGTCAGGCCCGCAAGGACGATATTTCAATTTCAGTAAGTGTGGAAGAATCGATTATCGTCATTGAAACAGCTGCTGAAGATGCTGGATTTGTAAAGAACAGTGTATATGAGGTAATGCTGTCGCTGACAGAAATGATTGATAAACTTAAAGGTAACTACTCCAACATTTCACACTCTGTTCTTGAACAGGAACCTAATATTTCACGTACTGATGAAAATGTTATGTCTCTGATAAATCCAGATGTAGTCAGCATGCATCTTACCGGAACCACAAAAGATGAAATTCTGAAAGAAATGGTTCTACTGCTGGCAAACAGCGGCCATGTACATAACTGGCAGAAAGTTCTTGATGAAGTTCTGGAACGCGAAAGTGTCATGAGTACCGGTATGCAGCGTGGTATAGCATTCCCTCATGCAAAAACCGACGGTGTAACCGATACCTGTATTGCCATTGGTATCTGCCCGGAAGGAGTTGACTTTAATTCACTTGATGGCGAAAAATCACGATTCTTTGTCATGATTGTTTCACCAAGAAAAATTCCTTCACCACACATTCTGCTTCTGTCATCTATGAGTTTCATTCTTCGCGACCCTGCCTTTGTTGAAAAACTCATTGCATCAGAAAATGCAGAAACAATGATTTCCATGATGCAGGAAATGGCTAAAAGCCAGAAAAAATAAGGCTTTGTACTAAACCTTTTTCCTCCGGTTCCGATGAAATACATAGAACGGCAATCGGAGGAAAAAAGTGATTTCTGCTGGAGTAAATCTTTCTTCATATACAACATATGCAAACCTGAATTCAGGTACTGTGTATGTACCTGTAAACACAAACCAGGTTATTTATTCACAGTTTAATCACGTTTCGGGAATTCCTGTATCAGATGGGCAGGATGGCGTTGCCGTAAATAAGCTTCAGATTCTGAATCACCTGATTGATCAGCTGGTAAGCATGAAAAAAGTAACAGCTCCTACAGAAGCAGAACAGTCAGAGCTTGCTTCCATGACCGATGTTCAATTGGATTCAAAAATTACAGAATACGAAAACCTGTTGCACAGATCGTTGGATCAAGCACAAAACACACCCTATGCACTGGCAGGATTAGCACCGCAAACAGGCCTCGTAGTTGATGTAGCAGTATAAGTTCCAGCAGGAATCAGTTAAAATACTGTTTTCCCCACTCTGTGAGCAAATCCTGCATCGTAGGTGGTGGCAAACGTTCGATTTCCTCACTGCGGTGACGATCTGCATCCGTATTTAGTTCCAGATACGGTATTACAACACGTTCCTTCATGCTTTTCCAATGATCAGGAAGCGAAGACTGTACCATCAGGCTCTTTTCCTGAGGCAGATTTCCCAACAGTTCAGGATAAAATACCGGAAGAACATACCCGTTTACATTTTTCAGAGAAGAAAAACCTCCGGCAATACCGAATTCCGTCGTTACAAAATTAAGAGACTGCATATACTCCATCAATTCCCGCTGGGTATCTTCATTCAGCAACCACAACAGGAATTTTTCAGCTTTACGTAACTTACCGGAATTTTTATACAGTCCTATCCAAACAATATCATCTTCTACCAGAATTTTGCCATTATGAGATACCCAACGGTAATCAAGGCCTTCAAGCTTTTCTTCTGCTGTAGCAAAAAGCTGATTACTGGTTACATATGAAAAAAGCACCTGCTCCTGATTTGCCCACTTGATATTCGGTGTATACAAATACTTGAACTGAAAATCCTGCTCTGTTTCTGTTGATTCATTAGATTCGCAAGTCCAGGATTTCATGAAGGCTATGGTTTCATCAAGCATTGCCTGATTCCACTCAAGAACTTTATTTGCATAAGAAAAATCAGCCCCCTGCAGTACTGCTGCAGTGTATAAAAACCCGGGAATCCAGCTTGGTGCATAACTCATGGCAGTATACAATCCTGAACCAGTCTGTTTATTGAACTTTTTCCCGCTTTCCCGAATTTCATCCAGCGTTACCACATAATTATCCGTAATAAAGCCGGCATCAGTAGCCTTAAACAGCATGGCGTTCAAATTGAAGCTTACCGGAAGCAGATACGGCCGTTCTTCAATACAGCCGGCAGCTATAAGCGGTTCGTAGAATTGGTCGCGGCTCAAAGTACCATTCGTAAATAAATACGTTAATGGCAGATAATACTTCCTGGTAGATGAGCTTTTCAGCCAGGGGCCGATAATGACGTCAGGAGAAAGTTCATCCTTTGCCGGAGGAATGGAATCGGCCGGGTTATCTTTGTATACAACTACGACCGGATTCTGAGGATTTTTTTGATTGTACAGCTCTGCGTACAGAGCAAAAGAAGGATTGTCAGTCCACAGAACGATACATTCATCATTTGAAGGCATCGTATGTGAATCTGTTTTTGTACCAAAGCGGCTACATGCCGACAGCATAAAAACCGCTCCGATACAAATGACAGTTGTTATAAAAAACAGTTTTCTGCTGTTATTTTTTTTCTGGTCCATCAGCAAGTTCATGAGCCACAGTGTAAATTGCCTCGTAGGTTGAGTCAATGTCACGTTTATCAAGACTTGAGAATGCAATACGCAGAGTAGAAGCATCAATGGCAATAGTACCGATTTCCCGTTCATGCAGCAGTTTAACACGCAGCTCTTCTGCATCAATACCTACACACTGGAAACTCATGAAGTACCCTGAGTTGAATGGCATTGGACGAAGCACGGCATCATCTTTACGTGATTCAACAAAAGCCCGGGCTTTGTCATACCGGCCTTCAAGAATATCACGATATTTTTTCTTGTCTGCTTCAAGAGTTGGACTGGTAAACATTTTCAGCAGGATATTCTGTGCTGCTGTGTTACAACAACTTACCGATGAACGGATAACACCCATCAGCTTTCTTGTTAATGCATCATATTGTTCTTCAGTCATTCCCTTACAGCTGAAAGTCAGGAAGCCACAGCGGAATCCCCATACGTAATCTTCTTTTGTAGGACCATCAATTTTTACCGCAGCAATATTCTCATGCAAATCTGCAAGATAGGCAAAAAGCGACTGTGGTTCAATGTTATCTTCATAATCCAGACCAAAATATGCATCATCGCACCAAACCATAAGTTTAGCGCCCTTTTCAGCAGTCTCTTTCAGGAAAGACACAACTTCTTCTGCTTCATCTTTGGTCAAAGTATATCCCGACGGGTTTTGAGGAAAATTAAGAAGCATAACAGCTTTACCCTTTTCCTTAACCTGTTCAAGAACAGCTTCCTTAAAAGCAGCGGTATTAAAACCACCATTGAACAAATCCCCATTGAACACAGGGAATGTCTTAAGGACAGCATTACCTCTTGTCTCTACAATGAGCGCATAATTATCCCAACTAGGATTTCCTGCCAACAGGACATCTCCCTCTGACAGGAAAAGGTCAGACAGATAACTGATACCTGCAGTAAGACCAGGAACAACAACCGGCATGGAAGTAGATTTACCCTGTAAACTGGGGTTCTTCTCTACCATTTTCTGCTTCCAGATTTCACGCAGTGCAGGAATACCGGCAGTAGGAGCATAAGCAACACTTTCTTCCGGAGTTAAACCTGGCAGCTGAGCCTGGATTTCAGGCAGAACAACGGGATGTCCGTCATTTACTGTAGTTCCAATTGTGGCGTTGGCTTTTTTGCCATATTTTTTTGCTTCGCCACCCTGCGAAATAATACCACGGGGAAAAAACATGCGTTTTCCCATGTCAGAGAAAAGCTCATTAAAGCTTGTACCGGCCAGAGTGCCGTTCAATTCTTGCGCTAAAGCGTGTAACATGATAGGTTGATACTAAAGAATTGGGCATTTAGTGTCAATGTAGAAAATGCATATTCATGCAGTTTTATACCCATATTTTTGCAAGTTTATACATTTTTACAACCTCTAGCGCCTATCTGGAGAATTACATGTCAGATACCGTTAACGAACAAACAACAACAAATGAAACAACTGCAGAAGTTTCTGCTGAAAATACCATTTCAGATTCAGATACCAAAACCACTGATCGGAATGTCACTGATCAAAAAAAAGATGCAGATTTTGAATACTGTACCAACATCCTTGAAAAATGCCGGAAAGAAGCTGCCCTTCGCGTTATCGGGCAGGAAGAAGTTATCGACGGAATACTTATGGGGCTGTTAACTGGTGGACATGTTCTGCTTGAAGGTGTACCGGGACTTGCAAAAACCCTTGCCGTAAAGACCATTGCAGACATTTCCGGTCTGGATTTCAAAAGGATTCAGTTTACCCCGGACCTGTTGCCTGCTGACGTTACTGGTACTCTGATTTACGAGCAGAATTCCGGTAAATTCAGCGTACGTAAAGGACCGGTATTCACCAATATCGTTCTCGCCGATGAAATTAACCGTGCTCCAGCAAAAGTGCAGTCAGCCCTGCTTGAAGCAATGGCTGAAAAACATGTCACCATCGGTGAAGAAACCCACAAACTGCCGGAACCTTTTTTTGTCCTGGCAACTCAAAACCCCATTGAACAGGAAGGTACCTATCGCCTGCCAGAAGCTCAGTTAGACCGTTTCCTCCTGAAAGTACTGGTTCCCTACCCTGGCCGGGACGCAGAACTTTCCATTGTCAAAGGAGGAGGAGAACAGTCAGGTATTAAGGTCAAAAAGGTACTGAATGCAAAAGATCTTGATAAATGCCGGAAAGCTCTGGATTCCGTAGTCTGCAAGGATTCCATTCTTGAATACATTGTTTCGCTGGTTCAGGTTACCCGCACAGAATCAAACAAAAACTCAGGTTTTATGGGAAAAACAACCAGCAGAAAGCAGAATTCCAGAATCGGTAAGGATGATATTCTGAAATACATTGCATTTGGTGCTTCTCCACGCGCTACCATCGCACTTGCCAAATGTGCAAAAGCCCAGGCACTCTTTTCAGGCCGCAATTTCGTTCTTCCAGAAGACGTAAAGAAAATTGCACCTATGGTACTTCGTCACCGTCTGGTTCTCTCATATGAAGCAGCTGCAGATGGAGTAACTGCAGATGATCTTATAACAAAAATTCTGGCTCTTATGCCGGTTCCGTGAGATAGCTGCAGGTGAGCATACTCGAAAATAAAGAATCACTGGCATCCCGCGCAGCACAACTGCACATTTATGCCAGAGGATTGGCAGAAGGTTTCAAAAGTGGCACATTCCGCTCCATCTACCGCGGACAGGGCATCGAATTCAGTGGTGTTCGTGAATATCAACGCGGTGATGACGTACGTTCTATTGACTGGAACGTAACAGCGCGGATGGGGAAAGCTTTTGTCAAACTTTTTGAAGAAGAATCAGATACTACAGTTTTCTTTGTCATAGACCGTTCTCTTTCCATGTACACAGGGTCAAAAAACCGGACACGTCTCCAGGCAGCCTCTGAGGCAGCAGCCCTTCTTGCTTTTGCTGCAGAACAGAACAGTTATCCGGTAGGAGCTGTTCTGTTCAGTGATGCCATAGAACATTCCGCAGCACCAGTCAGTGGACGCGACCGTACCATGCTGCTGCTTTCGTGGCTCGACAGCTCTGCAGGAGATATCCATAAAGGAAGTGCCTTAACGAATGCATTACGTGGCACTGCGCAGTTACTGAAAAAAAGATCCGTAGTTTTTATCTTTTCTGACTTCCGTACTACAGGATTTGAATCAGAGCTGGGGGCTCTTGCCACCAAACATGACGTTGTTGCCATCCGCATGACCGACAAGTCGGACAGTGATCTTCCAGAAACAGGTTCCATACCTTTTTCTGATACAGAAAGCGATGTACGTATGGTATTACCCACAAATCTCAGTGCATTCCGTCGTATCTGGCGTGAAGACAATCAGAAACGGTCAGAACGCTTCATGTCTATGTGTCTGCGTCACGGGGTAACACCAGCATCCCTGTCTACAACAGAAGATCCTGTAACCATGCTTTCACGACTGTTTGCTACAAGGACTTCATTATGAAACAGTCACGAATTATTCCGATACTTCTGACTGTTCTGCTTTTTGCAGTTATGCCGGCAGCAGCTCAACAGACAGCAGATGATAAAGCACTGATTACAGACGAACAGATTGTTGTTCTGCCAAAGGATGTGTACGTTGGAGACCAGATGGAAATACGGTATACCTTTACCACATCCATCGATTTGTCAGCAAATACCCAGCTTCCCACTAAACTGATTCCTCCAGAAATGGATGAATTGACTATCCTTTCCATCACCCTTTCAGATGCAGACTCAACCGGAGGAAACGGCTACGTCCTTTCTGTTCAGTGTATTCCCTGGAAATCAGGTATCATCGATATTCCAGAAATTACAGACCAGCTGACACTATCGCTCGACATACCGCCTATTACCATCCAATCGATTCTCCTACATACTGGTAATCAGGAATTGCGCAGTATAAAGGCTCCAATTCTTATACCGGGAACAACCTGGATTATCTGGTTTATCGTTCTCATAATTCTGATTTTTTGCGGCGGCATTATATTTTTTATCGGACTGCTCAAAAAACGCGGACTTACCCTGAAAGAATTCTGGTATATGGTCTTTTCCACACCGTATTATCGCAGAGCCATGAGAGTTCTCCGTCGGATGACGAAAAAAGGCGAGAGTTTTTCGGATATGGACTGGGCCCACATGCTGTCACAGTGCATCCGTATGTACCTCAGTGAACGGTTTCAGTTTGAATTTGATGCCGTTTCTTCATCCGATATCGTTTTTGTCTTTGCTGCAATTACTGATAATACCCAGGATGAAACAATTACTTCGCGTATGGAAATTCTGGAACAGATTCTTGTCCGCATGGACTACATACGGTTCTCGGGCGCTTCCGATGGCAGTGCAACGCTTACTGCAGATGAACGGGCTACCGTTATAAAATCTGTACGGGAAATCATCAGATTCTTTGAAAAAGGAGAGAAGCAAGATGCTGCAGTTTAACCATCCCGGAGCCTTTTTCCTGCTTCTCTGTTTTCCTGCACTGCTTATCGTCAGAAAAATCGGACTGTTCCGCCGGTTCTCCTTCCCCCTGATTCTTTCAGACTGGGAAGGAAGCTCATTTGAATGGAACAGATCATTTTTCCGCTTTGCATCCCTTATTTCACACAGTATTCTGGCAGTAGGATTCATCTGCGCAATTATATCATTAACTGATCCCGTACTGATTCATCAGCAGAAGGTATATTCCAGCAGAGGAAGTGACATTCTGTTTGTGGTAGATACCAGTCCTTCAATGGCTGCCCTTGATATCGGGGAAGGAACCCGCCTTGACGCTGCAATCACCGTTATTTCGCAGATTTCTACAGAGATAAACGGGACATTCTATTCACTGGTTGCAATGGGATCTGA
>JAZLJW010000053.1:0-4426 GCA_045597345.1 Treponemataceae bacterium
GATATTGATTCTGTATTTGACGAAGCAGCACCGTCTGTTCCAGATTCAGAATATGCAGATGAAGAGGTAGATACTACACCTACTGATAAAATCTTTGATGAAGTTCAGTGGAATGAAGCTGGTACCCCAGAAAATAGCGGAACGGTAACCGATGAAACACTGCTGAATGAGGCTTTTGAACCTGCCACCGATGAAGCAGCATTTGAAGAACCTTTGATGTCTGAATCATACATTGATGAAGAACCAGTCATTGAAGAACCTGTCATTGAAGAACCAGTCATTGAAAACACTTTCACTGAAGAATCTCCGGAAACCGAAGTTACCTTCACTCCTGACGAACCAGTTGAAGAAGAACCCGTTATTTCTGAACAGATTGCAGATGAAACAGCTGGAGAAGAACCAGTAGTTTCTGAACCAACTGCAGATGAACCAGAAGCATTTGAGACTGAACTGGAAGACACTGTTTCTGAAACTGGACCAACTGCAACTCCAGCTGAATCTGCCCCTGTGTCTCCCTCAATTCCTGAGGACCTTAAAGAGGAAGTTAAGTCTGTCCTTGTATACATGGACCAGTTACTTGAAAATCTGCCTGAGGAAAAGATTGCTGAATTTGCCCGTTCAGAACATTTTGAAGTATACAAAAAGCTGTTTACTGATTTGGGTCTTGCATAATGGGTTTATACCAGAAACTAATGGCCCTTTCGGAGTCACCGAAAGGGCTTCTTAACAAAGCTCAAGCAGTTCATGTTTCTTTTTTTGAACAGTTTTGCCGCGATTATGGCTATTCCCACGTTTGCCTTCTTGTTCGTGAAGGCTCACTCTATAAAGCTGCATACCTGCATGGAATGAAACAGGAATCAATTGTACATTCCTGTTCAACAAGTGATTTCTGGGATGGAACACTCTTCTCCGATAATACTGAATGGCTGACCATATCCGGCGACAAACTGGTTACCTTTTTGCAGTTATTCTGTGAGGAAGACCGTGATACGATTAAACAGCTCCTCATCCGCAGAGTGTTTAATCAAAAATATCATCTGGATTATATAATCCTCATACCACAGGAAGCAGAATATTCATTTTACACTGTTGAAGAATTGAATGTAAGTCTTGTCAGATTAAATGAATTTTTAATGTCGTAAAGTAATGCAGCATCTTGAATTTACTACGGCTAGAAACGGGTTACAAACCTGCTCCTATAACGGTTATACCCTTCATTCGCGATTTGATCCTGATAAAGAAGCGCAACGTTTT
Source organism: Treponemataceae bacterium (assembly GCA_045597345.1). Lineage (GTDB taxonomy): Bacteria > Spirochaetota > Spirochaetia > Treponematales > Treponemataceae > Treponema_I. The sequence goes on from JAZLJW010000053.1 coordinate 1,255, forward strand.
GTTGATGCGCTTGTCTGTGAGTATTACCCGAAACATATATTGATTACCGGCCCTTGCCTGAATTATGTAACAACACACTTAAAAAAAAGATGGGCAACTGCCCTTTTGTGCGCCATTCAATACAGCGAATCCTTTACCACAAACAACAGTGACTATGACAGAATCTTTTTATGTTCAGAAACTACTGATGCAACAATTCTGTCAGAACAGCTGTTTAATTACCTGGGTGAGGAAGCAGCCTTTTCGACATTCTTCATTTCATGGGCTCCTTCAGAAAAAGCATGGGTGAAACAGAATGATACAGCATGGAATGCCATTAAACTGTTCATGAATAAAGCCCGTGATGTTGTTGGAACCAGAAACTGGTTCAATCACCGATGGATGAAAAATATGGTCCGCTTTTTTACCCTATCATCAGCACATGCACTTCCTGCGTACATCACATCTCCAATAGTTGTCTGTGCATCGGGCCCATCGTTACAATCCGCCATTCCCATACTGTCAGCATATCGTGACCGTTTTTTTCTTCTGGCACTTTCTTCGTCAGTATCTTCTCTACTGTACAATAATCTGATTCCGGATGCGGTTCTTTCAACAGACGGTGGGTATTGGGCCACCTGCCATCTCAGACCATTTCTTACTGACAGCCGGCTTTCACAAGTGCCCTTATGGATTACTGCAGAGGCAGCAGTTCCCACACTATTGCTCTCGTCACATACCATACAATATCTGACATATGATGATCCTGTAGAAACATGGCTGCAGAAGACAATAGAAGGCCGTAGTGAAACGCAATATGCTCTGCCAGTGTTACGTAATGGCACTGTCAGTGGAACAGCCTTACATCTTTCTCAGTGCCTTACAAAAGAAAAAGTGTTTTTCTGTGGTCTTGATCTTCAATGCAGCAACAGTTACCAGCATATACAGCCAAATGTTCTGGAACAGCTTGATTCTGTTAAAGACTCGAGACTATGCACCCTTGAAACCCGCCAGACACCACGCTGTTTTTCTTCGGGAAGTCTGTCACTGTACAGGAATTGGTTCTGTACCAGAAAACCTGAAGAGGTAATTCGAGTTCAACGGGTAATCTCTCAAAACCTACAGAAAACAAATAAACAATTGGGCGGGATTCGGGATATAACGCCTGAACAGTTATCCGTTACTTTACAGCAGTATCCTCCTGTTTCCAAAACAAATGCAGATTTTGTTACCGCAAAAAAAGCAATGACCGTCAGTAAAGCCTTACGTTTACTGCGTGCAGAACTCTATTCCGGGGAACAGCAGAAAGAAGTTATTTCAGCCTTTTGTAAAGCTGCCGCTTTACCGGAGTTCCTGATGGCACAACGGGATAATAACCCTGAGCAACAGCAGAAAGTTGTACAGAAAGCAGATGCACTGCTGAATGAATTGATTTGTCTTGCTGAAAATCTGGAGAAGGAAAACTAATGGCAGGTTTATACACTGAAATACTTACTTCAAAAACCGGTATGCCAGTACCCTGCTTTTCCAACGCTTCAACAGTATATTCACGGTATAATCCTGAACGTGAATGCGAGTTATTTGCCTCGGATGATTGCTTTTTACAGGCAGACTTTTATGTTATCGGAGGAATTGGTACCGGCTTACACCTTTCAGCACTGCAAAAAAAACACCCCCATGCACACATTATTGCCGTAGAACAGGATGTAGAAACGCTTTCTTTTTTACAGAATAGCGGCTATCTTCCCCATCAGAATGAAAATTTGATTCTAACTGATATTTCATCACTGGAATCAACGATTGTACAGAACTATCTTCCTGCACTACACGGAAATTTCTGCATGAAAAGCCTGAGAAGCTGGGAAAATGCTTTGGATTCCTGCAAAAAATCCCAGCTTGAACTGGCTGTCTCCAATGCTCTTACCATAATCAAGCGTGACTATGGAGTACAGGCTCACTTTGGAAAATTATGGAACCGCAATATTCTTGAAAACCTGCAATTGTGGTGTACTCTTGAACAAGATAAGTCTGCAGTTCACTGGTCAAACGCTAATCCGCAGAATCTAAAAACATGTACTGTTTTTGCAGCAGGACCAACTCTGACAAAAGCCCTGTCAAACTCCACGGAAACACCATTTCAAAATCACTATCTTATTTCTGTTGATACAGCCTTACCGGTACTTTTAAAGCATCACATTATTCCCCATATGGTAGTAACCATTGATCCACAAATTGCAAGTATGCGCCATTTTCATAATCTAACAGAAAGTGAACTTTCAAATACGATTCTTGCAAGTGATTTATGCGGAACCCCTGGAGCTGCACGCATCTGGGCAGAAAACCATTGGCCTGTTCTGTTTTTCAATCAGAATCACCCTTTGGGAACCTATTTCAGTCAATACATAGCTCCAAACCAGCAGGTATTTCTGAACATATCAGCTGGAGCAGGGACAGTAACACACAGTGCAGTAGAGTTAGCCTATGCATTGGGTTTTGAAAACGTACAACTTATTGGCGCTGACTTTTCTTTTCCAGGGAATATGCCATACGCAAAAGGAACCTATCTGGAAGATTCCTGGGTATGCAGTTCAACAAGAACAGCCCCTCTTGAACATGCCTATGATACTTTATTGTTCCGAACCCCATTACTTACCGATGCCGTAACTCAAGCAAAAACAACAGCAGTTCTTGCCAGTTATAGGGAAGCTTTGGAACAACGGTTAGTAGAACTGCAGAAAAAAAAGCCACGGTATTCAGCAGATACAAACCTAAAAAAAACCGGTATCTCCGTACATTCAGAGACCTACGTCTGGTTTATTGAATCGTACCTTACCGGATTAAAAAACAATGAAAAAAAAGCAGTTATTTCATCACTTCCACTCATGGCATATCTAAAATCAAAGGGAAATAATTCCGATACTGAAACTAAAGACGTAGTGATTTCTTCAGTAAAAAGACACCTTAGTAAGTAATCAAAATCTGAAGATAGTGAATCACCGTTTTAGGAGTACACTGTGAGTACAAAAAAGTTTTCCCTCTTTTCCGGAATTATTATTCTGTTATATACCATTGCTGTCATTTTTTTCATTGGCGGACTGTTTTTTACATCCTCTAAGGGAGCAAAAACTTCTCAGGACTATTTTGAACACCTGACGGTTTCAGTTGAACAGCTTCATGAAAAAGAACAGATTTT
>JAZLJW010000054.1:0-2384 GCA_045597345.1 Treponemataceae bacterium
GAGGGTGGATTCGGACGCCGTGATGACCGTCGTGGCGGACGCGATGGCCGTGGACGCGACGGAGACCGCCGTGGCAGCCGTGATGGTCGCGGACGTGGCGATTACAAACGTGACGGTAACCGTGATGACCGTAAGCGTGATAACCGCGGTGAACGCCGTGGCGACAATAAACGTGACTACAAGAAGCGCGATGAAAACCTGCAGGATCTTTCAGGACTGTCATTTGAAGAGCGCATGAAGATTTATAAAGAGAGATATGGTGCTGAAGCAACGACTGGAGCTGCAAAAACTGAAAAACCTGCAAAACCAGCTGCTAAAGATACCAGAACTGGTAAGAAATCTGAAAAAACAGCTCAGCAGAACAGAAAGCCACAGGATGAAGGCAAAAAGCGGAACGGTAAAAACACCGGTAAGGCAAGCCAGAAGCCAGCTGCAAAAACTGCAGCTCCAGCCAAAAAAGGCGGTGCCGGTATTCTTGGTATCATCCAGAAATTCTTCGGTGGTAAGAAGAAATAACATTTAAAGAGTAAGGGTCACGGAAATGTGACCCTTTTTTTACAGACATAGCCCTAGAAAAAATAAGGGAACAACGCAATATTATCAGGTCACGGGTGCAGGTTGTAACACGTATATACCCAAAAATTCTCCAGTTATCAACGAACTTGCCCAGAAAACATACAATCAGAACGTACTTGCTGAACTGAAACTTCAGACAGATGCCATAGACATCCTGATAACAGAATTGCAACACCATGATTATACTCAGGTGTACAATACACTTTCCGCTCACCGCCAGAAACTGGTTACACCGATTACTTTACCTATCGTACGGTCAGTAACCTATTCTGTACGTTTTTCCCGGCCCTCAAGAGCGTAGTGCCAGTCGATTTTTTCGGCAGGTTTTCCGTTGACAGAAACCAGATAGTAACCGCCACCCACATCGCCATCAACAATCAGCACGTTGTCATGGTTGATACTTCCCGTTACCGGACCTGAAATGTACAGGGTCCCGTCGAGAGTGCCTTTCATGGAAATGTTTGCGGTGGTATTTGTTTCGCCATCAAGAATAATGCCGTTTTCAACATCACAATACTGAACATACCGCATGGTAACCCGTCCGCCAAGGCCTTTCATTCTGGCATCATAGGTCAGAGTACCCGATACATCACCGTCAGAAACCTCAGTTCCCAGCTTAGACAATGCGCCCTTTTTATTCATCAGAACCATCTTACTGTGTGCCTGGATTACGGCACGATCTACCATGCGGAATAAATCAAGTGCAGAAATATCTTCCGCTGCTACAGATGCCATGCAGAACAGTACTGCTGCAACAACAGCAAAAACATGCATACAATTTTTCTTCATACCCAATAGTATACAGCAAACCGCAAAATACTGCAAAAAACTGCAGAGTATTCCAACTATTATAATTATCTGATATAGTTGAAGAGACTATGAACCCTTCGACAGGCTCGGGGATTCATTATTTTATTTCTATCACGGAGAGCTCATGATTACCGTATCTGACGTAAGTCTGAAATTTGGCGAACGTGCCCTTTTTAAAGATGTAAACCTTAAATTCACTGCCGGAAACTGTTACGGCATCATCGGTGCCAACGGTGCCGGAAAATCAACTTTTCTGAAAGTACTTACCGGCGAACAGGAACACGATTCCGGAACCATTACCATTACACCCGGTGAACGTATGGCCGTTCTGCGTCAGGACCACTTTGCCTTTGATGAATTCAGCGTAAAAGACACAGTTATGATGGGATACCCAAAACTGTACGAATGTGCAAAAGCCCGTGATGAAATTTACGCAAAAGAAGATTTTACTGAAGAAGACGGTCTGAAGAGTGCCGAACTTGAAGGCGAATTCAGCGAACTGGGCGGTTGGGAAGCCGAAAACCAGATTGAACAGATGCTCTCTGGTCTTGGTCTGGAAGAAGAATTCCACGACAGCATGATGAGCGAGCTTGATGAAAGCCGCAAGGTACGCGTTCTGCTGGCTCAGGCCCTGTTCGGAACTCCTGATATTCTGCTCCTTGACGAACCGACCAACGGTCTTGACCTGGAATCAATCCAGTGGCTGGAAGACTTCCTTATGGAATTCCCCAACACCGTTATCGTTGTTTCCCACGACCGTCACTTCCTGAACAGTGTATGTACCTACATCTGTGATATTGACTACGGAAAGATCAGCCTCTTTACCGGTAACTACGATTTCTGGTATCAGATGAGCCAGATCATGCAGCGCCAGGCAAAAGATCAGGCTAAGAAACGCGAAGAAAAGATGAAGGACTTAAAGGAATTCATTCAGCGCTTTGCTTCCAATGCCGCAAAATCAAAGCAGGCAACCAGCCGTAAAAAGGTATACGATAAAC
>JAZLJW010000055.1:0-1685 GCA_045597345.1 Treponemataceae bacterium
GGTTCCAGGTGGAATGCTTTCTAACCTTGAATCACAGCTGAAACAGATGGATGCCGGTGACAAGATGGATGCAGTTCTTGAAGAACTTCCAAAAGTACACAAAGATGCAGGTTACGTTCCACTTGTAACTCCAACTTCACAGATTGTTGGTACACAGGCTGTATTCAATGTAATCCAGGGCCGCTACAAGATGATGACTGCTGACTTTGCTAACCTGGTAACAGGAAAATTCGGTGCTCTTCCAACAGCTGCTAACCCAGACGTTGTAGCTCAGGGACTTGCACAGAACAAAATGACAGAAGTTATGACATGTCGTCCAGCTGACAAAATTGAACCAGAATGGGACAAAATGGTTGAAGCTGCTAAAGCTGCTGGTGGTGACGGTTCAGACGAAGATGTTCTTACATACGCTATGTTCCCACAGGTTGCAGAAAAATTCTTCAAAACACGTGCAAACGGTCCTGTTGATGCTGCAAGCACATTCGCTAAAAAAGAAGCTCCAGCTGAAGTTAAATCTTCTTCTTCAAACGGTTCTTACACAGTAAACGTAAACGGAACTTCTTACAACGTAACTGCTTCTGGTTCAGGTGATACAATGAGCCTCAACGTAAACGGACAGGCTTACAATGTAACATTTGGTGCTGCTTCAGCTGCTGCTCCTGCCGCCGCTCCTGCTGCAACAGTAGTTACTGGTGGTGAAGATCTTAAATCACCTGTTGCAGGTACAATCCTTCGCTTTGTAGCTCAGAACGGAGCTCAGGTTAAGAAGGGTGACACAGTTCTTATGATTGAATCTATGAAAATGGAACTGGAAGTTAAAGCTCCTTGTGACGGAAAACTTACACTTACATGCCAGACAGGTACTCAGGTTCAGGCAGATCAGGTGCTTGGATCAATCGGTGGTGCCGTAGTTCAGGCTGCTCCAGTAGCTCCTGCAGCTCCAGCCCCTGCCGCAACTCCTGCTCCAGCAGCTGCACCAGCTGCCGCTCCAGCTGGTGGAAAAAATGTTGAAGCTCCTGTAGCTGGTACACTTCTGAAATATGTAGTTCAGGAAGGTGCTGCAGTAAACGCTGATACAACAATTCTTCTGGTTGAATCAATGAAAATGGAACTTGAAATTAAAGCTGGTAATGCCGGTAAAGTTCATTTTGTTGCAACACCTGGATCACAGATTGCAGCTGGTACAGTAGTAGCAACTATTCAGTAGTTTAAGGCTCTGAAATACGTATTTATAGGATTTTGTAATGGAAACTTTAGTAAATAAAGAAAAAGACAGAGTAAAGAAAAATACAGCCAGAGCCTGCCTTGCAGTTTTTGTAATTGCAATGGTTATGTCTCTGACAATGGCTGGATGTAAGGGTAGTGCAAATACAAACTCTTCTTCATCAAGCAGTACTACAATTGTAAAAGGCTCTGAAAATGTTCCTCGAATTGAGGCTAAAGAGTTTATTAAAAATATCGGAAAATCAACCGGTATTTACAAACTTATCAAACCTGAAACTGCAGAAGAAAAAGCTGCTGCTAAGCTTGCTGCAGAAGAAATGTCAAAAACTGCAGATGCTTACGGTGCTGATGTAGTTGTTCCAGGATGGCAGAAACTTTTGATGCTGGCTATCGGTTTCTTAATTGTTTACCTGGCTGTTGCAAAAGGTTTTGAACCTCTGCTTCTTATTCCAATTGGATTT
>JAZLJW010000056.1:0-26194 GCA_045597345.1 Treponemataceae bacterium
GAAACTATCGTTCGTCCATGCTCACCGCATGGACGCCGGGCTTCGACAGTTTTTGCACGTTCTCATCCCATCTACCGGTTTTTCAGTTTCTCATCTTTTTCAATACAACCCTACCTTTTTCTTGAAACTGTCAGGCAATTACCAGTTTGCGGGGGTCGCTGGGGTGCAGTGCAAGGTTCAGTGAGTTTGGATCTGGGGCTGGCAGCGGGGTTCCTGAAGCGGTGGTGCTTTGTACGTGGACTGTTACCGTATCCGCCGTACAATCTACGGTGAAGGTGATGACCTGATGGTTGTCTTCTGTAAGCCAGCTGACGCCATCATCATCCAGGTAAGTTGCGGTAAAACTTCCCTGTGTAAGGGGATAGACAGTAAACGTGATGTTGTCCAGCGACCGGCTTCTGAGAATCGGGGTGCCTGATGCCAGCGGAAGAACACTGCCTGCTTTTACAAACCATACGGGCTCTGCATCTGTTGGGGCGGGGAGTGTAATGGTGGTGGGACTCAGGCTCAGGGATCCTGAGGGGGTGCTCAGGGGGCTGCGATACCAGGATTCAGCGGTGTCCGGCAGCGTTACGGTTACGGTTTCAACCCCTTTATCAAAAACAGGAACGGCCAGAATACGGCTACCAAACATAAAACAATCAGCTTCTGTATCATAATTGCTTTGTTCCAGAAATACCGGGTAGATAACCGGCTTGTTCTGCCGGGCGCTTTCCCATACCTGGGTATACAGATACGGAATAAGCATATTCCGCAGATCAAACAGCTTTTTTACCGTCGGTATCAGATTCGGATACAGCCAGGGCATGGTAGCACTGCCGTCACTGTTCCAGCTGTGCAGAACAAACCGTGGCGTAAAGATGCCGTACTGAATCCAGCGCAGAAACAGCTCTGGTTCCGGACGGTTACCGGCAAAGCCGCCGATATCCTGGCCAAAATTGTAAAAGCCACTTAAGCTCATTGTCATGGCCATGCGGTGGTTATACCGGAAATCATCAAAACAGGTGTTGTTGTCGCCGGTCCAGGTTGTGGCGATTCTGTTTAAACCACCGATGCCACAGCGTGAAACTGATGAAATGCGGCGGCTCTGATTCTGGCTTTCACAACTGGCAAGGGTCATTAAAAAACTGAACAGCGGTCTGATGCGATGAGCCGGAACAGGACCGTTTCCGAACCCGTGGGCAAGAACCGCCTTGTCATGGATATCGTACTCGTTGTTATCGTTCCACATATTCAGATAGCCTTTATCTACAAGCTGTCTCTTTACACAATCAGACCAGAATGCAAAGGCATCCGGATTGGTAAAGTCCAGGTAACTGCCGTAGTCATCCCAGAAGGGGAACACGGCAGGTGTTCCGTCTGCATAGTGCAGGAACCACCCCTTGTCTGCAATCTGGTTGTACAGGGGATGATTGATGAGGAATGCCGGCTTTACGTTGGGAAGAAAATCTACACCATTTTCTGCAAAGTACGATGCCAGACCTTCCGGTGAAGGCACTTTGTCGGTGTTCCAGTGAAATACGTAGCGCTTTTTGCCAATCTGGGTATAGCCGGAACTGAGGTAAAAACCGCCGGGGGTAATGCCGTGCTTCTGACATAACTGCAGGAAGGTACGCAGCTGGTTATCGGCATCAGGAGCATCAGTATAACTCATGGTGCTGCCACAGTAGGCAAAGGTCCATTTTGGCGGGAATGCAACTGGTCCGGTTAGGGCGCTGAATCGCTGCAAAATCTGGGGAATATCGCCAAAAATCACGTAATACACCAGGTTTTCTTCATCACAGGTAAAGCTTTTGAACGGGGCGTAGTAATTGTTGATTTCTGCGCCAAAGTTCATGGTACCGTTGCTGTAGGTGTCATAATACATGCCGTAGCAGCCGGCTGAATTCCGGCACATATAGAATGGCAGCTGTTTGTATAAGGGGTCAGAAGAGCGTGCATCAAAGCCCATGGCATCTCCGGCTTCCATGCGGTAGCTGCGTTTGTTCTTGTTTACGGGACCGGTTTTGTCGCCCAGTCCGAATATTTCTTCATCAGGCTCACGGGTAACGTAGTGACAGCTGCCATCTCCCAGTTCGCCGTCAAAATTATAGGCAATGTATTCCCGGTCCTGAAACAGCAGTTTGCCGTTCCGTTCATATTTCATTCGGAAATTGAACAGATCGATGCTGATTGTGACATCATCAATGGTAAAGGATTCCTGTCCTTTTCCTGTTGTCAGTACCTCTGGTGACAGCTGTTCCATATCGTCACAGGAAAGTTTGTTTCTTCCAGCCTGTGGCGTGTTGACAAATCCGTATCCCGTTTCCGGATCCTGCCGGCGTCTTGGCTGGACAGTCCAGGTTGGAAGCAGATTTGTGCCGTCATGAAGGATAGCTGCCCTGATCATATGGTTAAAAAAATCAAGACGGATGGTAATGCCGTCGGTTTTGTATACGCGGTAGGTGGGGGTTGCTTCTTTCAGTTCAAATTGATGTCTGAATTTCATTTGGGATCTCCCTTGGTAAGCATGTTCCAAAGTATTTTAAGGTTATTGGGATGGGTCATGCGGATTTTTTTTGTGTTGGACACCAGATGCAGTGATTTTCTGCTTTTGGGGCTGGCTGGACTCCACGCTGGAACGGTGCCGGTATGAGGACCCTGGTTTGGGTTACCCGTGGTGGCAAAGTTTTCAAGATAGCGGATTAACAGGTCAGAAAGTTCCCGGTCAGAATCTGTGTATGGCCGGTGGCTGTCTGCCAGTGTTCCCAGCCAGTAGCGGATGTCGCAGGAATGAAAGGCTTTGTTGTTGTCAGAACCGGGAGCGTTTACGTCAAAGTTACCAAGCCAGGCACCGGTATGGCGGGCGTATTCATGACCAATCCGCGCCATGAGGAATGCGAACATGTCGTTGTTGGTGTAGGTAACCATGTAGGGAATGTCCAGTGGCTGCCGGATCAGTTCCTGAACAGGCTGTTCAATAAGGTAGCCGTCAATAACAGGCATGGTGTTGTAGGTGTTGTCCTTCCGGCGGCTTTTGACGGTCTCAAGGGCATCGTAGATTTTTTTGATGTCCAGGGTTTTGAACTGGTCAAAGGTGGTACAGCCGGCGGTGGTCATGACATCAAGCCAGTATTCGTGGGTGCTGCCGGTGGCGCGTGGGAGGGCAAAGTCAGGAAACTTACCGCCGCCTGACATCATGAATGCCCGTTGGAAAAGGCCTTGGCAGCGTTTACTCAAACACAGATACTGAATGCTGATGGCGCCGGCACTCTGTCCCATGACCGTAATATTGCCGGGGTCGCCGGAAAAGTCTGCAATGTGGTCGCGAATCCAGCAGAGAGCAGTGTACTGGTCATCCAAGCCAAAGTTGCCGTCACGGCCGTTGTTTGCATCGGCTATTTCGGGGTGGGTGGCATAACCGAGAACGCCTACCCGGTAGGTAATGCTGACAAAGACATAGCCGTCAGCAGCAAAGCGTTCTCCGTGAATGGCGCTGTCATAATTGGCACCTGAATCAAAGCCACCACCGTGGATAAACACGATGACCGGGTGGAGTCTGGCACTTCGCGGGGGAGTTGCAGTTTGGGTGGCCGAATCAGTTGTAATCTGGGTGGCCGAAGCGGCGTCTGATACCGCAGGTGATGGCATATACACGTTCAGATTCAAACAGTTTTCGCTGTATGTGTAGGGAACATCGTCACGGAATTCCCGGTGATAGAACATTCGTTCCGGCTGTTCCAGATGAGCATACCAGCAGCGTTTCTGGGGACAGGTGTCGCCCCATCGGGTTGCATCAAAGGGTACGTCTTCTGGGGTTCCAGAGTCGGTCCAGCGCTGCACCGGGGTGGCATATTCAAATCGTTTTGCAATTCCATACGGAATTCCGCGGAACTGGTAATGGGAACCGGTATCCAAACCTGTTATGGGGCCAAGTCCGGTGGAAATGGTAACTTTTGTTTCTGGCGTTGTCATAGGTATAGTATGAGCCTGATACCGTGTTTTTGCAATTTACTGCTGATAGTGAGACAGTGTGGAATTCTACAGTGAATTGATGGCCGAATCGAGCCAGGTGTAGCGTTTGTTAAGCCAGGATATGAGGTAGTCAACTTCACTTTGGTAAGTTTTTCGGTCACTGTATCCTGATGGGTTAGGCCAGACATAACTTCCCAGGATTGGCCAGCGGGTGAAATTGAGTTCGGCTGATTTTGCAAGATAGTCAGCCTGTTTTTGTATGGTAGTATTGATTGCTGCAAATAAGCTGGTTTTCGTTTCGTTCCAGCGATTCTTCATCTGCTCAACAAATTCCGGATCTTCAAACAACCGTTTGTGCCAGCCGGAATTCATGATATAAAAATTTTCGTAGTTGTTACATGTGCCGTAATCAATGTTGCCAAATCCGATATCAAAGTCCCAATCTGGCCCCATGTGGATTTTTCCATCTTTAGGGTCATAATACAGATAAACCGAAGAGAACCAGCAGGCATCATTGTTCTTTGCAATTTCATTTACCAGATACCAGTCGATGAAGGAATCTGTGTCGAGGTAGTTGCGGTATCCAATATCTGAATCCAACCAGTTTTCTGAATACAACACATCTTCACATGTTTGTATAATGCCAGACATGTACGATTCAACTGAATTTTCCATTCCTTCAAAATCTTCTACATCCGGGTCTTTCAGACTCATTCCGATTCCGCGGGTTGTACGGTAGTTATACGCTTCGTCCATGCGGGTTGTATTCACTTCAAATATGAATCCGCCATCTTTTTCGTCAATGACTCCATCTCCATTGAGATCATCCCCTTTTCCAATGGCAGTATCTGCAACGTTTTGGATATTGACCCGATTTTTTTCGATTTTTATCTGTTCGCCAAGAAGATAGGTGCCTTCGTAGTTGCCGTTAAGAATAAGTTCTACGGGTTGGAAGGATGGATTCCATGTCATATTGGTATAGATGGCGTTCCCGAGAATTGATGCAAATTGATTCCGTAGAAGTGATTTATCCGAGTAATTTGCTATTAAAACCCATTTCTTGCTTTTCGGCATGCCAAGTACTTCAGTTTTTTCGGCCAATTTAAGGGTATACGGTTTTTTCGGTTGACTCCAGCTGGTGTTTCCCCGTCCCTTGATGGAGATTTCATCTAGTTGAATCTCTGAATAGGTGCTGTCAGAAGGATTTGTCAGTTTGAAGGATGCCTGCACATATTCGGATTTTGAAGTAATTGATTCTCCCTGCACAGTATTGATTTCAAGGAGGGGGAGCCCCGAATTTTCTGCATCTGCTATCAGTTTTGCGTTATCGTAGGTAGGACTTGATGTGTCGGGTTGGGTACTGTCTGCCGGATGCCGGCAGACCGTGATGAAAAAGAGGCAGCACGCAAAAGGAATAAAAAGACAAAAGATACGGAATTGTTTCATGGATAGCTCCAAAGTATGAACATCACATTTCCCGCAAGCGAGTGTAACGATGCTTGCGGGAAATGGAATTTCTCAATTCCATTTCATGGTATACCATGAAAAAATGTGGCTTACAGACAGGAATTATCACAGATATGAATTAATCCCTACCTATTTTGTAAAAGTGCATGTCTCGCTATACTTGCACATATGCGTACAATCATCGCCTTCATCAAAAAAGAAGCTGTCCTTACTGCTGCATTGCTTCTTGCCATCATTTCGTCTTTTCTGGTGCCTCCTTCGGCCCGCTATGTTGAATATATCGATTTCCATACTCTCAGCCTGCTTTTTGGCCTTATGGTCATCATGGCCGGGTATCAGGATATCGGCTTGTTCCGCTCTATCGGTCAGGCTCTGCTGGGAGTTACGAAAAGCACGCTTGGTCTTGTATCGGTTCTGGTGTTCCTGCCGTTTTTTCTCAGCATGATCATTACCAATGACGTTGCCCTTATTACCTTTGTGCCCTTTGCTTTGACCGTTCTCCGCATGGGGCACCGCGAAAACCAGATTGTACCGGTAGTTGTTCTTCAGACCATTGCTGCAAATCTTGGCAGCATGATGTTGCCCATGGGAAATCCTCAGAATCTGTATTTGTATGCAAAGAGCGGTATCAGTCTTGGTTCATTTGTGCTGGTTATGCTTCCGTATACGGTACTTTCTGCAATACTTCTGATGATATGCTGTTTTGTAGTGGGAAAACGTTCGGCAGGCACAGCCTGCCTCTCGGAAAACAGTGCACAGGTAACCCAAAGCGAGTCCGGTGTGGCAGGTAGCTCAGAAAGTTCGTCGCGCTCAGGGCCTGCAGCTCCGGTACAGACGAAACCGCTTATTGTCTACACCCTTCTCTTTATTGTGGCATTCTGCGCCATTATGAAAGTGTGTTCTCCCTACGTACTTTTCGGTGTTGTTCTGGTGTACTGCCTGATTTGTGACCGGAAACTTCTTGGCCGTGTGGATTATTCTCTGCTTTTAACCTTCATCGGATTTTTCATTTTTATCGGAAATATGAAGCAGCTTCCTGCTTTTAATGATTTCTTTGCCCGTGTAGTTACCGGTCATGAAACACCGGTAGCGGTCATCGCCAGCCAGATTATTTCCAATGTTCCGGCAGCGCTGCTGTTAAGCGGTTTTACCGATGATTACCGTGCGCTGGTTATCGGTACAAATCTGGGAGGTCTTGGAACTCTTATCGCCAGCATGGCAAGTCTTATCAGTTTTAAGCAGATTGCTCGTGAAGTACCTGAAGCAAAAGGTAAGTATTTTGGGTTGTTTACGGCAAGCAATATCGTATTCCTGATACTTCTAATGCTTGAATGGTGGATATTCTAGACGTACGTTTGGATTTACAATACAGTTTTGCAGTTTATTCCTACAGTATTCCTGTGCTGCCGCTGCCGCGGTGGCTTTATAAGGAGGTGTGAAAAAAATACGTCCGTGTATTTTTTTTACTGGCAGTTTGGTGACACGTTGTATCCCCAAACTGCGGATTCAGCACCTCCCTGTGCTGCCGCTGCCGCGGTGGCTTTAAAGGAGTACAGAGTGAACTGCAGAATTACAGGGAAATATCAGGACGAATACGCCATAGCCTATCAGAAAAAAATTGAAGTACTCTGGGGACTGCAGCTGTATGGTGTAGAATACTTGAAAAAGCGGAAAGAAAACGGAATTCCCTTTTCAGAATCTGAAACAGCAATTGTAAAAAGCTGGCTATGCCAAAACAGCCATCGAAGCCCCAAGCCTGCAAAAAAGACACTGGTAATTCACCCTTATGACCCTTCCACAGAATTCCTTTCAATTATTTATGAAAATCATTTTTTTGAGTGGGATATTCTTAATGAGTGGGCTGGTTCAAAAGAAGACCTTATGACCTATATGGGGTCCTATGAACGAATTATTATGCTGGGTAAAGGGTATGGCAACGGTCTTTTTAATACTGGAACCTTCGTGAATATGGGCCGCCTTATTATCGATAATGATTTTGCTGACATTCTTCAGAATAAAGAAACTGTAAGCGTTTGGGGGGATAGTGACGTATTCTTCCGACGGCACCATATCTCCGGATTTCATACAGCTTCATTAATCACGGATGTTTCTGATGCTTCCTGCTGTCTGAAATATCCCCCGTTGTCTCCCCGGGAAACACTGCGGAATATGATTTCTTTTGCTGCTCTGATCCGCGATTCCATTGATACCTGTACCCCTGAAGAAATGCGGCATTACATTCTTGATCATTATCTGTTTGATGATGCGGTTACCCGGTTCAACCGCAGAAATCTGGTCGTGCTGTAAAAAGTACAGTCTTGTGGTTTTCTGAATCATTGTCTTTCGGTGTCCATGGTGTCATCGTTTGTCATTTAGCATAGTTATATTGTGTGTATAACGGGAGAATTACTATGTCTAAAAACTGCATTAACTACTACAACACTAATCTGGCTGAATTTGAATCTATGTCTGCAGCTGAAGAGCGGAGACTGATAACAGCTGCTCAAAATGGTAACGTTGACGCACGGAATCGGATTGTTGAGTCAAATCTTCGTTTTGTCCTTGCAATTGCTTTGCAGTATCATCCCAAAAATCTTACTACCGATGATCTGGTGGGATATGGCAATGTAGGCTTAATCGAAGCTGTATCACGCTTTGATATCCATCAGGAAAACCGTTTCATTACATTCGCCCGCTTCTGGATTGTCCGTGAAATTACAGATGCCCTTCATAATTTTGACCGCACTGTGCGCATTCCTGCTTCTATGCTCGCAAAGGTTTCTCAGGGCAAAAAAAGTGAATCAGAACTGACTTCTGCAGTTTCTGCATCTTCCTTCAATGCTGCGGTAACTGGGGATACTGGTTCAGATGCCTTTGAAAATATTGAAGATGACGTAAATGTTTCTGTGGAGGAAGCTGCGGAACGTCAGGAATTGCTTGAAATTATCGAAGAATTTGCAGATACCCTTACTGACCGGGAACGGAAAGTTCTGTATGCCCGTGCTGGTGTAGGATATGATAAGCCACAGTCTCTGGCGAAGATTGGCGAAAAACTTGGCATTTCAAAAACCTCCGTACAATACATTGAAAATAAATACCGGGAAAAGGCCAGAAAAAGTTGTTTTGCAAAGTGTTTTGACGGCTGGTATACTCAGGCTGCATAATGAACTAAACCGAAAAAAACACACGTTGCTTTTGCTACTGTTGTGGTTCATACTGAACGAAAAGTTTGAAAGGAGGTGTGATAAAAATACATCCGTGTATTTTTATCACCGGCAGTTGCAAAAGCGTTGCTTTTCCAACTGCATGTACAGCACTTCCATGTGCTGCCGCTGCCGCGGTGGCTTTAAAGGAGTTTAATCATGAAATGGTTACGCCATAAATATCAGCCGGTTAAGCCGTTGGGCCCTGATGGCCGCAGGGCTTCCGGATCTGCTGAACATATTGCACTGTCACGCCGGGCTGCCGGTGAAGGTATCGTTCTTCTGAAAAACGAAAAGCAGGCTTTGCCATTGATGAAGGGACAGAAAATAGTTCTTCTGGGAAAAGCCAGCGAAGAATATATCAAGGGTGGTGGCGGTTCCGGCGATGTAAGTACTGCCTATGTGCGCAATCTGTATCAGGCATTCAGTGAAAAAGCCGCTGAGGGAAAAGTAGCTTTGTATGATGGCCTGCATCAGTTTTATGCTGACAACATTGCTTCCCAGTATGCCCGCGGTCAGGAACCCGGCATGACCCGTGAACCAACGCTTTCGTCCGACCAGCTTTCTGCTGCTGCCTCTTTCAGCGATACGGCCGTAGTCTGCATCTGCCGTTTCAGTGGCGAAGGCTGGGATCGGTTCTGTCTGGACAGCGAAAATATTGTTCAGAGTAAGGATGAAATTGCCCAGAGCGAAATCTGGGATGGCGAAAAGAAAGAAAAAGAAGAAGGCAAAGACCTGTTTGAACGGGGTGACTTCTATCTGAGCAATGCAGAATCAGCACTGGTAGAGGCTGCAAAAGCGCACTTCAAGAACGTTATCGTGCTGCTGAATGTGGGCGGTATGGTGGACAGCAAATGGTTTGCCGGTGACGATGCCATTGGCGGTGTGCTGTATATCGGACAGGGCGGTATGGAAGGTGCATCCGCAGCCGCCGATATTGTCTGCGGGGAAGTAAACCCCAGCGGTCACCTGACTGATACCTTTGCCGCAGATCTTGCCTGCTATCCGTCTACTCCAGGATTCCATGATTCCAGCGAGTACGTTGAATATACAGAAGATATTTTTGTCGGTTACCGCTATTTTGAAACAGTTCCCGGTAAAAAAGCAGAAGTAGTGTATCCCTTTGGTTATGGATTAAGCTACACCACCTTTACCATTGAGCAGACTGCCCGGAAAGAATCCGGAGACGCTATTGCCTTTGATTTTACCGTAACAAATACCGGTGCCGTTGCCGGAAAAGAAGTTGTTCAGCTGTACTATGGCGCACCGGAAGGAAAACTGACTCGTCCTGCCCGTGAACTGGGTGCATTTGCAAAGACAAAACTGCTTGCTCCTGG
The DNA here is from genome assembly GCA_045597345.1 of Treponemataceae bacterium. Lineage (GTDB taxonomy): Bacteria > Spirochaetota > Spirochaetia > Treponematales > Treponemataceae > Treponema_I. Next base: position 9,962 of record JAZLJW010000056.1, read on the forward strand.
TGAATGTGAAAAACTTACGCTGGTTCTGAAAACCGCCCGCATGGCAGCCTATGATGACGAAGGCGCTGTCTGCAAGTCTGCCTGGGTACTGGAAGCCGGTGATTACCACTTTTATTACGGAAACAATGTTCGCGATGCTGTTGAAACTTCCGGCGTATACACCGTTTCCGAACTGCAGGTGGTGGAACAGCTTTCTGAAAAAATTGCGCCTAAAAAGCTTACAAAACGCATGCTTTCTGACGGCAGTTTCAAACCTGTTGCCACCGGCGAATACGAAGTCATTACCCGTCCGGCATACATGGATGACCCTGACAGCATTGAAGGCATCATTCCTGAATCCCGCCGGGAAGAACGTTCTTCTTTCCGCGAACTGTTTAATCCTCAGGGCCCACGGTTTGAAAAGGTTGCAGACGGTACCATGACTCTTGATGAGTTTATGAACTGCCTGAGTACCGAAGAACTGGTATGGCTTTGCGGAGGACAGCCCAACACCACGGTTGCCAATACTTTTGGTATGGGTAATATCCGCTCAAAAGGCATTCCCAACATCATGACTGCCGATGGTCCTGCCGGTCTCCGTATTTCGCCGGAGCTGGAAGTGTATACCACTGCCTGGCCTTGTGCCACCATGCTGGCAAGCACCTGGAACACTGCCGTTGTAGAAGAGGTAGGTACGGCTGCTGCTGTTGAAGTAAAGGAAAACAACATCGGTATCTGGCTTGCTCCCGGTATGAACATTCACCGGAGCCCCCTCTGCGGCCGAAACTTTGAATACTACTCTGAAGACCCGCTTGTTGCCGGTTCCATGGGTACTGCCATGGTAAAAGGTGTACAGAGCCAGCATATCGGTGCAACGCCAAAACACTTTGCCTTCAACAATAAGGAAACAAACCGCAAGTTCAGCGACAGCCGTGTTTCTGAACGTGCCGGCCGTGAAATTTACCTGCGTGCCTTTGAGCAGGTTGTCCGCGAAGCAGACCCCTGGCTGATTATGTCTTCGTACAACATCATCAACGGCCAGTGGGCTTCAGAAAACAAAGACCTGCTCACCGGCATCCTCCGTGATGAATGGGGCTTTAAAGGTATGGTAACTACCGACTGGTGGACCCGTGCTGAACACTGGCGTGAAATTGCTGCCGGAAACGACATCAAGATGGCCAACGGGTATCCTGAAGAAGTGCTGAAAGCTCTTGATGAAGGAAAACTGACCGTTGAAGATGTTAAGGTTTGCGCGCGCAGGGTTCTGGAAATGATTCTGAAGCAGGACTAAGCAGGGTGCCTTTTCCGTGCATACGGCGTTGCCGGGGCGGTTTTCTCATTGCATGAGAAATGGTTAGACAATAAAAAAATCATTGTCACATCTAACCGATATCAATACAGTTTCGGGGTATTACGAAATCTATATCCCGAAAATTATTTCTGCCCGCGGTTCTTGCTTTTTTTTCTGTTGTTTCCGCTGTGCCAGTATTATGGTGATGAGTACAACGTCAGGACAGAATCTGACCAGCAGCATTTTGCCGTATCAGCCAGAAAGGTGTTCTTGCCTTTATGCTTGAAAATGCAAAAGGATACAGCAGTGATTTTGAGACTGAACATGAAAGTCCCTGGAGACCAGTTGTTCCCCCTGTCAGCTTTACGATTTTTATGAAAGGCTATATCCGTAAAAAGTGTTGCTTATAGTCACCCTGAACTAGTTTCAGGGTCTCATTAAAACTCCACAAATCTACCGGATTGCCAGTACATGCAAAAACACTGTGAATGACATTACAACTGTTGATTTTTGCTGACGCAAAACTCAGTAAGGTTGTGTTGCACGGATGCAACACATCCGACCGTCGCTATTGGTGAAGCCCGGCAAGGAAACTATCTTTCCGGGCTTCAGCAATTTTTTTCAGTCCCCATCCCGCCTCCCGATTTTTCACCTTGCGCAGGAATGTCAATTAATCCGTACCTTTTCAACGAAACTTCCTGTTTCATTAGCGGCTCATACCATTTATACTGAATGCAGCTATGAGTCACTCATTCGTTACCAGAACCCGTGTTTTTTTATCCATACTGCATGTTATTCTGCTTGCCATAGTAGCTGTGTATGTACTTTCCGCCTGGTCTACAGCTCGGGAACAGATGAAAATCAGCACTGCAAATCTTCTGCAGGTGTACGGCAATACCCTCAATCAGAAAATTAATGGCGCCAATCAGTTACTGCAGCGTATTATGTTCAACAATGCTTCCTATGACCAGTTGCAGTCTTCTGATGAAGCAACCCGGGTATATGCAGCTTTGAGCCTGAAAAAATTCATCAGTGATTCTCTGCTTTTTGATACTGATGTTGATATGGTTGTCGTTGCAGAAAGCCAGTATGGTACGTGTCTCGACCAGGAAAACTCCACAACAAGCCTTTTTCAGCGGGAAATCCTGCGTGATTTTACCATGCAGTGTGCCAGAGAAAAAAAAGTAAATTCACGGTGGTGTACCGGCTTTTTTGACGGACAGCCCTATATATATCGGGTGCATTCCTGGAATGGCTATGCAACGGCACTTTTCATGCAGTTGGACCGCTTTATGGGTTCTTTTGCAGCAGAATCAGAATTTGATGATGTATCGTTATATCTTTCAGATTTTGAGCAGACGGTGGTTTGGGGTGAACTTCCAGATCGTGGTGTTATTGATACGCAGGTTTTCCCACTGGATGAAGGAAGATTTTCTTTGACCGCATGCTGCCGGGTAGGTAGAGTAATTGCACAGATACGCAGTCACGTACTGATACTGCTTGCCCTGATGATACTCAATATTGTAATCAGTTTTTGGTTCGGCAGACAATTACGGTATGATGTACTGAATCCTATGATAGATATGCAGTATAGCATGAAGCAGATTGTATCAGGCGATGTACATCATCGTATAACTACCGGATATGGCAGCAGAGAATTTACCCTGTTGAAAGATACCTTCAACAGTTTGATGGACCAGATAGTCGGCCTGAAAATTGCAGGGTATGAGCACCAGCTGCTGCTGCAGGAAAGTGAATTAAAAGCGGTTCGGTTACAGATTAAACCCCATTTTTTTCTTAATGCCCTGACAACTATTTCCAGCTTGAGTCAGCAGGGAAAGAATGAGCTGATTGTTACGTATATTGCAGCATTAAGCAAGAATATCCGGTATATGTTTCGTAGTGGTCTGCATACGGTTACCCTGCAGGATGAAATTACCCATGTAGAAAACTATCTGGAAATGCAGAACCTGAAGTATCCTGACTGCGTGTTTCACTTCATTGATATGGATGCTGAGGTTATGGACTGGAAAATACCACAGATGCTTATTCATACGATTATCGAGAATGAGTATAAGTATGCACTGTCACCTGAAAGTGTACTAACCATTTTAATTCGGGCAAAACAGACTCAGATAGAGGGAATCTCCTACCTGCTGCTCGAAATAGAGGATGATGGAGAAGGGTATCCGGAGTCTGTTCTGAGTACCTTTAATTCCCAGCATTCTCCTGCTGACGGGCAGCGACTGGGATTGTGGAGCATCAGGCGGATGCTGGAACTTATGTATGAAAAGGAAAACCTGTTTACCATTTCAAATAATGCTGTCCGTGGCTGCATGAACCGTTTTCTTATACCGAAAGAACCCTGTCATGAAAATGCCCGGGAAGATAAGTGGGATTTGAGTGTATGAAAATATTGATTGTTGATGATGACAGACCGACAGTGGAAGTTATTGCCAGTTCAATACAGTGGGGAAAACTCGAAATTGATCAGGTGTTTACCGCATTTTCCGTTACTGCTGCCCGGCGGATTATTCAGGAAAATGATATCAGCATCGTGGTAAGTGATATCGAAATGCCACGGGAATCAGGACTTGATCTGCTTGCCTGGTATAGAGCCCAGGGATATACCGGACAGTTTATGCTTTTGACCTGTCATGAACGTTTTGATTTTGCGCAGGTTGCATTGAAATACCAGGCTGCGGATTATCTTCTAAAACCTTTTGATACTGCGGCAATGGAAGAAGCCTTAAAGCGGATTGTTTCACGTATAAATCTTCATGCCCCTGTGGAAGAGTCCTCTATTGGTGCGGATGCACCGGCAATCGCTGCCGCTTTGCCGGCTGATTTTTATCTTGATATGTCGGTGTTGAACAGCTACCTTCAGGGAAAGAAGAAAATTGAATTTCTCAGTTACATCAAGAGCCGGCTGGTGACCTTACAACGTAACCGGCAGCTGACGGAACCGGTGTTGGAACAGATCCAGATGGTTGTCATTCAGGCAGTGTACACGTATCTGGGCAATAAAGAAATAAACGGTTCAGCTCTTTTCAGCAATCCTAATGTCAGCCACCTTTCAGAAACGGCAAGTAACGGTGTCATTGATATGATGCGCTGGATTACGTACCTTATTGAGCAGACTTTTGCGTACGAAGATTCGTTTAACAAACAGTTCTCCATGGGCGAACAGGTGCTGCAATACATACATGAGCACTATGCCGAACCTCTGGACCGAACCATACTTGCAGACGAATTCTGTATGGCTCCTGAATATCTGGCAAAAAAATTCAAGAAGGAAACCGGCATGTCACTGAATGATGCAATCAGTGAACAGCGGATTGCTGCAGCAAAAGTACTGCTTGATCGTGGGGAACGGGTAAGTGATGTAGCCGGAAAAGTTGGTTTTGAAAATTTCACCTATTTCAGTACAACGTTTAAGAAGTTTGCCGGTATTTCACCGTCACAGTACCGAAAAAAATAACAGAATAGATAAAAACTGCTGTCAAACGTAATAAAATCCTTGAAATACTTGGCGGGTTTTACTACGTTGAAAGTATGACAGGTTACGTTTATTTTATTTTACTTTTGTTTCTTTTCTTCACCGGATGCATTTTGGGCTGGTGTCTCGAATCGCTGTACCGGCGTTTCCTCTCCAGTGCAAATCCTGAGCGGGTTTGGCTCAACCCTGGTTTCCTTACTGGCCCATGGCTGCCACTGTATGGTACCGGTGTTGTATTCCTCTATCTGTTAAGTCTTCTTGAACGGTATGTAGGCTTCTTCGAAAGTATTCCGTGGCTTCATTATGGCGTGCTTTTTGTTATTATGGGGCTGCTCATGACCTTTATTGAATACATTGCAGGTGTCATATTCATAAACGGAATGCACATTAAGCTGTGGGATTACACCAATGAATGGGGTAATATCAAAGGCGTCATTTGCCCGAAGTTTACCGTTATTTGGGGTGTGCTTTCCGCATTGTACTATTTTCTCCTGTTTCCGCAGCTGCAGAAACTGGTTCAGTGGTTTGGCGCTCATCCCTGGTTCAGTTTTGTTGTCGGAACACTTTTCGGGCTTTTTATTGTCGATTGTGCCGTATCAATTCATTTAGGAACAAAAATCAAAAAGCGGGCAGCAGAACTTGATGCAAAAACGGTTATTGACTTCAGTCATCTGCAGCAGAAACTGCATCTTGAACATATTTCAATTCATAACACCTCGTTCCTGACAGAACATGTAGATCGTTTTGAACAGTATGTACATAGGGCTCCTGGCCGGATGTGATCCGTAGTACCTGATAGGTAAACAAAGGGGCTGTCCATGGTATTTGGACAGCCCCTTTCCTTTTTTTGAGCATATCGTACGTATTATCTTGTCTGCACCTGCACGTAATCACATTCTGAACAGGTTCTGGTGCGTTTATCCGACTGCCACTTTGACCATAAGCCGAATGAATGTGGTTCTTCATCTTCTTTTACCGAATGCCCGCAGTTTGCTGCATGCCAATGGGAAGAATCATCATAGGACCATGTTGTGGCAAAGGTATGAACATGAGCAGGATCAACCTTGGGAGCTGCTTTAGGCGCAGCACTTGATGCAGTAACTTTTACCGTTTCTGTATAGGTACATACGGTACACTGCCGGGTCTTTTTGCCGTCAGATTCTTTCCATGGACCAAAGGTATGGGCTTCATAAGGACTGTGGAACTCTTTATGTTCACAGGTAGTACGGTGCCAGTGATCTTTTTCATCCCACTGCCAGTTTTTTTCAAGTGGGTGGGTGCATTCTGGTACAACATACTCAATACTTTGACTGGAATCACTTTTACTTGCGCTATTGTCAGTAGTGATACAGGACCTTATGCCAAAAAAAGCAATTACCGCAATAATTATGAAAACTAAACAACCATACTGCATACGTAAACTCCTTTAAAGCCACCGCGGCAGCGGCAGCACAGGGAAGTGCTGAAATGCAGTTGGAAAAGCAACGCTTTTACAACTGCATGATGAAAATTTTTCGTGTGTCATCTTCAGTGTAACACAGAAGTTTCCAGAAAGCGTTGAAATAATCTGATAATTGAGAACTTCATTCAGCAAAACATTCCCGTGCCCATTCTTCATCAACAATGTACGGGTGGGCATGTTTCGTTTTGGGAAACTGGTCTTTGCCAAAAGATGCAAAGCGGTCGTAGTCTGCTTTGGTAAACTGGGCTGAGAATACCGGTTCGTCGCCGTTGGTAAATACCAGATCATAGCCGGCTGTTTTTGATGCCTGGCTGATGTACTGCACCCGGGTAAATGGTGTATCAGGATTCTGTTCACGGGCTTCCTGGGCGTAGGCAGCTTTTATCACTTCTATTACGCGGTCATCAAAACCGTCTTCTGCAATCAGTACTTTTTCTGAAAGACTCCGGGCTTCGCGGGTGATGCGGTATGAAACGGCAATTCCCATGGCGCTGTACTGTTCCTTGGTGCGGGTAATTTCTGATTCCATGTCAGAAACACTCTGTTCCGTACAGGCGTAGGCAATCATCAGTTTGCGGTTGGGGTCACTGTAGACAAAATCCTGATTCAGTCGGGCCACTTTCTTGCAGCCCGGGCACTGAAACATGAAGATGGTACCGTCAAGAACACTGGCCTTTAATTCCGGAGTCTGGGTGGCATCTACCGCATTGTATACAAGGGTTTTCGTTTTTCTGCCGCAGGTGGGGCAGGTGATGGTCATTTCTTTTGATACAGACATGCCGGCAGTGTAGCAGAAATCAGCGGGAAAAAGAATACTCAGGCAGTGCGGGGCAGTGGAGTTGCCGGCAGCCGGTACAGTTCTCCCCTGATGCATACCAGATCCCCCTGATTGTAGTTGTCTGCCAGTTCCATGGCATTGATGATGGCAGAAAGGTGCTGCTGGTCTGTTTTCAGGGATTTCTGCAGGTTCTCTTCCATTTTGAGCGGTTCCTGTTTCCATGCATCATAGTCGGTGTACCAGTCAAACATCCAGCTGATAAGATTCACCGACTGATAATAGTTCATGATGGTCCGGTTTACATTCATGCCCAGTGAATGGTACAGACCGATACTTTCCACTTCGTACTCATCGTTCATGGTTTCAAGATCCCTGATGCGGGATTCCAGATAGTCATGGTCATGAGTTTCCGTTACCTGCTGTTCAATACAGGTGCACAGGGCATGGGCTTCCAGAGCTTTTCTCCATGCTGCATGCAACATCATGGCTTCTCTCATATCGGCATAGGCTTTTTCCGGTGATTCTTCAGAAAGATGTGACTGCAGGTATGTGAGTGATACCTTGAAAAATTCAATCAGTGAAAGGCTTTGAACCATATATCCCTTAACCTGACTGCAGGTATTCTGCCGCATGGCGGTGTCTGATGCATAATAGGACTGAAACTGACAGATTTTCTGCAGTTCATCGTAAATTGCTTTCAGTTCCGCAAATTTCTCTGCCAGCTGGCGGTGGGCAATGGTATCTACTTTTGTCTGAACTGATGAAAGATTTTTTCTGATGTCAACCAGCTGATTGTTAATCTGTGCCAGAAAGTACTGCCCGGTGGCAAAGGAAGCCAGAGACATGACGCCATAGGTAATGCCCTGCGTTCTCAGTGAATCTGCACCTGCCTGCCCGATGAGCCGGCCGTTGTCGTCAAGAATCCGGAAACTGATGGTGCCGTCGGTGTTGGTACCCAAAGTTCCCGTGTGGCCCCGCATATTGAAGACAAAACTGTCTTTCAGCAGCTTTGCGGTTTTTGATCCATAGGCAGCCTTTACGCCGCTACTCAGTTGTGAAAGAAATTCAGGACTTGCTTTTCCCAGATAGATGGCATCTGTAAGGTCTACGGGAGCCAGTTCTCTGGAATCTTCCGGCTTTCTTTTGAAAAAGGGTAATGCAGTCATAGGTGTTCCTCCGTATCAGATGTGTTATGCTGCGTATTTTTCTACTTCATGCATAAAGGTCGAGATCCAGTTTAATCGGCCTCTCCGGCTGTCACTGCCAGAACCAGGTATGGGATATACGATAGTGTGACCGTCATGGGTGTAGGATAGCTTTGGGTGCTTTTTACCATTCTGCGGCAGCATGATGATGCCTACTTCTGCCAGCTGCTGGATCTGTTTTGCACTCAAGTGGTCCGACGTGGCAAGCAGGATTTTTTTCAGTGATTGCCTCATTTTTTGTTCTTTGTTGTTTGTCATGATATTCTACTCCGATGCAGCTATAAAACTTGAAATCTCACTGTAAAATGTGTTACATTCAGTGAGAAATACAGTGAAATACTTTCAAGCAGAATATAAATCCCTCTTTGTGAATTGTCAAGTGAGATTTTTATAAAAATGTGAGAAATGGAGTGAGAAGTTGTCTATGAGTACTGAAAAACCGAAACACCGCGTGTATACCCCAGAAGAGCAGCAGGAGATTAACGCTGAAGGGGAGCGGCTGAAATACCAGATTACCCTGCAGTTTGAAACGGTTTTCCACGAAAAGTACCGTAACTTCGATCAGGCGGCAGAGAAAATTCAGAACACTCTGAATAAGGGTAAAAAGACAACAGATGATGACTACTTTTCTATTTCCGGTGCCACATTAAGCCAGTATGCCCGGGGCTTCACCAGGGTTCCGGACAGAAAACTGGTTCCCATCTGTGACGCGCTGGAAATACCAACCCAATCTATTCGGGAAAACGATATATATAGGTTTGATGAGGGGCATTACTCTGCATTACTGGTGAAGTACCTTATGGAAAAATATTCCGTCGATGTGCTTATGCTTGCCAGAGTACATAAAATTCCAGAATCCTTTATTGATGATCTTCTCTCAATGAAGCATTTCAATATCAACGAAATGCATCTGGACACACTGCTTGAAGCACTGGGGAATTCATCTGAAGAAACTTCCGCGCTTCTGGATAAACCTGAAGAACTGATTAAAGATGAAGAATTCCAGATTTTCATGGCAGAAAATACAATCGGGCAAAATAGCACCATTCGTGCTGCTTTGGGCGATATTCACAATGATCCGGAGAGCAGGGCGGTGTTTCTGCTCGGCAGTAAATTCAGTTCTTTAGTTCAGATGATTTCCCTGAAGACAGAGTCGGATGAATCCCTTGAACAGATGATTCCGGAGCAATTGTTCTCAATCATGGAAGATTTGAAGACGCTGATGAAAGAAAAAGGCGTCACCCTTGATGACGCCACTACATTGAAATTGATTAAGCTGCTGACGGTCTGACGGCACCTTATCCGGCAACTGTATCGTCGCCCAGTGCCTTCAGTTCTTCCAGGGTTGCCGGATCAAGATCATCAGCGTATACCACCTGATCGGCAGGACTGTACAGACCAGCTCCCTCAATCTCGGTAGTTGTTTTCTGAATCATTGACTGATAATCAGTATCGTCAAGGGCAATGGTTTCGTATAGTACATCCATATTGTACTGAATACGCTTTGCAACATAGGTATGCAGAATGGATTTTTCCTGAACCGAGCCTCCCTTCATGAACAAAACGACAACCATAGGGCCTTTTGCATCAGTTTTCTGCATGATAACGGCACAATCACAGGTAATGGAAATTCCACCAACGACAAGAGTACTTCTTCGGATGACAGAGTTTTCAGGAAAGAGTGAGGTCATTTCTGTGGAACAACGGAATGCAAGACCTACTGAACTGATATTGTCTACAGAGAAATTCAGGGCACGGTCATTATGCTGTATGGTCAGATAGGTGCTTTTATCAGTGCTGCTATCTGCACGGACATATTTCCGGCGTCCCATGGCATCGTTCAGATTCAGAACATTTACTACCATTTCTGTCATGGCATCAGGATTTGGCTGCAGTTCCAGATAGCCGGCAGGAAGCTGACAGTGAATCATGAACAGTTCACGGTCTGCTTTAAGCATACGGAATGCAATGACACCAGTCAGCATGGTGGAAAGGATTTCATCTTCCTTGAACGACTGAATGAAGTTGAACCAGCCGGAAGCAGACATGCTGGGATTTACACAGAAAAAAACAATGGAATCAGGATTTCCTTTCAGATAACTCTTGGCTTTCTGATACGAGTCGATGACATAGACCTCATACTCCCGCTCAATAAGTTTTGGAATGACAAATTGAGTGAGATTTGGCTGAGGTTCTATAAAAAATGCTTTACGCCCGAACATCGGGGGTTCATGCTGACTCATACAACGATATTGTACTATGGGTTTTTTAATTATGTCTATGTATGGGCAAAAATCAGGTAAATGAGTAAAAATTTATCTAAAATTTTCCTCTAAAAATGAATATAATCCGTAATTGGCGTCCTGAACAACGATATACTGATGGTGGTTCGTGGTGGGATTTGCTGCCGCAGGTACGGTGGCTTTATGTAAGGAAAAGTATGACCGTTTCAGAATGTTATGAAAAAATGAATGGCGATTATGACGATGTACTGCGCAGACTGCAATCAGAATCCCTTGTAGAACGATTCCTCCTGAAATTTCCTGCCGAGCAGACCGTTCCCACCCTTCGAAAGGCTTCTTCCGATGGTGATGTCGATGCCTGTTTTGCAGCGACTCATACTCTGAAGAGTGTAGCCGGCAGTCTTGGGTTTACAGACCTGTATCGATATGCAGACCTGCTGTGCGAGCAGCTTCGCCCGCGTACGACCCTTCCCGATCCGGAACTGTTACAGCAACTTAACCTGGCTTATGACCGTATCATTGATACAATTTTGAAATACCAGCAAGAAAAGGCGTGATTTCAAAAATTTATGTCGTTTTTTTGAAAGATTTTCTCTGAATCTCCCTTTAGCATTAAATACACAACAACTAAAAGGAGAAAATCCATGAAAAACAAGATTGTCGCTCTGGTTCTGCTGAGCGCTCTGCTGGCTTCTGCTGTATTTGCCGGTGGAAAGAAAGAATCTGCCAAAAAAGGCGGATATGATCAGGTAACCTTTACCTATGCAACTTTCAACAACATTCCTACTGAAGAAGCTCTGGATGCTGTAGAAGAAGCCATTAACGTAATTACCCGCGAAAAAATCGGTGTAGAAGTAACTCTGCAGCCAATTTTCATTTTTGAGTATTCAAACAAAGTTCGCCTTGCACTGCAGGGTGGTGAAAAAATCGACCTGTTCCAGTCTCTGGGTGATTTCAACCAGTGTGTATCTACTGACATGACCTATGACCTGACTGACATTTTTGATACCTGTGCTCCGGAAATGAAAGCACTGGTAGGCGACGACTGGCTGAACGCTACCAGCCGTGATGGCCGTATCTACGGTGTTCCAACCTACAAACCGGTTGCCCTTACTCCAATGCTCATCTACCGCGAAGATGTTGCAAAAGAACTGGGCATTGATATGTCTAAAGTAAACAACATTCAGGATGTAACTGCAGTTCTCCGCGCCGTTAAAAAAGCAAAACCTAACATGACTCCTCTGGCTCCTGTTCAGACTGGAGAAATCGGTCTTGCCGTAAACTACGGTGAAGTAGACTTCCTGACTGATGACCGCTATACCCCAATCGGTGTACTTATGGGTAACAGCCTGAAAGTAGAAGACCTGTATTCTACTGATACCTTCAAAACCCTGACCAAAATGACCCGCAGCTGGTACAACGAAGGCCTGGTTATGAAAGATGCTGCAACCACCACCTCTGCAGCCGCAGAACTGATGGCAAGCGGTAACTACTTTGCCTATATCGCACCCTACAGCTATCCTGAAGCTGATACTGCCGTAATGATGAGTGCACAGGCCGGTAACCTGCCAATGGGTTGTAAAATGCTGGGAGATGCTTATCTGAGCACTGCAGACCTGAACGCTGTAAGCTGGATGGTTTCTTCAATGACTGATGTTCCGGAAGCTGCCCTGAAATTCCTGAACCTGACCTACACTGACCCAGACGTAGTTAACCTGATTATCAACGGTATTAAAGACCGCGACTACGTAATGGATTCAGAAGGCTATATTTCTTACCCTGACGGTCTGGATGCTACCACCGTTCCGTATACCGCACAGCTTTCTGTAGGTACTCTGGGTAACTTCTTCATCATGTACCCGGGTGCTGGTACCAGTAAAGATTCTCTGGCTTGGGAGCTGGAACAGAACAGAACTGCAAAAACTTCTCCTGCCATGGGCTTCACTTTTGATTCAAGCAGCCTGAAAACCCAGTACACCGCTGTTCAGAACGTACTGACCCAGTATCTGCCAGGTCTGGTTACCGGTTCTCTGGATCCTGATACTGAACTGCCTAAGTTCATCAAAGCTCTGAACGACGCAGGATATCAGGATATTCTGAAAGAAAAACAGGCTCAGCTTGATGCCTGGGTAAAAGCAAGTAAATAACCGCTTTTCTGGCAGAAGGGGGCCTTATGGAGATCCCGAATCAAGTTCGGGATGACCGTGGCCCTTTGGCTGGGGCTCTCCTTACTGCCGGAAATAACCTGTCATGCTGACAAAATAACTGTCATGCTGACAAAATAACTGTCATGCTGAACTCGTTTCAGCATCTCTTTCAAAACAAGGACCATTCTGTGAAAAACAATACATCAAAAGCCCGCACCAGACGTTCTGACCTGGCTCTGTGGCTCATTGCACTTCCCGGAATCATTTATTTCATCATCAATAACTACATCCCTATGGCCGGTATCTTCCTGGCATTCAAGAAGTACAGCTTTGCCAAAGGTGTTTTCAAAAGTCCGTGGTGCGGATTTGATAACTTTAAGTTCCTGTTCCAGACCAAAGATGCCTGGATTATGACCCGAAACACCATTTTGTATAACGTGGCATTCATCGTTCTTGGTACCATTATTGCCATTGCTGTTGCCATTATGCTCAACGAACTTGGCCGTAAAAGCCGGGTAAAACTGTATCAGGCTGTTCTGCTGCTTCCTAACCTGCTTTCGTGGGTTGTTGTCGGCTTTATTGTATATGCTTTCCTGAACGCAGATACCGGATTCATCAACAACACGGTACTGCCATTGCTGGGAATGGAACCCATTACCTGGTATGCCAACACAAAACCATGGCCGGTTCTGCTGTTCATTGTAAATATGTGGAAAAACCTGGGCTATCAGTCCATCGTATATATGGCTGCTCTTGCCGGCATTGACCGCTCGCTGTATGAAGCTGCCAGTGTAGACGGCGCCGGAAAAATGCGTCAGATCTTCCAGATTACGCTGCCACTTTTAAAACCTACGGTTATCACTCTGGTTCTTATGTCTGTCGGACGTATTTTCTATTCAGACTTCGGTCTGTTCTATCAGGTTCCCCAGAACTCCGGGGCCCTGTTCCCTGTTACCCAGACCATCGATACCTACGTATACCGTGGTCTTATGAAACTGAATGACGTTGGTATGTCTTCTGCTGCAGGTCTGTATCAGTCTGTAGTGGGCTTTATTCTTGTTCTGGCTGCCAACTGGTCAGTACGTCGCTTAGACAGCGACAATGCACTGTTCTGAGAGAGGGGGATGAAAATGGCAAATAACAACAGTTCTTTAACAGAAAGCCGTGGATTCAATATGGCAGCAGACATTACCCTGATTATTCTGGTTGTCTGTACCATTCTTCCGCTTATCCTTATCGTTATTGCGTCCTTCAGTGCAGAAGATGCCCTGATCCGTAACGGCTACAGTTTCTTCCCGGAAGCCTGGAGCCTGACTGCCTATTGGTACATGGTAAAACAGTGGAGCATTATCGGTAAGGCATACGGTATGAGTTTTATCGTTACGATTGTGGGAACCTGTCTCAGTGTTCTGCTTACTACCATGCTGGCATATCCCATGGCCCGCAAAAGTTTCAAGTACCGCAATGTACTGGCATTCTTCGTGTTTTTCACCATGCTGTTTAACGGAGGTATTGTTCCCAGTTACATCATGTGGACACGGTTCTTCCATATCAAGAATACGGTGTGGGCTCTGATTATTCCAAATTACCTGATGACGGCGTTCAACGTTATTCTGGTAAAGAACTTTTATCAGAACAGTATTCCTGACAGCCTGATTGAAGCTGCTCAGATTGATGGTGCCACCGAGTTCCGTATTTTCTGGCAGATTATGCTTCCTATGGCAGTGCCGACCGTTGCAACGATTTCACTTTTTACCGGCATTGGCTACTGGAATGACTGGATTAACGGTTTATACTATTTGAGTAACGAAAAACTGTACACCATCCAGCTGCTGCTCATGAAGATCATGAATAATATTCAGGCTCTGAAATCCAGCAGTACCGCATCGTTTATCGGTATCGGTAAAATTGACCTGCCCGGTACGTCTATCCGTATGGCCATGGCGGTTATCGGTATTCTGCCCATTCTGGTCATCTATCCATGGGTTCAGAAATACCTGGTAAAAGGTGTTATCGTGGGCGCTGTTAAGGGATGAGCCAACCCTGGCTCATCCCTTAACGACGAGTTTTCGCCAGTGGCAATGCCACTGTCAAAAACTCGCGGGATTGTGAAGTTACTGAATGACGGGCCGTCCGTGGCCCGTGTGACAGGATGGCTGAGACTGTCGAAGCCATCTGGAGGAGTAAAAATGTCGGAAGTATTAACGATTCAGGTGCATATCACTTCGGTGGAAGAAGTGAAGGGAAAGACGGGCGAAGCCTGCATGATTGCCTTTGACGGCACTGCAGAAGGCCCGTATTTTACCGGTATCTGCCTGCCTACCGGTGTAGATACCCAGAGCCAGAAATATGCTGGCGATGATCATGCCCGCCATCTTTCTGCCCGCTATATGCTGGTAGGAAAAGACAACACTGGTGCAGACTGCCGGATTTTCGTGCAGAACGAAGGAGCTATGGCTTCTGACGGCAGCATCCGCACCACACCAAAACTGTATACTGACAGTCAGGCTCTAGCCTGGCTTGAAACTGCAGAACTGTATGGCACCATCTCGCCTCGCGAAGGTGGCGTTACCATCCATTTTTTCGAAACGACATCCATGTAGTTTCGTATGGGCGCCATCTGTGGCGCCTACCAGAATATTCATGAGGTTGTATACGGGATTGGATACAAGGCGCATGAGCTTGCCAGGAGCGGAGGCGGCCTTTATGGCCGTTGAGCACCGCACAAGAGCATGCAACGCAGTAGACAACCCGTAGACAGCCGAACAATAAGGAGAACTTTTATGTCTATCATGAAATTTAACTATGTGGCCCCATCCATGATGCGGCCTGTATTCTTTAACGTAATCCTGCCCAACGATCTGCCCCCATTCATGACCGCCGGCAACCCTCATTTTGACCGCCCTATGAAAACCCTGTGGCTGCTTCACGGCTACAACGGCGGTTGTGATGACTGGCTTAACGGCAGTCTTGTTGCCAACATGGCAGGAGCATACAACATTGCTGTTGTTCTTCCTGACGGACAGAACAGCTTCTATCTGAACGGAAAAGCTACCGGCTTTCAGTTTGAAGACCTGCTTGCCCGTGATCTTCCCCAGTACCTGAATAAGACTCTGGGTCTTTCCCTGAAGCCGGAAGACAACATTATCGGTGGTCTTTCCATGGGTGGTTTTGGTGCCATCCACACTGGCCTTGCTCACCCGGAACTGTTCGGCAAAATGTTCGGTCTGTCATCAGCCCTGATTCAGAACCAGCTGAAGGACTTTAAGCCAGATTCAGAAAACCCCATGGCCAACTACGACTACTACGTGCAGATGTTCGGCGACCTTTCTACTGCTGCCCAGCGCGATGTAAATCCGGAAGTTGTTGCTGCAAACCGTCTGGCAAAGGGTGAAAAAATCCAGCCGATCTACATGGCTTGTGGTTCAGAAGATTTCCTGATCAACGAAAACCGTGCTTTCCATCAATTCCTTGTTTCCAAGGGAATCGATGTCTGCTATAACGAAGCACCCGGCGTTCACAACTGGGATTTCTGGAACGCATTCCTTGAACCAGCCATTAAATGGGCACTTGAAGCATAAACAGGAACATCTATGTCATTACAAAACACTCTTGCGGGGCTTTCTGCA
>JAZLJW010000057.1:0-1125 GCA_045597345.1 Treponemataceae bacterium
TATTAAAGAAGCTGAAAAAACTGGTGACAAAACTGGTTCTACAGCTGCTGCTAACATTGGTAAAGGACTTCAGGCATTCTGTTTGCCAGGTTCTGTAGCTGATGACCGTAAAGTTGGTCTTGGACACGGAAACCTTGGTGCTCGTCTTCTTTCTGAAGAAACACAGTGTTTCGCATTCCTTGCTGGTCATGAATCATTCGCTGCGGCTGAAGGTGCCATCAAAATCGCTGCCAACGCTAACAAAGTTCGCAAGAACAAGCTTCGCGTTATTTTGAACGGTCTTGGTAAAGACGCTGCTCAGATTATTTCCCGCATCAACGGCTTTACATATGTTCAGACTAAGTTTGATTACTTTAACGGAAACGGTACAGACAAGGCTCTTACTGTTGTTAAAGAAGTTCCATACGGAAACAACCCAGACCGTCTTATCGTAAAATGTTACGGTGCTGACGATGTTCGTGAAGGTGTTGCAATCATGTGGCACGAAGACGTAGATGTTTCTATCACTGGTAACTCAACAAACCCAACTCGTTTCCAGCACCCTGTAGCTGGTACATACAAGAAGGAACGCCTCCTTGAAGGTAAAAAATACTTCTCTGTAGCTTCTGGTGGCGGTACAGGCCGTACACTCCATCCAGATAACATGGCTGCAGGTCCAGCTTCTTACGGATTTACTGATACTCTTGGTCGTATGCACTCAGACGCTCAGTTCGCAGGTTCTTCATCAGTTCCAGCTCACGTTGAAATGATGGGCTTCATGGGCATGGGAAACAACCCGATGGTAGGCTGTACCGTAGCTTGTGCAGTAGCTGTTGCAGGCTCATTCTAATTTGTATTTTAGAATAATGTAAAAAAAAGGCGGCATCGTTGTGCCGCCTTTTTTTATGGTTGTAAATAGTTGCAACTGTACAACCTGCCAGAGAGCAGGTTGATTGTTTTCAGGTAGATACGTTGCGCCACGGATGGCGCAAAAGAGCCGTTATACCCGCAAGAATTGTGTAGCGGAGCGAAACAATTCTTGTCAGGACAGGATGTCCGCAGTAGCAGTAGCTGGCTCATTCTAATTTTAGAACAGCTGATTGACTAAAAAATGCGCCTCGCAAGAGGTGCATTTTTTTTGTCTGT
>JAZLJW010000058.1:0-3119 GCA_045597345.1 Treponemataceae bacterium
ATTCATTTTTCTCCTTCGATGGGATTTAGGTCAAACACCATTCTAAGGATTATGGCTAAAATTGATAATGGCTTTTTTCTTTTGACTTTTTTTGGTTAATTTCGCCTGACCCGTGGTGGTTGTTTTCTCCCGACGCTAACATTATAAACCTTTTCTACTGCCTGACACATAGTTACTACCCCCTGTTCAGTATCTTTAAGCAGACTTACCCGGTCCCTCAGCGGCGACTGGCTCATATCTTTAGAGCTGGTACACTTGAAGTCAGCCATAAGCTGTGTAACTTCAGGCTCCAGATTCCCTTTGTAAGCTGCATTCACATACGGTATATGTAAACTGTCATCAAATGGCAAACTGGTTCCATCGGAAAGCTGTGCTGAACGTTCAAACCGGTACAGCGGCTCGTTTTTGTGCCAGCAGTCATGTTCCGTAATGAAAATAATCCAGGTTTCGGGCAGATTATCCCCATATTGCCCCGGATCAGGAACCGTAGCATCAAGTAGTGCCCCGTTACGGCGGGCCCGCTTAGCCCCAGCTCCGGCACTGTCACGCTGTACTTCAATATTATACACACGGTTATCGTCATCAACAGCCTTAACATCAAGCCTGACATCGCGACCCTGCAGATTCGTTATCTGTACCTGGGAGTGTGTTTCTAAAACCTTCAGCTTCTTTTTCAGAAGAATTTCCAGAATGTATTCAACACACTCGTTGGAACCTTCAAGGCAGGCGTTAAGGAAATCATCATCCAGCAAACGAAAATTCCGGACAATATCCCCGTATTTTTCTACGACACTTTTTGTTGAACTCATGTAACTAAGGTACGTAAATTTTAAGAAACCGTACAGGAAAAAAAATAACAAAAATTGGGCGTGGACGCAAAAGCCGTTCTGGTAAATAATAGATTTCCATAAAGGAGAAGACCATGTCTAAAGGATACTATACCATTACCCGTGTTACTGATAACGGGCCATATATTACGCAGCTGATGCTGCCGGTGGGAAAAACGGTTGCTGCCGGCGCTGTTGCAAAAGACAACTTTACCGTTCACGTTGACCGGCTTGATGATCAGGGGAATATTCTGATGCTGGCTAAAAACTGGATGAGTACGGAAATGGTAGCCAGTACCGGCGAACTTTCCATCCGTGATGCCTATCCATCGGACCTGAAAGGCAACCGGCTTGCGTCAGGCCAGTTCATCACACTGGACCTGGACTACGGACCCATCTACAGTCTTTCTGCTGAGATTTCCTGCATCGGACCATTCAATACCTATATCCGGACCCATCATACCATTACCCAGAAAACTGCCATTGCCGCTGACGATGGTGCTGTAGAACCTGCTGTTTATGACTGGAAACTGGATGCATTCCGCCCGGATCTTGAGGGTTGGCGCAATGCAACCTCTCATGACGAAAAATGCCCCCTGAATTATGGCTATTACGTACCGCAGGCAAAAGGTGGCAAACATCCACTGATTATCTGGCTTCATGGAGCCGGTGAGGGTGGAACTGACGCTACCATCGCCTATACGGGAAACAAAGCTACTGCCTTTGCCGGAGAGCGGATGCAGAATCTTGCTGGCGGTGCCTATGTACTGTGCCCGCAAACTCCTACTTTCTGGATGGATGACGGTAGCGGACAGATTTCAGAAAGCGGAAAGACCATCTATCTTGATGCCGTAAAAGCCTGCATCGATGAATTCATCGCCCTGAACGAAGCCGGCATCGATACCAGCCGCATCTACGTTGGCGGTGACAGTAACGGCGGCTTTATGACCATGCATCTGATTCTTGCCTATCCTGATTTCTTTGCGGCAGCATTCCCCTGCTGTGAAGCCCTTATCGATTCATACATTACTGATGAAAAACTTACCGGCATCAAAGATATGCCCATCTGGTTCGTTCATGCCAAAAATGACCCCATTGTTCAGCCGGAACGCTTTGTGCTGCCAACCTA
This sequence comes from Treponemataceae bacterium, assembly GCA_045597345.1. Classification (GTDB taxonomy): domain Bacteria; phylum Spirochaetota; class Spirochaetia; order Treponematales; family Treponemataceae; genus Treponema_I. Next base: position 1,957 of record JAZLJW010000058.1, read on the forward strand.
CAAGCGTCTTATGGCCATGGGTGCTTCTGACTGTCATTTTACTTTCTGGGACAATGTGAAAGATCTGCACGGTGAGTTCAAGAACGAAAAGGGCGAGCCCTTTGAATATCTGGGCCACTTTGTCTGGATACCGACCTATAACGACGACAACAAGGTTGACTTTGACGGCCAGCCGGTTCTGGTAAACGATAAACCTGCCACTTTGTTTGAATGGCTGGTAAGCAAGAAACGGACTGCACGCTGATGCTGAATGTTCTGATTGTTGCTCTGGGAGGTGGCCTGGGAGCTGCCTGCCGCTACGGATTAAGCCTTATCAGCGTAAAATCCTCTTTTCCGTTGATGACGTTCCTGACAAATCTGCTGGGAGCGTTCATCATCGGGCTTATTGTGGGAATTGGAAGCCGGAATTCAAACAGTCAGCGGGGATTTTCGCCACAGCTGACGTTGTTTCTGAAAACCGGTTTCTGCGGTGGCTTTACCACTTTTTCGACCTTCTCTCTGGAAGTATGGACTCTGGCCGAAAAGGGCAACTGGGCTACAGCCGGCGTATATGCCGTACTGAGCCTGGTATGCTGTGTTGCCGGAGTCTGGGCGGGTCTTTGGGTGTCGCGGTTTGTTACAAGGTAACGTTTTTCAGTAAGTCACCGTGGCGTTTTTCATCATTCCGTACTGATGCAATTTCCGGAAAATCGTTCACGACCGGTTCGTATTTCTTGTAGGCATCATATTCGGCGTTGGCAATGATGGGAAGAATTCGTTTCCATCCGATGATTTTCTGGAGCAGCGGTACGGCAATGGATTTGAATGGGTTCGGCTGTAAGGTCTGGCCTGTTAAACCAAGAAAAACGGCGGCATGATGGCCTTCTTCTGCGGCAAGTTGCTTGAAAAGGGATTTCAATGCGTCGTTTTTTGCGTTTTCTGCCAGTTTCAGATACATGGGAACGGCATCCAGTTCTCCCTGCTGAGATTTCAGCAGTATTTTAAGCTGTTTCTCTGTCATGGGAACAGTATAAAACGAACAGGGGCACTTCGACTACGCTTAGTGCCCCTGTGTTCTATTTATTCGGTGTAGACACCCATATCGCGGATTTTCTTGTTCCGGTATTTTACCAGCACTGCAGGATTTTTCTGCATCAGTTTTTCCAGGTCTGCCTTGATCTGGC
>JAZLJW010000059.1:0-8634 GCA_045597345.1 Treponemataceae bacterium
CTCAGAACCTTACAGCACTTCTGGTGCCAGTGATACGATTTTCATGTAATCCATATCACGAAGTTCACGAGCTACAGGGCCAAATACACGTTTACCTTTTGGGTTTTTGTTTGCATCGATGATTACGCAAGCGTTGTCATCAAAACGAATATAGGTACCATCAGGTCTGCGGTATTCCTTAGCGATACGTACGATTACAGCTTTTTCTACAGATCCCTTTTTGATAGTAGAGGTTGGGATTGCATCCTTAACAGCTACTACAATAACGTCTCCGATTGAAGCGTAACGACGATGTGATCCGCCAATAACTTTGATACACTGAACGGTTTTTGCACCAGAGTTATCTGCAACGGTCAGATTAGTCTGCATCTGAATCATAGTTCTACTCCTTAGCGTGCACGTTCAACGATTTCTGCAAGGCGCCAGCACTTATCTTTGCTGAGTGGGCGACATTCTACAATGCGTACTTTGTCACCGATGTGAGCACTGTTGGTCTCATCATGTGCCTTACATTTCTTGACGCGGGTAACGTATTTTTTGTAAAGAGGGTGCAGTTTTTTGGTGGTTACTGAAACAACAATGGTTTTATCCATTTTGTCGCTGGTAACTAAACCAACAAATTCACGCTGCCCTGCTTTAGTTTTCTGTTCTTCCACGGGTCAACTCCTACTTATCCTGTCCGGCAATTTCTTTCTGCCGGATAAGCGTATTCAGCTGTGCGATTTCACGACGCATCTGACGCTTCTGCATTGGATTATCAACGTGTCCGATTACCATCTGGAAACGGAGATCCATATACTTCTTACTAAGCTCATTCCGCTTTGCTACGAGTTCAGCATAAGACAGTTCTTTCTTTGCAGCTTTTGCCATCTTTTACTCCTACTCTACACGGGTTTTGAAAGCTACTTTTGTTTTAATAGGAAGTTTACTTCCGGCCAGCAGAACAGCCTGTTCAGCCAGTTTAGGATCAACTCCACCTACTTCAAACAAAATCTGACCTGGTTTAATAACAGCAGCCCAGAATTCAGGAGCACCTTTACCTTTACCCATACGAGTATCAGCAGGTTTCTTTGATACTGGTTTGTCCGGGAAAACACGGATCCAAACCTGTCCCTTACGTGCAAGTTTACGGTTGAGAGCTACACGGGCAGCTTCAATCTGTTTTGCACTCAGCCAGATTGGTTCAAGAGCAACAAGTGCTACATCACCAAAGTCAAGGTAGTTACCACGGGTAGCATTACCATTGATTCTACCGCGCTGCACCTTACGATGCATAACTCTTTTAGGACTTAATGCCATTTTTAGCTCCTATCTGCCTTAGCACGAGGGGCGCGTTTTTTGGCTTCAGAGTTATCTGCAGCATCCTGGCGCTCTGAATGATCACGACGAGATTTTTTAACCAGCTGACCGGCATCATCATTCTGTTCATGACCATACATCATTCCGTTGTAAACCCAAACTTTAACACCAATCTTACCGAAAGTTGTTAATGCTTCAGCAAATCCATAGTCAATGTCAGCACGGAGAGTATGCAGTGGAACACGTCCATCTTTGTGCTCTTCGGTACGAGACATTTCTGCGCCACCAAGACGTCCACTCAGACGGATTTTAATACCCTGAGCGCCACCTTTCATGGCATTGTTTGTGGCCTGTTTCAGAGCTTTTCTGAAAGATCCACGGTTAACCAGCTGGCGAGCAACGTTCTGAGCGATGAGAGATGCGTTAATCTCAGCTTTCTTAACCTCTTTAATTTTGATCTGAACCTTTTTGGTCAGATTTTTCTGAATTTCAGCACCAATTTTTTCGATATTGGCACCTTTAACACCGATAATAACACCTGGGCGAGCAGTGTGAATTACGATAGTCACACGCTGTGGGTGTCTAACGATTTCAATTTCCGCAATTTCAGCGTTTTTGCATTCTGGTAAATCCTGAACCATTTTTCTGATTTTCAGATCTTCGAGAACTAAATCAGCATATTCTCTTGGATCTGCATACCAGCGAGATGACCAGGTTTTGTTTACACCAAGACGCAGTCCGATAGGATTAACTTTCTGTCCCACGTTATTCCCCCGCCTTTTCAGCAACTACGACGGTAATATGACACATACGTCTCAGGAGCATATCGGCTCTACCGCGTGCGCGGAACCATACTCTCTTTAATCTTGGACCTTCGTCAATACGAATTTCCTTAACGTAAAGCATATCTTCATCAAGTTTTTTGTTTGCATACAGTGCATTAGCAATTGCAGATTTCATTGTATCATGAATCAGCTTTGCACCTTTCTGAGGCATATTCTCAAGAATAGCCATAGCCTCTGAACAAGTCTTTCTTTTTACAACATTTGCTACAGGACGAACCTTGGTAGGTGATGCAATCAGAAATTTTGTAGTGGCAGTATATACTGTTTTATCAGCCATCATATCCACCTATTATTTCTTAGCCTTGTTATCAGATCCGGCATGACCACGGAAAATACGTGTAGGAGCAAACTCGCCGAGTTTATGACCAACGAGGTTTTCTGTTACGTATACTGGAACCCATGATTTGCCGTTGTAAACAGAAATGGTGTTACCAACCATTTCAGGAATAATAGTCGAACAGCGAGAATAAGTTTTAATCATCTTGCGGTCTGACTGTTTATTCATTTCAATAACCTTTTTATAAAGGCTCTTTTCAATGAAAGGACCTTTTTTAACAGATCTTGACACGGTTATCTCCTAAACTACTTCTTGCGGCGTGAAACAATGAAATTGTTTGACACCTTCCGCTTGTTGCGGGTCTTGTATCCACGACATGGCTGTCCCCAAGGAGTAACAGGATTACGACCTTTACCAGCACCTTCACCACCACCCAGTGGATGATCAACTGGGTTCATTGCCATACCACGAACGGTAGGACGAATACCCCGCCATCTGTTACGACCAGCTTTACCAAGCTGTGTGTTCATACGATCTTCGTTACCAACTTCACCGATGGTAGCGTAGCATTTCTGATGAACACGACGAATTTCACCAGAAGGAAGACGAATAGTTACATATTCACCTTCTTTTGCTGCGATCAGTGCACTTGCACCTGCCGAACGAGCCAGCTGTCCGCCGCGGCCCAGGTTAAGTTCAATGTTATGAACAGTGAAACCTACTGGAATTGATTCAAGTGGCAGCGCGTTACCAAGAGTTGGTGGAACGTTTGCACCAGAAACAATTTTCTGTCCAACCTGCAGTCCTTTAGGAGCAATAATGTAGCGTTTTTCACCGTCTGCATAGAATACCAGAGCAATGTTTGCACTACGGTTTGGATCGTATTCGATAGTTTTTACTGTACCAGGAATACCATGCTTGTCACGTTTGAAGTCAATTACACGATATTTCTGTTTGTGTCCGCCGCCCTGGTGACGTACTGAAATACGTCCCTTAGCACCGCGTCCACCATTAGATTTGCGACCAGAAGTCAAGCTTTTCTCAGGCTTATCTGTGGTCAGCTCATCTCTACGCAGGTCAATACGAGTACGTGTACCTGCAGTAATAGGCTTGTAAATCTTAAGAGCCATTCCGGTTCTCCTTCTCTAACGCGGTCTCAGGCTTAAACGCCTTCGAACACCTTAATGGTTTCGCCAGCTTCAAGCCGAACGATAGCCTTTTTCCAACTGGAAGTGCGGCCTGGTCTACCACGAACACGGCGCATTTTTCCATATACATTCATAACAGTACAAGATTTAACTTTTACGCTAAAGAGCTTTGCAACTGCTTCTTTAATCTGAATCTTATTGGCATCTGGGTGTACTTTAAATACGTACTTACCTTCTTCGCGCAATAAAGTAGCTTTTTCAGATAAAACAGGCTCAATAAGAATATCTTCGTAATTCATTATTTAGCCTCCCCGTCTTTGTCACTATAGAAATCAGCAAGATTCTTAGCAGCTGTTTCGAGCATCAGTACTTTTCTTGCATAGAAAAGGTCGTGTGCACGAAGACGGTTATAAGAAAGGAAAGATACATTAGGAATGTTATTTCCTGCTCTCTTAATCATTGCATCATCATCTTTCAGAACGATTACAGTTCTTTCATCACCAAAGTGAGACAGAATAGATACAAGATCCTTTGTTTTTCCGCTAGCTACGGTAAAATCTTCGATAATTGTAAGTCTATCATTCTGTGCTTTTTCAGACAGAATAGATTTCATTGCCAAACGTTTTACCTTTTTTGGCAGAGTGAAACTGAAGTCACGTGGTTTTGGTCCAAAAATTACACCACCACCTCTGGTGAGTGGAGATTTTTTATCACCACGACGTGCATTACCAGTACCCTTCTGTTTGTAAGGTTTAGCGTTAGAACCGTGTACTTCAGAACGATCTTTAGTACAAGCAGTACCTACACGTTTGTTAGCTAATTCATTGTTGATGGCGTAGTAAACTACATCTTCATTAACCGGAAGACCGAAAACGTTATCATCCAGGGTAATTGTGCGAAGTTCTTTACCATCGATTGAAAATACTTTCTTTTCCATACATTCACCTCGAGGTTATTTCTTTACACTGGACTTAACAATCAGCGTACAGTCTTTATTCCCGGGCACTGCGCCGCGAACCATTACAACATTCAGTTCTGGGTCGATTTTAACAACACGCAGATTCTGAACAGTTACTTTTTCACAACCCATACGGCCAGGCATTTTTACATTCTTGAAACAATGTCCTGGAGTTGTGTTCATACCAGTACCACCTGGTTCTCTGTGGAATTTTGAACCGTGAGTTGCACGACCACCATGGAATCCCCAGCGTTTCATTACACCCTGGAAACCTTTTCCTTTTGAGGTAGCTGTAACATCAAGGAAACGAACGCCTTCAAACAGTTCAATTCCAACACCATCGCCAACAGCAACTTCTTTTTCAAAGTCACGGAATTCTTTCAGATGGCGTTTTGGAGTTACACCATTAGTGAACTGTCCGGCATATGGCTTAGAAACTTTTGATTCTTTCAAATCTTCAAGACCAAGCACAACTGCATCATAACCACAGTTCTCTTTGTTCTTTAAGGCAACAACTGTATTGGGTTCAACGTGGATCACGGTTACCGGAATCAGGTTTCCGTCTTCGTCAAACACCTGTGTCATGCCTACTTTTTTTGCAATCAGACCTTTCATTCTGATAGTTCTCCTTATTGGCCGCCATTCCCTGATCCTGGGAACCGTACCATTTACAGTAATTATTGTTAGAGTTTAATTACTGTTTAATTTCTACTTCAACGCCTGCTGGCAAGTCGAGTTTCATCAGTGATTCCATTACATCTGCTGATGGTTCGATAATGTCAATTAAGCGTTTGTGAGTGCGCATTTCAAACTGCTCTCTAGACTTCTTGTTAACATGAGGTGAACGCAGAACGGTTACCTTGTTAATACGGGTTGGCAGTGGGATAGGTCCTGAAACTTTTGCCCCTGCTTTCTGTACAGTCTGTACGATAGCTTTTGCACTCTGATCGATCAACTCAACGTCAAATGCGCGGAGTCTGACACGAATCTTTTCGGTCGCCATTTTTCCTCCAAACAAAATCCGGGCAGAAACTGTCCCGGATTTTGTTCATAATCCAATATTATTCGATGATTTCAGTAACCTGACCAGAAGCGATGGTACGACCACCTTCGCGGATAGCGAATTTCAGACCTTTGTCCATAGCAACTGGGTGAATCAGTTCACCGATTACTTTGGTGTTGTCACCAGGTTTTACCATGTCTACGCCTTCTGGCAGAGTGATGGTACCGGTGATATCAGTAGTTCTGAAGTAGAACTGTGGGCGATAACCACTGAAGAATGGAGAGTGGCGTCCACCTTCTTCTGCAGACAGAACGTACAGCTGACCTTCGAATTTGGTGTGTGGGTGAATTGAACCTGGTTTTGCAAGAACCTGACCGCGCTGAACATCTTTCTTGTCAACACCGCGGAGCAGAATACCAACGTTATCACCAGCCATACCCTGATCCAGCATTTTGTTGAACATTTCAATACCGGTTACAGTTGAAGAAGCGGTAGGACGAATACCTACGATTTCTACTGGTTCGTTCATGTTGATAACACCACATTCGATCTTACCGGTAACTACGGTACCACGACCAGAAATGGTGAAGATGTCTTCGATAGGCATCAGGAATGGTTTAGCATCATCGCGAACTGGGTCGTCGAAGTAGCTGTCCATGGTGTCCAGAAGTTCCTGGATACATGCGGTGTCTTCAGCAGAAGCACCATCAGCCATAGCTTTGAATGCTGAACCTTTTACGATAGGAGTGTCACGTGGGAATCCGTAAGATTCGAGAACGTCACGAACTTCTTCTTCTACCAGTTCAACCAGTTCTGGGTCATCCAGAAGGTCAATTTTGTTCAGGAATACGATCAGTTTTGGAACGCCTACCTGACGAGCGAGCAGGATGTGTTCGCGAGTCTGTGGCATAACTGAGTCTGGAGCTGATACTACGAGGATTGAACCATCCATCTGAGCAGCACCGGTAATCATGTTTTTGATGTAGTCGGCATGTCCGGGGCAGTCGATATGAGCATAGTGACGTTTGTCAGACTGATACTCGAGGTGACGGGTGTTAATTGTAATACCACGGGCTTTTTCTTCCGGAGCATTATCAATCTCATCATACTTCAATGCTTTGTCGCCATGTTTCAGAGCGCAGTACATTGTGATTGCAGCTGAAAGAGTAGTCTTACCATGGTCTACGTGACCGATGGTTCCTACGTTCATGTGCAATTTGGTTCTTTCGAACTTTTCCTTTGCCATTTGATCCTCCTTACAGATTAAAGGCACTGTAAAAAAGTTATAGTGTTGTATAAGTTTCGAATGTGAAAGTTCAAAGAACTGTACATTCAACTACACACACAGTGTTAAACCAAGTTTTGAGGATTTGTATAAGGTAGGAATCAAAGAATTATTCGTGTAACAAACCATCATTTCGGTTTGCCTTTGAAACCACCAAATACCATCAAAACTTTTTTCTTAGATGACCGGTATGGTTTCAAGCAATCAAGAACCCAATCGGTCAACAATATATGAAAACTGTCAACGACAGCTATCACCTCATATAAGTTTTAACCAAACGGGCCGTTTATCCTAATACTTACGTATTTTTACGGTAAACCAAGGAATTTTCATTCCCTTACTTGAATCTTTAAGAACCCGTAGTCTATAAACTACTTCAACATATATTTGTTGAGCACTTACTTATAACTTATTTAAAAAAATTATGCAAGAGGTTCTATTTTAAATATAGATATAAAAAAAGGCATCAGCCTTTGCAGATGCCTTTTTTTTACTACCAACGATAGTGAGCAAAAGCTTTGTTTGCTTCTGCCATTTTGTGGGTATCTTCCTTCTTCTTGTATGCAGTACCAGTATTGTTGTATGCATCCAGAAGTTCAGAAGCAAGACGTTCACCCATTCCGTGACCACTCTTCGAACGAGCGGCACCGATTACCCAACGCATTGCCAGAGCTTCGCGACGGGTTTCACGAATTTCGATTGGAACCTGGTAAGTAGCACCACCAACGCGGCGTGATTTTACTTCTACCATTGGTTTTACATTATCAAGAGCTTTCAGGAATACTTCCAGAGGATCTTTGTCGGTTTTTGCTTTCAACTGATCCATAGCTTCATAGATAATTTTGGTTGCAGTTTCTTTTTTTCCATCAAGCATCATACGGCAGATGAATTTTGAAACTACTACGTTATTGTATTTTGAGTCCGGCATCAGAGGACGGTTTACGCTTTTATTTTTTCTTCCCATCTTTTACTCCTTATGCCTTTGGACGCTTAGCGCCATATTTAGAACGACCACGTTTGCGATCTTCAACACCCAGTGTATCTTTGGTACCACGAATGATGTGATAGCGAACACCAGGAAGATCCTTAACACGACCACCGCGGATAAGAACGACAGAGTGTTCCTGCAGGTTGTGTCCAATACCTGGAATATATGCGGTAACTTCAATACCGTTTGAAAGACGAACACGAGCTACTTTACGAAGAGCTGAGTTTGGTTTTTTAGGGGTAACGGTCATTACACGGGTACAAACACCACGTTTCTGCGGACAAGACTCAAGCGCGGGAGACTTGGTTCTGTTGGCAGCTGACTTACGTCCCTGACGAATTAACTGATTAATTGTAGGCATTAGCCATAACTCCTATATTTTCTCCGGTCAGCACCCCGGATAATTTAGCAAATTCAGACAGTAGCAGAAGTTTACTAGATTTTCTTCTTTAAAGTCAATTACTAACAATAGTTATTGACTTTTCAGAAAAAGCAGTAACTCCTGCTGTCTTTTGTCATTTAGTCTTCATCAGCAACATCATATGAAGTTGCCTCGTCGGTCTGAGCGTTTTCTTCTTTTTCAATCTTACGACGCTCAAGAATTTCATTCATCTGTGCATCCAGGTCAACGTCACTCTGATTGAACAGTTTAACGTTGCGGTAGTGTTTAACACCAGTACCGGCAGGAATCATATGACCGATAATGATGTTCTCCTTAAGTCCGTGCAGACTATCGGTTGCACCTGCGATTGCTGCATTGGTCAGAACGCGGGTTGTTTCCTGGAATGATGCAGCAGAAATAAATGAGTCAACACTAAGAGAAGCTTTAAT
>JAZLJW010000060.1:0-13086 GCA_045597345.1 Treponemataceae bacterium
TTTTCTGGAACAAATGAATTATTTACCATTCTTCATTTCCTACTACTGAACCGGTTTCAATTTCTGAATGAAGATTTTCATCAGTTACCATGGCCATCATATTTTCAAGAGTCTTTTTTTGAGGAAGAATTATCATTTTTCCTTTTTCTGCTATAACTTCAACTTTTGAACCAACAAATACTTCATTATCCTTAGCCCAAAGCGAAGGGATTCTAAAACCTAAACTGTTTCCCCATTTCTGAATTACAGCCTGCATCTGGCACCTCCATTTAGTTAAAGTATACACATTGTATATTCAAAAAGTCAAATAAAAATGGCAGGCCTGACCTGACGTACTAATAAATTAATTTTCGCTAATATAGAAGTCTGTAAATTATTTCTTCATTCTTCAAAATCAAAAAGAGGCATATCATTCGGAATAAAAATCAAGAACTTATTATATTTTTCTATCCATTCTCCACTATCACCCCACATAGGTGCAATCAGCAAAACATAAAACCATTTTCCTTGTTTATTTTTCTGTACATCATTTTTCAAAACTTCCAAGACAGTTACTTTCATTCCACCTTCATGGTTTAGAGTTCGATATTTTACTTTTGATGAATAATCCTTTTCTATTCGTAATTCTATTTCGTCTTGTAGCCTAAAAGAGGATAATTCTTTTACTTTTGAGTGTTCTATCAAAGTGATTCCATGTGCATATGTCATAATCGTAAAAATGTTCAAAAAAAGCGTCCATTCCTATCTAACTTTCTGGTGAACCTATGGACGCTTGACCTAATTACTTTTGAATTAGGGATTATTATGTTTGGTTCATTAACTAAGATAGGAAGCTTTTAAAAATCGTATAATAAAAAAAGCGAAAAATTGGGTAAAATTATTTCCTGAGTACGGTCAGTATCCGTGCTGCAGCTATCTGCATGGTATTTTCTGCTTTTTCAGGATCTTCTGCTTTTGTAACCGTTACGTTCCACCCGCCTTCCGCTCCACAGAAATTTACGGAATTTATCGAACATTCAATACATAGAGGGTCTTCAGAATGGTCACCATCAATCTGAGTCTTCACAATCAACGCAACTGACTTTCGTTCTTTGGCAGCGTTTACGCATTGTTCCAGAATCTCAGGCCTCGGCATTGATGCAGACAGCATTGAAACCAAATCAGTTCCCGGATTCCAGCTGACAGTTTCGTCATCAACAACCATGGACGTTGATACGTCAATATCCATCGTTTTTTCTATCCGGTGCAGCAATAATTGCAGCCCGGTAGATATCGGACTTCCGGGAATCTGAGGCAGCAGTTTATGCAGAACATCAAGGGCAAGTTTCTCTTCAAAACTAATCTGGGTATGCAGTTCCGGGTTCAGGATAAAATAGCCCTGTCCAGTGCCCCGGTCTTTTTTTTCTGCAAAACGATAGCCGGCATCCTTCAGTCTTCTGATGGACGTACTGACAGTGGTACGGCTTTTGATACTGCTTTCAAAACGGCCTTTTTTAATGATATCCGAACTATTGGGGCAAAAAGGCTTTCCGTTTGAATCTTTCTGCTGGTTACAGGCAATTATGTATTCCAGCAGTTCATAGTCACGGTGGGATAAGACTACCTTTTCCTTTCCGCTTTCTGACATCGTCATGGATTTTGTTGCACGGTCGTTCAAGGAATACCGTTCGGCAATTTTCTGATCCCGCATACGCTCCCGGATAATGGTATTCAGCCTTTTGTTAAAGTGCTGCTCCATGACCATATACGCCCAGGCCTCAATTGAATCATTACGTTTGGAATCATATTTCTGAATGGCATTCACCAGACCATCAGTGGCGGCATCTAACAATGATTCCCATTCCAGTTCAGGCAAACGGTACTTTCTCTCCCGTTGCTTTATCTGGATAAGTTGCATAGGCATATGAGAAAGCTTCCTGAAATACTCGGCAAATGTTTTATCATCCATAAACAACAGTATATGGTGTACTTATTTTTCTGTACACCATATTGGATATATAAGTATTGCCGGCTATTTTGGCCGGATTGCTCTTTGACACTGCAGGAAAGGTAGAAAATTGGATGTGGTACGGTAACTTATTTGTTACGTTGCCACCAGTCAGTTGCATCACTAAGGAGATGTAATGAACGAAATTTTTGCTTTAGTACGTTCGGCTAGTAGCCGCGTTGGATTTCTTTCTTCAGAAGAAGAACGGAAGTTGATCATCAGTGCTCAGAAGGATGGTGTAGAGAGCGAAATGGCAAAGAACAAGCTGTTCTGTGCCAACAGCAGATTCATTTTGAAACAGGCATTGGCCTTGGCAAAGAGATACGGAATCTCACAGGAGATGGCCTTTAGCGCTTGTTGCGAAGGATTTGCCAAGGCTGTTTCGAAATTTGATACCCAAAAGGAATGCCGGTTGGTCACCTACATGACCTGGTGGTTCCAGCATTACTGTGAAGATGAGCTGTACCATAGTTTCAGCATCAAGTTGCCCCATGAAAAAACAGGCGATGAGAATTTAAGAGCCTTGTACAGGGTTTTTTCGCTGAACGCCCGGATTGATCCAAATGACGATGAGAGCAACTACAAGCTGGAGCTGGTATCGGATAGCCAGAAGAACCCTCAGGATTGTTTTCTGGAAGAAGAAAGAAACGCCAGCCTTGAGAATGCAATCAGGAACTGCCTGACATTTCGGGAAGCCCAAATTATCAGAATGTATTACGGCTTCGATGGAGAAGAAGAGAAATCTCTGCGAGAAATTGGAGATCTTCTGGGGCTTAGCAAGCAGCGAACTGGCCAGATCAGGCTGCAGGCTCTTGAAAAGCTGAGAAATTACGAAAACCTTGCTTCATTCGCAGCACAGGATGCTGATGTAGCATAAGCCATCAGACTATGTCCCCACTCCACATCAGGCTGATTTTTGGTGTCAGTTCACTCTATGACGGGGTGGATTTTTCGTGATAACAAGGCGGCAAGTCACCAGGAGCGGAATCGGGCTGCCGCCCGTTGAGCACGACGGTAATTGCAACATCCATGTTGCAATTACCTTACGTAGTTTTGCGAATGCAAAACTACACACGTTTCCGCCGCCGTCCAGGGCGGCAGCTGCGCACGAAGCGACGACGCTGGCGCCGGAAGGCAGCCCCACCTCCATGCCGCCAGGCACCGTCCACCCCACTGACAGGGGGCGATTTTCGTTCGCAGCAAGGCGCGACCGCAGCGAGCATCGCAGGCGGGCTGCCGCCCGTTGAGCACGACGGTGCTATCGCACCTTACGGAGTTTTGCAAGGCAAAACTCCGCGGAACAATGCCGCAACGCAGCTGCGGACGGAAAACACTCCAATCTTAATATCAGGCTGATTTTTGGTGTCAGCTAGGAGCAAGAAGCGAGCAGCGCAGGCGGCCTGCTGGCCGTTGAGCATGCGCAGCGCACGAAGCGACGACGCTGGCGCCGGAAGGCAGCCTGATATTATACGAATTCGGTTTCGATAGTCAGGATTATGGTCCGATCCTCATACCACTGCTTCATGTACTCAGAGAACTGCTGGCGAAGGGCATCCCAGTCGCGAAGTTCGTAGTCAACAATCAGGTCGCAGTACAGATTGGCTGTATCAGGTTCCAGGTAGACAGCGTGGAAACTGAGAACGTGGTCGGTGGCAGAAACGAATTCCGCAATCTTTTTCCGGAGTTCGCGGGTGTATTCCAGATCTTCATCAACGGCATAGAGCCCGAAAACCATGACAACGTGATACTCATACATGATGCGGAGCTGCAGCTGGTGCAGAATCTGGTAGACTTCACCAACGGTCTTTTTGTGGTCCATTTCCAGATTTACGCTGCCAGACCAGGCGTCTGGGCCATAGTTGTGCAGCATCATGTCGGCAGCCCCGATAACGCCTTCGGTGGCGCGGACTTCTTTGTAGATTTTCTCGGCCAGTTCGTGGTCACCGGTGCGGCCAAGGATTTCGGAGATGGTATCTTTCAGGACTTCAAAGCCGGCCTTGATAATCAGAAGCGAGGTAATGGCACCGGCATAGGCATCAATGGTCCAACCGAAAATGAGGAATGCCAGGGCTGAAACGATGGTGATGAGGGATGCAAAGGCATCGCCGCGGCTATCGATCCCCACACCTTCCAGGGCACTGGAGCCGGCTTTCTTTCCCATTTTGATGGTGTACACGCCAAGGGCAAATTTCACGACAGCCGAAATGGCAACCACAGCAAGGGAAACATATGAAATACTCAAGTCTTCTGCCGGGTTGAACATCAGTTTTACAGAGCCCAAAAGCATTTCGATACCGGTTACCAGAATCAGTACGGAAATAATCAGCCCCGTCAGATATTCGATGCGGCCGTAGCCAAAGGGATGTTCTTTATCGGGGTGTTTGCCGGCAAGTTTGGTTCCGACCAGAGTGAGCACTGAAGTAAGTACGTCAGCTGCGTTGTTCACGCCTTCTGAAATAATGGCAATGGAAGAAGCCAGAAGCCCAATGACGACTTTGACGGATGCTACCAGAATGTTGGTAATGATACCCAGGGTAGACGTTGTCGCAATAATGCCTTCGCGACTTTCCGGGTCCTGTTTCAGGATTTTGTACAGCAGTTTCATATTTACCTCTTCTTTTCTATACTATACCGAAAAATCAGCAAATTGAGTAATAAAATGTGGAAAACCATTCTGGCAGATTTCGTTTGCAGCAAGGCGCAGTAGCAGCGAGCAGGTCGATAGGCCGGAAGATGCAGGCGGAAGATGCCCACCACTCTATCTATGACGGGGTGAATTTTTCGTGATAACAAGGCGGCAAGTCACCAGGAGCGCGGTAAAGGCCCTCAAACGAATCTATGACGGGGCAGATTTCGTTTGCAGCAAGGCGCAGTAGCAGTGAGCAGGTCGATAGGCCGGCATCCTTGCCGTCCTATCTCACGTAGTTTTGCCCCACAAAACTACTCCAGTTTCCGCCGCCGTCCATGGCGGCAGCTGCGGACGGAAGATGCCCACCCACAATCTATGACGGGGTGAATTTTTTCGTGATAACAAGGCGGCAAGTCACCAGGAGCGCAGACGGCCTTGCTGGCCGTTGAGCACCGCAGTGACGCAGCCAACGCAGTTAGCGCGGAAAAGGCACCCCGTCATACGGTCAGCTGAATGACCGTTTCACTCCCGCTCAGCCTAGCCAGCCTGCTGCGGTAGCTCAGTTTTTCTCCGTTGGATTCGCGGATGATGCGGGCAGCCAGGGCTCTGATGTACCCGGCCTTTTCCAGCCCCGGGTTCCCCCAGATTTTTGCGTCCAGGTCTTCAATGCACACCATGATGGCATTTTTGTCGGCCGGATTGTATGGTTCTGCCTGAACGGCTGTTTCCAGCGATTCATACAGTGCATGGCGGGCAGCGCGGATTTTCTCCATGGCAGACGGCATATTTTCATAATCAAGGTTGTTGGTCAGATTATGCAGCACCATGGGATCTGGCTCCCAGTCGTGATGAACCATGCCTACTACCGGCACGGTTACCGTTATCTGATGTTCCTTGAAATACCGCATAAAGGCCTGATCCAGCGATTCCTTTTCCGGCTGGTAGCCCATCTTCTTTTTTGCTGACGTAAAAAGCAGCGGCAGGTCTTCGGGGTCGGTGTCCCGCAAACGGCCGTAACAGAGCGAAAAGAGGATTTCTACGCAACAGGGTTCCAGGATGTACTGCACCAGCTGGGCAAACTTTTCAAACACAAACCGGCGGCGAAGGTACAGTTCTCCGGCCAGTAGCGTATCCTGAGCTTCCATGGCAGCCAGCACCGGCCCAATATGCACCAGAAACGAGAAAGTGTCCGTATCAGAAACATCAACACCGGGGGCCACCAGCACTTTGGGGCAGCAGCACAGTGTCTTGGGCAGAAATGTGTACCAGCGTGGCGAAAAATAGGTACTGGAGGCAAGCTGCTGCCAGTTGCTCAGGTCGGGCAGGTTACTGCTTTCTACCTTTCCGCAGTAATCAAGCTGGCCGGTTTTGCTCTGGGAAAAGGCAAACCAGTTGGTTCCACACACAATCAGAATCTGTTCGTTCATATACTCTACTCCTTATACGCCACCGCGGCAGCGGCAGCATCTTTGATGGTTTAAGTGTATGACCGAAGGGTGACATACAACGACACCACGCACGACAACAGAATCATTTTTCAAAGCATTCCTTTATTGCAGGCAGATCATCAGCTGTGTATGATACATCCTGATGATTATCCTGAAAGAAATAACAAACCTGAACATATGGCCGGTATGTGCCCTGGAAGTATGTGAGAACCAGAAAGACTTTGTGGCAGACAACCTACAGAGTCTGGCAGAAGCCTACGCCACCAGAAATGAAGGCAACAACGCACTGCCCCTTGCGGTGTACAATGATGAAGAACTGGTAGGTTTTGTCATGATCGGCAAAGGCACCGTAGGAAACGAAGACGAAAGCGAGCTGATAAAAACCAGCTACTGCATCTGGCGAATCATGATTGATAAACGGTTTCAGGGGAAAGGTCTTGGCAGACAGGCCATGGATGCCGTCATGGCGCTTATCCGAACGTTCCCCTTTGGCGAGGCCGACAAGGTGTGGCTTTCTTACGAGCCTGAAAACACCCGCGCCAAAGCTATGTACAACCGCTACGGATTTGTAGAAAACGGCGAAATGTGCGGAAACGAAATTGTAGCCGTGTATTCTCTGAAATAAGATGAACACAAAGCGTACATTCTGGGATTACTGCATGATATCGGGAACCCCACATTATTAACCCAACACCTTGGACACCGTCTGTAGCCACTAATTAACTATTTTTATACCAATTACAGCGTTTAAAAAAAGGTAATATTGTGACATCACAGGGGCCCGCAACATCAATTTTTCACACCAACTGCCTGAAAATCACCATTTTGGTGTGAAAAATGACTTTACATTCCCATTTCTATCAATTTCTTCCGGTAGTGATCTTTTCCGAAAAAATCATGAGCCAACGTTTTTCAGGATCACTGCAGATTGTGCCAGTAAAGAGCGTGTCTTAAACAGAATGGTCGTTGTAGGTCATGAAGCGGTCAGCTCCATTCAACAGCCGATGATAGCCCACTTACCATTAAACCAATCGTGATGATGGGAGCATGACCTATGTGTTTCCGGAGAGAGTTAATGTACCCGCCGTTCCGCTCCACAGAATACTTCCTCTTAATTATCATCAGACACTCCTTTTGTGTCCAACTTTATGGGGGCAAAACGCAAATGGGTCCGCCCCCTCAAGTCCACATCATCAATCATGCTAGCGGTTGCAGAAAGATTCGATTTCTTTCCAGGCTTTTTTCCCTTCAGGGATAAATTCGCCGGCCTGTTGGAACACGTGGTACATGCCGTTAAATTCAGTCAGGTTTACGTCGACGCCGGCGTTCCGGGCTTTCTGGTAGATGGTCTGGCTGTCGCTCTGCAGCACTTCAAAGGTACCAACATGAATGAGCATGGGCGGAAATCCGTCATATTCACCGAAAACCGGTGAAAGATAGGGATTATGCAGGTCTGTGTCGCCGGCGTACAGAGCTGTCATGGATTTTTTCGGTTTTTCACCGGACGAAGCGGACTCGCCTGTTGTGGACTCAGACACCACTGCCTTTGCAGCATTTTTGGGAGCCTTCCAGCTGTGTGGTGAAATACCGAACATAGGGTCTTTGTACAGGTTTTCCTTGTGGGTTACGCCTTCGCCTGCCAGATCGCCCCAAGGTGACATGCACACGATTTTTCCAGGAAGAGGGCGGCCTTCATCACGCAGTTTAAGACACAGCGCCAGTACCAGGTTTCCGCCGGCAGAATCGCCTACCATGATAACGTTTTCCGGTTTCCAGCCATGGGTAAGAATCCACTGCCAAGCCATTTCTGCATCTTCCAGAGCGGCCGGAAATTCATAGGCCGGCGCAATGCGGTAATCAATGTTCAGGACAGAAGCATCGCCTACCATGCGACTGAACTTTACGGCCTGATTGCGGTAGGAATCGATCATGCCGATAACGTAGGCGCCGCCGTGAATCTGGAACACCAGGGTGTCAGAAGTAGAACCTGTTTTCTGCAGCAGTTCGATGGGGACGCCGCAATCAATGGATTCGTTGGTGTAGCCTTTGGGTGCTTTCCAGCTAGATCCACCGGCAGAAAGGGCAGCACCGGCAGACAGCATGCCATCGCCTTTCATCATGGGAAGGTTTCGGGCTTCGCGGATGAATTCGCGGATAAGGGTGCCGCGGTATGATACTCCCAGGTCGGGTCGGGAAATGACGCAGGTGCAGTGCAGAAGTAGCAGGGCTGCTGCATAGGCACAGCATTTTTTCCAGCCGGCAGAGGGGAATTTCCAGAAACGCCAGCAGGTAAGCCCCGCAAAAAGCAGCGCCCAGATAATCCACCCGTAAACGCGGGCGTCGATGACAAATAAGGTATATGCAGAAATACCAAAGAAAGCCAGAACGAAGATGATATACCCAATACAACTCTTAACAGAAATCTTTTCCATAAACGGGTTCCTTTGACGAAAACTGTACATAAGTAACAGACCGTAGTAGTAAGTTACAAAAATCTACCAGCGTACTGTGTACTGGAAAAAACGCTCGATATCGTCGCTATAGGCGGAGCCTGGCAAGATGAAGAGCGAAGACTTGAAGCTCTGAACCGTTCCGGGCTCCGACAATTTTTTCCAGTCCCCATTCTGCCTCTCGATTTTTGTGCTTTCCCAGTCCATCTCCCGATTTGTGACATATTTCTGCAACTATGTTTTACAGATGTCTTTTACAGTTTCGTCGTAAAGCAAAGTATCGGTGGGGATAGCATATCAGCGGGAAGAAAAAGATGCTATGATAATTTTAGGAGATACGGAACATGATTACTATTTATGGAATGAAAACCTGCCCGGACTGTGTCTGGGTATATGACCAGATTGCCGGCCGCGAATCGGAATTTACCAGCATCGATATTGGAGAGCACGTGAAGAATCTGAAGGCCTTTTTAAAGATCAGGGATACCAGCCCGGTATTCGATGACTGTAAAGCCAACGGATACGCCGGTATCCCCTGTTTTGTGTTTGAAGACGGAAGGGTCAGCCTGAATCCGGAAGACGCAGGTCTCACATCACGGCCGGAAGAAGCTTCGACAGGCTCAGACGGACTGAATGCCGGGGCCACCTGCAAGCTGGACGGCACCGGCTGCTGAAAAGACAGCACAGGGGCACTTCGACAGGCTCAGCGATCCTGTGCTGTGGTATCAGCGACCCTGTGCTGTGGTATCAGCAATCCTGAATAGCGGAAGTTCCCCTGCTTTCATACCGGTCAGATAAGGCCGGTCTTCTTCAGCAAGTCCCCAATGTCAGTATTTTTCGTGAATTTCTTCACCATCTTCAGTGCCATTTTTTCCTTCCAGGTCAGTGGTATCTGATCCAGCGGTTTCTTATCGATGGCGTAGTAGGTAGCCCGAAGCAGTTCGCGCATATCATACTGACTGCCCCATACTTCAGGAACAGCACGGTCAACATTCATCAGGGTGTATACGGCTTCCATACCGGTGCGGATTGAGTATTCGGTGGTAAAGATGGTATCACGGGGAGTCTCAGCAAACTGGCCGATAAAGGCAAAGTTTACAGCCCCCTGCGGCACAACCAGCGGACGGTCAGATTCCTTACGGGGCTGGAAGAAAGCATTGATGTACGGCATGTAGCAGGTAGTAGTATTACAGCGGTTCTGTGCCCAATCTGCAATCTTATCTTTATCAACCCCAATGTGGTACAGCCATTCCTGACAGATTTCTTCACCGGTACAGTAGCGCATGCCTTTCTTTACGTAGTTACCTTCGGTTTTGGTGTTCAGCGCATAAACCCAAACCAGAACAGAACCGGGTTTCTGAGCCTTGAACTGAGGCTGGCGGTTGATGGTCCATGAAAGATACCAGTTCTTGGTGCTGTCTTTTACGGTAACGATACCGCCGGTGGTAACCTTACCTTCGCGGGGATCACGCTTACACACACCGATGATTTTCTGGATGATTTCTTCATCAGAGGTTTCTACGGTAGCACTCATCCAGTTGGTAGCTTCCACGTCACTGCAGAAGTTCATTGGGTTACCGTATTCACCGTTCTTTGCCTGTGCCGCAATGTTTTTCCACAAATCCCATGATTCACCTTCGCCATTTTTGATGCCGCTCAGGTCAGGAGCGTGGGTCTGGTCACCGTAGCAGGATGTATCGGTACAGCAGCCATTGGTAATGAATACCAGATCATCTTCGGTCAGGTCGATGGATTTGGTTTCGCCACCGTTTTCATACACAATCTGTTTTGCTACTTTCTTGCTTCCCTCATCAGCAATCACCACATTCTTCACATTCATGCCGAATTCGATTTTTGCGCCGTGATTTTCAAGCCATTTCTGCAGTGGCAGAATCATGCTTTCATACTGATTGTATTTGGTAAAACGGAGTGCGGTGAAATCAGGCAGCCCGTCAATATGATGACAGAAGCGGCACAGATAGCGTTTCATTTCCAGAGCCGATGACCAGCGTTGGAAGGCAAACATGGTCTGCCAGTACAGCCAGAAGTTGGTTTCCCAGAATGAATCAGGCAGGATATCAGAAATCTTTTTGCCTTCCAGTTCCCGTTCCGGTGTCATGAACAGTTTTGCCAGTGCCATGGCCGATGTTTTATCAAGTTCGAATTTCTTATCAGTGTGGGCATCTTCACCGCAGTTGGTAGAAGCGCGGCACAGTGAATAGTTGGGGTCATGCTTGTTCAGCCAGTAATATTCATCAAGAACGGAAACCCCGGGAGTTTCAATGGATTCAACATCATGGAACAGATCCCACATACATTCAAAGTGGTTGTCCATTTCACGGCCGCCACGCATGTAAAAGCCTTTGGTAACATCTTTGCGGCCATCGCAGCTGCCGCCGGAAAGTTCCAGTTTTTCAAGAAGATGAACATTTTCGCCTTTTACCTGACCATCGCGGATCATGTAGAAAGCAGCAGAAAGACCGGCAAGTCCGGTTCCAATGATGTATGCTGATTTTTTGTCAGCATCAGCTGGTTTTTCAGGGTGGGCAAAAGCTTCGTAAGTACCTGCAGAATAATACATATAAAACACCTCCAGATTGATATACCAGCAATACAGTGCAACAACTGGTATACCTGAAGTGTACGCCTGATTTTTTCAGACGGATATGTGCGATATCGTTTACCTGTCCAAAATTACGACATTTTGCGCATTTTGTTTAAATTTTACGGTTTGCAGCTGCGTTTTTCAGCGCATGATCAAAAGTCCCCTGAATCAGCGCATTCAGCCGGTCAATGATCTCCCGGGGATCTTCCGCCATGTCTTTATCAAGCCAGTCGATAACAAGACCCACAAAGCCAAACTTATAGAATTCTGCAATGAACACCTTGTCTTCCTGAGAAACCGAAAGCCCCTGAGATTTTTCTTCGATGACATCGTAAAGCAGGTGGAAGGTAACTTTGTACAGGTAGTTGTAGAGATAGGTTTTGGGCACATAGTGATGAAGATTCCGCACGTAGGGTTCATCCTCACGGATTTTATGGAAAATCGAAAGGAAACCTTCCTGCCAGGTGTCGTAAGTGCGGTTCTGATTGAGGGCTTCTTCCGCATCGGCATTGCACAGCCATTCTACCAGCTCGATGATGTCATGAAAGTGATAGTAAAAGGTCTGGCGGTTAATGCCGGCTTTTTGAGCAATATCGTTTATGGTGATTTTGGTAACAGGTTTTTCAAGCAGCAGTTGTTTAAACGCCACTCCGATAGCCATTTCGGTAGTGTATTTACTCATAGACTATTCTTTCCAGTATGCAGTGCAGTCTGGTTTCCTCTGCATCAGCTTACGGGCAATCAGCTCGCGCCGGAGCATGGTGGGATTCATAAAGGTATGGTACTGGCTGATCTTCAGGGTTACGTCACGTTCTGTGTAGGTAACGCCGGTTTCAAACAGAGACGCCAGATATTCAGATACCAGCTGTTTTCCTTCTGCCGTATTGGGCCATGCAGTTACCCTGTTTTCACTATCCAGATATTTTTCCAGACCTTCTTTTTGCGCCATAGTCATCTCCCTTTTGTATCTACTCACGCTGAAATACTATACTATGGTATCATAGCACATATGACCGTTAAAGAAATTCAGAACACCCTGTACACCCTGCAAGATACCGCATACGCCGCATTCCAGATAAAACTGATACCGGGCATCACGCCGGAAGCGGTCATCGGGGTGCGGGTACCTGCTTTACGCAAACTGGCAAAGGATCTGTACAAAGCCGGCGGCTATGAAGGCTTTCTGTCTGCCCTGCCCCATCAGTACTACGATGAGAACCTGCTCCACGGCCTGATTCTTTCAGAATTCAAGGATTTTGACCGGTGCCTGGCAGAAACCGAAACATTCCTGCCCTTTATTGATAACTGGGCAGTCTGCGATATTTTTTCACCAAAAGTGTTCAAAAAGCACCGGAGCGAGCTTCTGGAACGCATCAAAGTGTGGACGATCTCTGAACACCCGTGGAAAACCCGGTTCGGCATGGAAATGCTCATGACCCATTTTCTTGATGATGACTTTGCGCCCGAGTACCTGGAGATTCCCGCTGCAGTCCGCTCTGACCACTACTACGTCAACATGATGACCGCCTGGTTCTTTGCCACCGCCCTCGCAAAGCAGTGGGACGCCACCATCCCCTACATTGAAAACAGGCGGCTTGATGACTGGACCCACCGAAAAACCATCCAGAAAGCCCGCGAAAGTTTTAGGATAACGGCGGAGCAGAAAGCGTATCTGCAGGGGTTGAAGTAACGCCTACGAAAAACTGCAGCGCGTTACTGCCGTGCGTTATACAGAATCCTGAACGTTTACTATATATAAGCTGTAGGGAGATAAGGGTATGAACATACTTACTGATGAAGAATTAGATCAACTTGGAAACGCACTTATAAAACCAAGAAATGAAGCTGCAGTAGCAGTTGGTTGGTGCAATCTTCATCTTATTACTACGGCAACAGCCATTACGGTTATTGAATCAAGAGGACCTGGCAAGCCGGTAAAAGGCAGATATAACGAAGTCCGCACATAT
>JAZLJW010000061.1:0-1220 GCA_045597345.1 Treponemataceae bacterium
GGCAGAGTTTCAGTGGCTAAGTTCTGTTTCTGTTCTGTGAAGAATTTTTCCCAAGCAGACTCAACCGTGGCCCGGTATTCTGGAGTTCCATAAGCGCTGGGTCTGGGACAGGCATTAAAGAGGAATTCGTAGCACGTTTTAAACTCTTCATCAGTGGGTTTCAGATAGCCGGTTCTATTCATGGATAGCGTATTGTTTACGACGGCAGATTGTTCTGAATCAACTGATTCAGAAAAGCTGAAACTGTCATACCGGCTTCAGCAGCTGCTTTTTCAATTTTCTCACGTGTTGCAAGATCTACACTAATCATAAGTCTCTCAGACTTTGGATTATCTACCTTTCTACGACCAGCACCTTCACGAGCTCCACCACGCATTAGAATACCCTCCTAATAACAAATTAGTTTTTGATGAATGCTCAGAATAGACAAGTATCATCAGTGTTTACAATCAGAATTATGATTTGAGAATACCTAAAATATTCACGAACACCCCACGCAAGAAATCCTTGCGTGAGAGAAGCATTTAGGTAGCGCTTCAACTACTTCCGGTCTAAACGTGCATCAGAAGAATTTAAGTACCATCGAAAATACTTTTAGTGCTATGAGCACTGAAAGCAGTACGATAAGCGTGTACATCAGTTTCTTGTTCATTAGAAGAATCTCCGACAGATATACAGCGTAATACCCATTACAACACCTTCGACAACACCTTTGCCAATGGCTTCTAAAATCCGTTTAACTGATGGTGACATTGTCAAACCTCCTGTATCAAGTTTCTGATGGAATGGTACATGGAGGATGATGACAAATTATGACACCAGAAAAAACATTAATTTGCCGTTCTGTCAGCTTACATCCCCACACAAAGCATCGAATACTTTCTGGGCAGTGGTATATTCGCTGGAACTGAAGGCACAGAGCATTACCGTTATGGGATAGTCGGGATTGTCAGCTGTGAACTTTTTGTAAGCTCTGCAGCACTGTTTTGTGGACTCTGATACTGGGTCTGCAAGATTTCCGCCAAAGATACCAGAACTAATCAGCGGAAATGAAATGCTGTGATGATTGTTTTCTTTGAGAACGACCAGAGCATTGTAGTAGGCATCAAAAAGCTCTTTGAACGCAGTTGGTGTACGGCCAAAATCAGGTCCCACAGCATGGATGATGGCTTTAGCGTTAGTCAGGTTAAAAGCAGGCGTGATAACCGCACTGCCATCTT
>JAZLJW010000062.1:0-23877 GCA_045597345.1 Treponemataceae bacterium
ATATCCGCCATGCGTACGGTTACGCATAATCATGTTTTCCGTAAGCCAGGCAAGGTCATACATAGCCTGTTCCTTATCGTTTTCTGAAAGCTGCCGGGTAGAAACCATGGACAGCATATCGGTCAACGGAAGAATTCCCCAGCAGTTCTGCAGCCACAAAAGGAAATCCATGTAGAAATGACTCTGAACACCCCATACAATGGCGCGATGACGGTATTCCTTTACGGCCATGCGTTTTGCCTTGAACGCTTTTTCTGCAAGCTTACTGATTTTGCGGTCAGCTTCAACAAATGCAGGAACTTTACCACAAATAGCCATATAGTTGGTTTCTGTATACAATGCCAGGTTGGAACCGAAAACCTGAGGATAATCGGTTTTGTTCATATCCAGCCAGTCCTGACGGTGTCTGGTAGATTCATTAACCCGTTTTGCACATTCAAAGTAATAATCCCAGTCCCATTTATGGCCGGTTTTTTCTTCAATAAAGGCAATACAGTTACGCATTTCCTGAGCGGCATATTCCTGAACATCGTCTTCACGATGACGCAGCGGTGCAACCAGCTGAAAACAGGGAACACCCTCTTCCAGTTCCAGACGTTTGGAAATGATACCGTTTCCCATAAGAGAACCGTCACAGGTAGTATTACACTGAACAGCACAGGCTCCATAAACCGGAAAGTCATCGTCAATGGAAACACCGGCTTCTGCCTCAGGCATTGGACACACATCGCCCGGCATACCGAATTCCTGAGCAACGTCAAGGTAATGGCAGGCTGCAAACTGATTCAGCAGCACTGATACGTATACTGATGGTGTTTCGCGTGAAAGACCTTTCAGATTAGGAAATCCCATCATAAAAGTAGTCATTTCGTTTTCATCAAGCTGAACACACAGTTTTGAAAACTCTTCATCGTTTCCGATACGGCGGTCAGCACGGAAAATGGAATCCAGCAGCTTTGCAACATCATACATAACAAGGTCAAACTCAGTATGACAAATCCGAAGATATTCCTTACGGAGGCCGGCAGTATGACGATCAACCATCATAGGTGCTGCCAGAAAGTTTGACATCCAGCGGTACCGGAACATTGCCTTAATATTACGGGGTTTAATGATGAATTTAGCCAGAATGCTCATAATGTACAGCCAGCGGCTGAAATCGTACATGGTATCAACAAATCCGCGCCATTCCCGTCTTTTACGTACCAGACCTTTAGTGTAGAAATCACCCAGGCGGGTTTCACCAATTTCTTTAGCCATTATTTATTCCCCTGAATTTTTTTGATTTCAATACTTTCTACAAAGGCCTGTACACGGGTACGCAGCTGTCCGCTGGAACCTACACTGTACGGACGGTCAACAGAAAGAACCGGATAATGATACTCTTCACGGAGAACATGAGATCCTACGGTGCGTTCATAAGCCCATGGGTCACAGAACTTAATCTGCTCATAAATAATACCATCGCACTTGTATTCTTTCGCAAGTTCATCTACGTAACGACGGCGGCCCTGAATTTTTTCCTGATTCATATAGCGTGGACACTGACCGCGATTCATGTAGGCACGACAAATCTGAGTAAGGACATCTTCGGTGTCATTTAATTCAATGGGGTTACGGCCAGGGAATGACCCATAGCAGAACCGGTCAGCTGCAACGTAGGCACCAGATTCTTCAACCAGTTTTACCATATCAACGTCATCGATTTCAGAACCTACCAGAACAACACGGACGCGATACTTGAATTTGGAATCAGGTTCACGGGTTTTCAGCTCTTCAAGAGTTTCTTCCAGGAGTGGAATAAGCGCATCTTTTGGCGCAACATAAGTTGCCATGGTAAGAATATGCATTTCATAGCCGGTAATGCGCGGGTTATCTTCCTTGCGGAATTCGCCGATTGCCCGAATGAGTTCGCACACCTTATTATGCAGGGCAACTGCTGCACGGAGTGCTTCATCCGATGTATCAATACCCCATTTTTCTTTCAACGGAGTCAGAATATGGTTTTTACACTGCAGAACATACAGGTTAAGACCGTTATCATCTGCCTTCATAGGGATTTCGAGATACTGGAAGAAAAAATGTTCTTTCTTGAATGTCTTGAGCAGTTCCATGTTTTCTACACAACGGTTCAGCATAGAGCATCCGTCTGGTGTAATCATACAGTCGGCAAAATTGTAACCGCCTTCAAGAGCACGTTCCAGCAAAGCGCGGGTATACTCACAGAGAAAACTGGTCATGTAATAGGTACTCATTTCCATGGAGCCGGTGCGGGGAGCACGAAGGCGTACACTGAAAGTACCTGGCAGATTTAAAAGCGGTTCAGGAATGTTTTCGCATACCGAGGCAACACACTTTTTACCAGCTTCCTGAGCAGCACGAACAAGATCATTGTTGGCGTCTTCAAGAAGCTTTTCGAAGTAATACAGATGCTTCAAATCTTTCATAGTAAATCCTTTTGATTATATCTAAGCCCGAAACAGCAACTTTCCGGGGATAGGTTGCATAATTATACCAGCCCGATTTTTTTCAGAGCTTCTTTTGCTCCCTGCACAATGGCAGCATCAGCAGGCAGATAGAATACGTTTTCACCTTTCAGGTCAAATTCTGCCAGATTGTTATCAGATGGAATGGCTGCAAGAACAGGGAGTCCGCCCACGTCCATATACTGCACCACATCAGGAGACGGAATACGGTTGGCAATAACACCAACTTCCTTATACATCACCAGTTCATCTGCTACTTTTTTAATGGTTTGAATAACCTGACAGCCTTTTTTGCTGGAATCCGTAATAAGCAGCAGGTGTGTTACCTTTTCCATGACGCGGCGGTTAATCTGTTCAATGCCGGCTTCACCGTCAATGACAACATAGTCAAAGTTTTCTGACAGAATACTGATAACTTCTTTAAGGTACTGGTTGATTTTACAGTAGCAACCGGCAGATTCAGGACGACCGATAGCGATGAAAGAAAAGCCGTCGTTTTCTACCAGGGCATCAAAAATGCGGTATCGGGCTTCTGAAAGCAGTTCCATGGCAGACTTGGTATCTCCGCCTTCAACGGTGGCAACTACTTCCTTACGGATATCGTCGATGGTAGTTTTTACTTCGATTCCTAAGGCAGTAGAAAGACCTACGGCCGGGTCTGCATCAATGGCAAGAATTTTTTTATCGGGGTGAGCTTCTACAAGCAAACGTACCAGATTGGCAGCAAGTGAGGTTTTACCTACACCACCTTTTCCGGCAACAGTAATAATCTGTGCATCAGACATATTGTAATCTCCTGACTATTTTTCTATGTTGTATATATGGTGAAATAACGCCACTATTCATTCAGTGTACCACGGTCATGAGTAGAACGCAAAAAAAAAAGCACCTTCTGTAAAGAAAGTGCTTTCAATTTGATAGTAGTACTATCGTTATTCCTTTTCAGGCCGTGGAGATGTTCCGTAGGTATCCCAGATGTAATTTCTGGCATTGAACATTTTGATTTCACGCTTTTCAAAAGCTTCCTGAATCATAGCATCACAATCAAGGGCATCATACAGAAGTTTTGCATCTTCTACGCGGGCACGAAGAACCGGATGACGGGGACTGAAGAGGACACAGCAGTCTTCATAGGGCAGAATTGATGTTTCATAGGTACCGATTTTAATGGCAGTATCAACGATTTCTTCTTTATCCATACCAACCAGAGGGCGCAAAAGCGGCAGTTCGCACATGCTTTCGGTAACTTCCATGTTTTCTACGGTCTGACTTGCTACCTGACCAAGGCTTTCACCAGTAATAAGACACTGGCACTTAATGTGTTTTGCTACCATGCTGGCACAGCGCATCATGGCCATACGGAGCAGCAGAGTGCTGAAAGCTTCTGCCTGAATACCGTTTACCGGTTCATGGGTGCGGGTAACTTCTTTAATGCGCATCTGTACATCGGTAAAGGGAATAACGTTTATGTGTGTTTCTACCCCGTACAAACTGATAATCTCTGCCAGATGTTCAACCTTCTGCTGTGCTTCAACTGAGGTATAGGGATACGCGTGGAAATAGCAGCATTCAACTTTCATGCCACGCCGCATCATGCGGTAGCCGGCAACGGGGGAATCAAGTCCACCGGAAAGCAGCAGAAGACCTTTTCCACCAGTCCCTACGGGAAGCCCGCGGCACACTTTTTCTGCATTACCATATACATAGCATTTTTCACGGATTTCAACCCGGACAAACAGATCTGGATTATGTACATCCACAGAAAGAATTTCCTGATCAAAAACAGGACCACCGGCTTCACAGTTTACTTCGTATGACGTCATGGGGAATGATTTATCGATACGCCGGCAGTCAATTTTAAAGGTACGGGCCCCCTTCTCTTTTGCACTTTTTGCAAGAGCAAGAACCGCGTCCTGAATTGATTCAATATTTTTCTCGCATACGGTGGCACGTGCCCAACCGGTAATACCGATAAGATGATTCAGGGCAAATTCTACAGCTGCACATGATTCTTCAGGGCATTCAACATACATGCGTCCTGCGACAAGCTTTACACGGCTTTTTACGCCTTCAAGGTACAGGTTCAGATTATGAACAAGGCGTTTTTCAAACTCTTTGATGTTTGACTTTTTTAAGGTCAGCTCACCCAGCTGAACAAGATAGGTTACGGTATTCATAACTGCATTCTAAAGAAAGCTGATAGTCTTGTAAATAATGACAAAATTCTGTAAAGTGTCAAAATGAAAGATATAATCTTCATTCACTAAAAGTTCAGGAGTAACATAATGAGCTTCCATACTGATGTTGATACAACATTACCCAAAACCCTTCCTTTGCTTTTCAAACAGCGGGCGCAACGGATTCCTGATGTCTGTTCTCAGGCCAGTAAAAATAAATCTGGAACGTACGAATACTTTTCTTACAAAACAGTGTATTCAGAAATCCTCGCATTTGCCGCAGTGCTGCAGACTCTCGGAGCTGGAAAAGATAGCCATGTAGGAATCATCAGTGATAATCGCCGCGAATGGTTGATAACCGATATGGCTGTTCTCGCTCTTCGCGGTGCAGATGTTCCCCGAGGTTGTGACAGTATGGGAACAGAAATACGCTACATCCTCAATGCAGCAGACTGTATTATTTCTTTTTTTGAAAACGAACGGCAGCTTCTTAAGGTTCTTGAAAAGCCTGAAGAAGTGCCACAGTTGAAAACTGCTATCCTTTATGAAGAACCTAAAGAAGAAACCTGCACCAAAGCCGCAGAAGCAGGTATTCAGGTATTCTGCTTCTGGCCACTGCTTGAAAAAGGGAAACAGCTTGTTCAGGAAAAACCAGAACTGATTACAGCCATTGAAACTGATATGGACAATGCCAGTGATGATGAAATTGCAACCCTCATTTTTACTTCCGGAACAACCGGTGTACCAAAAGGTGTTATGCTTTCACACCGGAACTTTACTGCCCAACTGGAAATTATTCATGTCTGTCTTCCAGCCCACACTGGAGATATGTGGCTTTCAATTCTGCCGGTATGGCACAGTTTTGAACGGGCTATCCAGTATATTGCCATTACCCTGAATACCGGTCTTGCCTATTCAAAACCGGTAGGTTCAGTCATGCTTGCAGATATGGCTGTAATAAAACCACAGTTTATGTGTGGTGTTCCACGTGTCTGGGAATCAGTAGCTACCGGTATCAAACGATCCATGAAAAAAACCGGTGGGGCTCCCTATGCTCTGTTCCGTTTTTTCAACTGGTGGGGAGGTAAGTATGTTTGGGCAAAAGAACACCTTACTGGTCGCGTATGCCAGTTCTCTAAACGATCAAGATTCCTTGATGCGCTTATCGCTGTTATTCCCTTCATCGTACTCTGGCCTTTGGCAAAACTTGGCGATGTCATCATCTTTAAGAAAATACGAGCTAAACTTGGCGGACAGATAAAATGTACCATTTCCGGTGGTGGTGCACTACAGAAAGAAACCGATTTATTCTACCGGACCGCAGGTATAAACATTCTTGAAGGGTACGGTATGACCGAAACCGCGCCGGTACTTTCCGTTCGTGACTATCGTAAGGCACGCCCCGGTTCTGTTGGTCCTATCCTTCCCTGTGTAGAAGTTCGTGTTGTAGGTGAAAAAGATGGTATTGCCGTAAGTATGGATCCCCTGCCTCCCGGACAGCAGGGGCTGATTTACGTAAAAGGTGATCAGGTAATGAAAGGTTACTATAAACAGCCGGAACTGACAAAATCAATTCTTGGTGAAGACGGCTGGCTGAATACCGGCGATTTAGGTATGTTCAGTTATGACGGTGAAATCAAAATCACCGGACGGGCAAAAGACACGATTGTACTGCTGGGTGGTGAAAATATCGAACCTCTGGCTCTTGAAAGCTCACTGAACGGCAGTCAGTATATTGAAACTTCGGTTGTTCTGGGACAGGATAAAAAATATCTTGCAGCATTGCTGGTAGCTGATAAAGCAATGGTAGAAGCCTATGCAAAAGAAAACAGCATCCAGTACGACAACTATGATGCATTACTCACTACTCCTGAAGTACAACACCTGTTCACCAGCGAAGTTGAAAACATTATTAATGCAAAGAACGGATTCAAAACCTGTGAACGGATTTTCAAGTTCACCCTGCTGCCTAAATCATTCAGCGTAGGAGAAGAACTTTCGGCTAAGCAGGAAATCATCAGACCAACCATTAATCAGTTGTATAAAGACCAGATTTCTGACCTTTTTAAAGACTAACCGCTAATCATCGTAAAAAAAAGGGCTGTCCCAAAAGTATGGTACAGCCCTTTTTTTTACAGCAACAACCTTTTTAATAATCCGTATTAATTAAAAAACACCAGCATTAAGTGTGCGTCAATTGATTTGAAATAGTCTTTCAGCCGGTTTCGTCCTCTTATCTTTTCTGTTTTTTTAGGCACTGCAGCAGTAATTTTTCCAAAATACGAGAAAATATCTGCTACCCGTTCTCCTAAAAGCCCTGGAAGCTGTATCTCTTTTGAAAATGCCAGCTGACTGAGGAATACTGAGCCTAGCAGGATACTACCGCGGCGTATACCGCTTTCCAGCGCACCAAGGGTTATACGCCAGGAACCGATGGTAAAAAGAACTTTACCACCGGGAACCAGCAGCGCAAAAAGCAGAACACTGGCAAAGATGAAAACGCTTTGCATGACGCGAACCCGTTTGCCGTTTTTCCGGCGTACAATAAAAGTTACCAGAAAGGCTATAAGCATACAGGCTAAAGCAACCCAGGTATTCTTTACAAAACACAGAACAATAATACCTGATGCAAATACGGCAAGACGTGCAATAGAAAGCAGCCTGCTGGAAATGGTCATTTCTTTTTGAGTCTGTACGTTATCGGGCAAAACCGTAGACTCTGGAATTATGTCACTGCTGGCAGCAAATCGTTCGAGGAACAGGGAATGTTTCAAACTGTAATTTGCCACAATACCCAATAGAATTCCCGTAATGAATGCTGATCCGAATAACAGTGGTGCAATATACGCTGCACCTTCTCCAAAAAGAACCAGCCGGGAAAGGGCGTACTGTACGCCGGCATTAGCCAGAGAACCTGCAGTGCTGATTCCGATACACGTCATACCTTTTGAAAACCAGCGGTAAAACAGGTGCATGGTAATGGCGGATGCCATGGTTCCACCAATAGAGAACAGGAACACATACGAAAAGAAGGTACCGCTCACAAGCGCCTGCAAACATATTTTAAGGACAACAAGCACATAAAACTGTCCGGTTGAAAGAAAACCGAGCCCCAGTATAAGAGGAAGGTTTGCAAGCCCCAACCGCATGAAAGGCAGCGGTTTGGGAATGGCAAGTTCTACCAGAGACAGTGCCATGCACAACGCAGCCAGAAAAGTTATCCGTTTAGTAATCAATGTCGTCTGTTTCACGCGAATCTCCGTTTACATACACCACCACATCATTGGGAAGACAGGCAATAAAGTGAATCCCAGTATCAGGACCAGCATGCCCCATGTTTTCACAGATGTGGTCACGACAGGGGGATGAAGTAAAATAAATGGACCCGTTTTTGATTTCCAGCTCAGATACGCCAATATTTCCCTGAATGGTAATGGTCTGATCTTTAGAAAGAGGATACAGATACTGTTCTCCACGGCAGGTAATGATTGCCATATTGGAATCATCTGCGCTGGTTCCTTTTTGAATAGCGCCGAAGGTTACTCCAGCTACAAGAACACATCCCAGTATCAATACGATATAATCACCGATTTTCATAATAGTTCATTGTATACTTTATTGCCGTATTAGTCATGGCTCTTTTGTCAAAATGTTTGATATACTGGTTATATGAAAAAGTTTCTCCGTTACCTGTTACAGTTATGTTTCTGTACTTTCTTTATTCTGACGCCTCTTTGGGCACAAGTGTTCCCTATCGATTATGTAAGCCGTATCTGGACCGCCAGTGATGGTTTACCGGGCAATACCATTACAGATCTTATTCAGGACCGATACGGGTACATCTATGTTGGTACATACGACGGTCTTGTCAGGTTTGACGGATACGAATTCACCATTCTGAACCGCCATTCAAAAACCGGTTTCAACTGTGTATCGGCTCGTTCTGTGTATGAAGATTCTCAGGGTATTTTATGGGTTGGCAGTAACGATGAAGGCATTGTGCGGGTAAATGGCGATGATATTACCATTTATACCACCAACGACGGACTACCCAATAACTCAATCCGTGACATCTGCGAAGACAAAAACGGTAATATCTGGATAGGAACAGCAGGCGGCGTTGTATATCTGACCCGGAACGGAGACTTTGTACATCCACTTGGATTATCAGAATATGCCGATGACCAGGGACTGGTTGTTAAACTGTACTGTGATACGGCAGGGAGAATCTGGCTTTCTACGGTAAAGTCAGGAGGTCTCTACTGTTACTCAAGCGGTCGTTTTACCCGATTCAGGCAGCTGGATGCAGTTGCTTCTGATTCTATAACCGCCATTGGCCAGGATGCAAAAGGAGCCATGCTTTTTGGTGTTACAAACCACGGACTGTATAAATTTGATAATGGAGAAATCTCCGTTTTTGCCGGGAATTCCGGTCTTGAAAAACTGACCATCAACGATATTGCACTGGATAACAATAACGCTCTGTTACTTGGTACCAATGGCGGAGCCTGGATGTATAAAGACGGAGAATTCCTGAAATACACCAAGGAGCAAGGTATTACGGATCAGAACGTTATCCGTATTGTACAGGACCGGGAAGGTAACATCTGGCTTGCAACTGACCGTGGCGGCATTGAAAAACTAAGTATGGGTAAATTCCGCATGCAGAATCTGGGTGTTACCGTAAATGCTATTGCTGAAGATTTTAATGGCAATGTTTGGGTAGGTACCGATAACGGTCTGTATTGCTATGACCGGAAAAATGATGCTGTGGAAAATGAACTGACCCGGATGTGCAAGGATATCCGTATCCGCCATATAGCAACAGCCAGAAATGGCGATCTTCTTATCAGCTGTTACAATACCTATGGGCAGATCAGGTATTCTGAAGACGGCGTTACCTGCTGGACTACTGATGATGGCCTTGCCGGTAACAAAACCCGTGTAGCTCTTGAAGACCGGAATGGCCGTTTGTGGGTAGGAACTACCAATGGTGCCAGCGTTATTGCACCTGACGGCACCATACAGAATATTACCCGGGAACAGGGACTGCACAATGACTATGTCATGGCCTTGTATGAAGATGCCATGGGCCGGATGTGGGTAGGAACTGATGGTGGCGGTATTTCGATATTTGAAAACTATACAAACACCGGCTCTATTACTACTGAAGACGGATTAGCCGGTAACGTAATCTTTAAAATTATGGAGGATGCTGCCGGTATTTACTGGATTTGTACCGGTACAGGCGTCAGCCGGTATGATGGTAACACGTTCTTCAACTATTCTACAGCAGAAGGTTTGGGAACGGACAGTATTTTCCAGATGATGATTGACTATACCGATACGGTCTGGATGACCAGTAATAAAGGCATCAGCAGTGTGTCCCTTGAAAGCATGAACCAGATGCTGTCAGACCCGGAAAAAACCATTGACCCCAAATTCTTCAATGCCAATGATGGGCTTCGTTCCGGTGGTGTAACCTCTACCAGCCTTTCCATGACCGACAGTCTCGGCCGGCTTTGGTTTACTCTTATAGACGGTTTTGCCGTATACGATCCGGTAAAAATCAAAAGCAACACTACCCTGCCTCTGGTTCATCTGGAAACGGTACTGGTAGATGACGTGAACGTTCCGTTTACTGACGGATCAACAATTACCCTGCCGGCTCAATCAAAACGTATTGAATTCAAATATACCGGTCTCAGTTACATTTCCAGTGAAGGACTTCGGTTCCAGTATCAGTTGGAAGGTTTTGACAACAACTGGTCACGGACAACTTCCGCACGCACCGTATCCTACACAAACCTGAAACCGGGTCAATATCGTTTTAAGGTAAAAACAGCCAACAGTGACGGTCTTTGGAGTTCTGAAAATGCAACCATTCTTATCCGGAAAAAAGCACGATTCTATGAATCGCCGGTGTTCTGGGTAATTATGTTCCTGATTCTCCTTGGTATCATGTACACGGTGTATGTTCTTCGGGAGCATCGGCATAAGGTTATTCAACAACAACTTGAAACCATGGTTCAGATGAAAACCATCGACCTGGAGAATGAGCGGCAGCGGTCAGAAACCTTACTGCTGAACATCCTGCCAAAAACTATTGCTGACCAGTTAAAGGCAAATTCTTCTCGAAAAATAGCACAGCAGTTTGATCAGGTTTCCATTCTGTTTGCGGATATCGTAAGTTTTACCCAGATTACGGCTAATATCAGTCCTGAAGATCTGGTTTCGGCTCTCAACGACCTGTTTACCCGATTTGATGAAAAGGCCCGGCTTTTTGGAGTAGAAAAAATCAAAACTATGGGTGATTCCTATATGGCCGTTTGCGGTCTGCCGGTTGAAAACCCGAACCACGTACACCAGATTATTTATTTTGCACGAGCTCTGTACGATGCCCTTGATGATTACAACAAAACGGCACCGGTACCTTTCTCCATGCGTATCGGCGTAAACTGCGGCAGTGTTGTAGCCGGGGTAATCGGATCTTCAAAGTTCATTTATGACCTGTGGGGAGACCCGGTAAATGTGGCATTCCGCATGCAGAACCTGTGTACCCCAGGTAAAATTCTTGTTACAGAAGCTGTAAAGGAACAGTTGGGTGATTCAGTAACCTTTGAAGAAAGCGCT
Organism: Treponemataceae bacterium; assembly: GCA_045597345.1. Taxonomy (GTDB): domain Bacteria; phylum Spirochaetota; class Spirochaetia; order Treponematales; family Treponemataceae; genus Treponema_I. The sequence goes on from JAZLJW010000062.1 coordinate 11,297, forward strand.
GTATATGAAGTAAAAGGCAAAGGCCCCATGACCGGCTGGACATTAGGTCGGTAATACAAAAAAAAGCCCGCGATGCACTTCAAAGTAAGTGACAGCCGCGGGCTTTTTTTATATATCTGCAATAATTACAGATTGATTTTCTTTACGTTCACTGGATCTACGCAGCAGGCATCAAGGTCTGCAGTAATCTTTGCCTTGTCCATTTTACGGCCGATGAAAACCATTTTAACCATACGGTCACCAACGTTTTCATCCCAGTTCTTTGCAAATTCAGGGTCTGAAGCCAAAGCACGCTTGATCTGTGCCTTAGGAGCGGTTGCCATCCATTCGCCGCTGAAACCTGCAGTAATCTGACGGCCAGCCTGTTCCAGAATGTATGCGCCTTCGTTATCATCACTGAACCATACGATACCTTTGGCACGGATAACACTTGCCGGCCAGTTCTGGGCAAAGTCTTCCAGTTTCATGCGGTCAACAGGGCGGCGTGAGTAGTATACAAAGGTACCAATGCCGTATTCTTCTGCTTCGCCTTCTCCGTGATGGTGATGATGGTGGTGGTGATGACATACGCCATGTTCGTGGTCGCAGTCAGAATGATCTTCATCATCGTCATCATGGTGGTGATGATGTTCGTGTTCATCATGATCGTCATCATCGTGGTCGTGGTGATGATGGTGTTCGTGTTCCTCATGGTCGTGGTCATCATCATCGTCATCGTGGTGATGTTCTTCGTTTTCTGATTCTTCCAGTTTCTTGATCCATCCGGCTGTTGAATATACTTTTTCAAAGTCGAATGAATTGGTGCCCAGAACATATTCCATGTCCACTACACCTTTCTGGGTTTCAATCATTTTTGCCTGAGGCTGCAGTTCCCGTACAACGGCTTTTACTTCTGCCAGCTGTTCAGGAGTTACCAGGTCAGTTTTATTGATGAGGATGGTGTTACAGAATTCAATCTGCTGAATCAGCAGGGCTTCAATGTCTTCTTCATCAAGGTTCTTGTTCAGCATGCTGTTTCCGCTGCCGAATTCAGTTACCAGACGATAAGCATCAACAACGGTAATAATGTTGTCCAGTTTTGCACATGCCGGAATGGAACGGTCGCCGGTAATGCCACTGAGAGCTTCAATGGTCTGGGCAATAGGCATTGGTTCACAGATACCGCTGGCTTCAATCAGGATGTTGTCAAAACGGCCATCGGTAGCCAGCTGGATAATCTGGTTCATCAGGTCAGTCTTTAAGGTACAGCAGATACAGCCGTTCTGCAGTGGAACCAGAGAGTCTTTGTCTTCTTCTACGATGCTGGCACCTTTCTGGATTAGGTCTGCATCAATGTTAACTTCACCAATATCGTTTACGATAACGGCAACTTTGTAACCTTTCTGATTATTCAGTACGTAGTTCAGCAGGGTGGTTTTTCCTGCGCCAAGGTAACCGGTCAGCAGAGTTACCGGAATAAGTGGTTGTTTAGCTTTCATATCATGAAATATAGTGATTTTTTCTTTTTGGGGCAAGAAATAACGTACTGCAATCTAAAAATCTACCGGAGACCCGTGAAATCGCAAAACCGCTATGAATGACGTTACAACTGTTGAGTTTTGCGTTAGCAAAACTCAGTAAGGTTGTGTTGCATGAATGCAACACAACCGACCGTCGCTATAGGTGAAGCCCGGCAAGGAAACTATAAAACCGGACTTTAACAATTTTTGCAATTTCCCGGGGCACCTCTCGATTTTTAGATTTCCCGTATTTTTCAGCAATCTAAAGAAAGGTCATAAAAAAAGCACTTCACGTGGTGTGAAGTGCTTTTTTAGTCGGGCAAGCGGAACTCGAATCCGCGACCCCAAGTCCCCCAGACTTGTACGCTAACCAACTGCGCCATTGCCCGTATTGTTGTTATGTCAACCCAAACACTATAGCATTTTTCAGTCCTACGTGTCTACCGGTTTACTGCTTGATGAAATACAGTTCCTTAATATTCCGTTCAGCTTCAAGTCCCTTGTGCTCAAATTTGGTTTCCGGCCGCCATTCCTGATGAGGAGCAAAGCCTTCATAGGCATTTTTCAGGCCGGGAGTTGCCACCAGTTGTTCCAGGGCAAATTCTGCATAGGGCTCCCAGTCAGTAGCCATGTACAGATACCCGCCGGGAGCCAGTTTCTTTGCCAGAAGATCTGTGCGGGGCCGCTGCACCAGGCGCCGTTTATGGTGTTTCTTTTTAGGCCAGGGATCTGGGAAAAAAATATGAAAGGCTGATATAGAACTATCGGGAATCATGTTTTCTAAAACTTCTATGGCGTCATATTCAATGATGTACAGGTTGGTAAGGCCTTTTTCGTCAATTTCACTCAGGAGCTTTCCGACACCCGGCGTATGGACTTCAAGCCCAATGTAGTTTTTGTCAGGATTCTGTTCTGCAATGATGGCGGTAGCCTTCCCCATGCCGAATCCGATTTCTACGGTAACCGGGTTTTCATTGTTAAAAACCTTAGAATAATCCAAAAATGATTCAGAATAAGGGATACACCATTGTGCTGAAAGCGAATCATAATTACGCCGCTGGGCATCGGTCATATGACCTGCACGTTTTACAAAAGTATGTACTGTTTTTCTGTAGAGCGGTTCTTCTTTGTTCTGATTATCCATCCGTATTAGTTTTCCTTATCTGTATGCAAAAATTTCATAAGTCTGGTTCTTGTATCCGATATTTGAGGCTGAGCCTCTTTCTGCGGTTGTTCCATTTCTGAAATAACTTCAGGAACCGATTGAACAACAACCGGCGGGTACATATATAAAGATCGGGTACTGTTGGTAACAGCATATTTACGGTAAACAGCAGCTGCGGGATATTTGGCGGAAATTGCTTCCGGTGAGCGTACATCTGAAGAAACAGGACCTGCATAGAGTACTGAAGAATCTGCAGCCTGTATCAATATCGATGACACAACACTTTCATCTTCCGGCAATATTGGATTTTGCTCTGGTAAAGTAAAATCAGTTGAAAAACTTCTGCCGTTTTTTTCATGCCAGGTAATGGTATATATGCCGGCAGAAAACGTTACATCATACGGTCTGAACGCAGAATATCCGGCATACGTTGAATCATCATTCATTCCATACTCTATCTCAACTTCATCTGCATTCCATCTGAAACCAGAATCCCTATGGGAAAGTGATACAGAACCAATCCGCCAAACATCGCCAGTGATGTCACCAAAGACAGACAAATATACATCCGGATTATTCTTATCGTTGGCATCATAAGAGAAAACGACCCGTGGATATACTGCTGTAACGGAGGCATCAATACCACCGCAGGACACCAGAGGAATCAAAACTGCCAGAAATAGCACGAAAAAAGTATATTTTGCGCAACGGGACTGCATAACAAAATCCCTAAAAATTAAATATTAAGTTGATAACAGTCAAATCTCGAGCTGTAAACTGATTAACCAGGGATTCAAACTTAACATTAACCTTCCGACAAGCTTCATCAAGGTATGAAAGATAATACAGCCCTAAGTCAGTTGAAGCACCGCCATCATTGGAAAGCTCATTATAAAAATCAATAAGATTTTTCTTACCTAAATCTGCAGAAGTTTTATTCTGAATGCTTTCTTTGAATTCCTGAAACTCATCACTTTTGTTATACAAAGTAATCTGCAGACGTCCCTGTTTACCAATCGATAAAGAACCGCCACCTAATTTCCAGCTGATATACACAAACTCATGTTTTGCAGCCAGTTCATCAATAATCATTTTGCGTTTTTTCGGATCAAAAATAGCCATTACGCCTTCATCATCATCGTCACGGAACATATCTTTTGCAACTTTCTGCATATTGGCGTTTTCACAATTCAACGCCAGTTCAATAACCATCAGACTGATATACTCCGCTATTTTACTTTTTTCCATGTATTGCTGGATAATCTGACGAATAGAACTGAGAATTTCAGTGAAACCTTCTTTTTTGTAAAACTTAACGATAATGTACCAGTTGAAAAGACTGAGCCGGTTCAAAAGCTTTTCAGTCATGAGAAGATAGACGTTTTTTTCTTCCGGGGATAATGACGCATCATTTACAATATGATCATAAATAGGACGAAGTATTTCAGTCCGCGCCTGCTTTATAAGCGGAGCACGGTTAGCCATACGGCTTCGGAGCTGCGCATCGGTCATTGCAGTTTTTTCATCAATAAGCTGTGCTGCATTAGCCCTGTTCCACCGATGTACACAATCTGAAGAAAGAAGTACGGCACGAATTTCACGATCAAATTGTTTGTATAACAGTGAGTATACAACAAGCTTTGAAAGGTCCATGATTTCCTGACGTGACGAAACAAATTCAGGCATGGAAATTTCAATTTTTGACACATAATCAACAAGAATCATGCTCTGTAAAGACAACGGAGCAAAGGACGTTAATGCAACTCCGCTTTCTTCTACATTATCAGCAAGACGAAATCTGGCCAGCTTTTGATTGCGACTTATAAAATGAGAAACACCCTGCTCTGACAAGACAACCTTAATCGGAAGGTCAAGCAATGCCTTTCTATCCTGTGGCATGTAAACTCCAACTGAAAATTATGAACTTTCTGAATTTCACTACTAAATTAGATGAAATCAGTATATCTAAAAATGCTTGTTTTGTAAAATGTTCCTATTCTCATCTGCTTGACTTCCTGAGCTTCCCTTACTACTGTTTACGTATGCAGCCTTTTTTCAGCCGTTTCATACATTCTCAAGAGTTATTGCAGGTTACCCTTCTCATTACGATATTGGCTGTATCATTATTTGGACTTTGCGGACTTTCCTTTGTTTTTGGAAAAAAAAGGAGGGCATACCGGTCTGAATTCCTGAAATTCTGGATTCTTATTCCCCTGTGGCTTATTTCTTTTGCATTTTTTGTCTGGATAGGTCAAAAAATCACCTTTCTGATTATCCCTGATTCCGCAGAATATCCTCTGTCATCACTGGTTATGTCAGGCACCCTTGGTATCATCGGATTTGGATTTCTCTCCGAATTCCGCTCCTTGATGCATATCCCTGATTCAGATTTTTTCTACAGCTATTTTCTTTCGCTCGTAGGTCTGATGAACATCATTCTTTTTTCTTCACTGTACCTTCCGTTTGTTATTATGTTCAGTGTAGAATTTATCATCATCTATCTTTCAAGAACCAGTTCAAAACCTGCTTTCATCATCGGCTTCATGCTTCTTATGGCGGTTCCTTTCATGCCAAATTTTGTCCAGCAATGGAGGAATACGACACCATACATATTACTGTCAAAGTTCACATTTGAGCCCAGTTTTTATATGTCCTTTCTTATAGCCTGCATTTTATTACCGTTTCTTCTTCAGTTTGTCCGATTTCTCATATCATTGGGACTATGGCGCAGAATTTCAGGGTCAATCTTCCGTAATGCACTTACCGCAACCCTTATCCGTCTATTCATCTGCTCATTAATTATGATTGGTGTCGTTGTCTATATACGGTTTAACCCAATTCCAGCATCAACACAGAACACTACGGTCAAAAGTATTCAGGATTCAGGCATTGTATACGCTCAGTACCGCTCCCGTAATGAATATGGAGTTACCATTCATCAGATAGCACTGCACACTTCAGAATCCGTGTCCCGGTATGAAATTTCAGTTTCGCTTTCACCGGAAACACTCATAGTATATTCCGAAACTGATTTCACTACAGATTCAAATTCTATGATACACTTTACGGTAGATAATCCTGAAAGTCAGTTTCTCCAGTTGGAATTTACCACATCAGAAACTGCACCGGGGCAAGTAACCATAACGGCGTTGGATTCCCTCTTTTATCCGCTAAGGATTTCTTTTGAGTAACAGAGTTATAGTCCATGTTGATCTGGACGCTTTTTTTGCATCAGTAGAACAACTAGATTTTCCCTCTTACCGGGGTAAGCCGGTCATTGTCGGCGGTTTACCGGGAGACAGGCGTAGTGTTGTTTCTACAGCTTCGTACGAAGCCCGAAAATTCGGCGTTCACAGTGCAATGCCTACAGCAAAAGCGTATCAGCTGTGCCCTCAGGGTATATATGTTCGCGGACGCATGGACCGCTACTGTCAGGTATCCCGCATCGTTATGAACATCTTCCGGGAATTTTCACCAGATGTACAGCAGATGTCCGTTGACGAAGCCTTTATTGATATTACAGGTACTGAGCTGCTTTTTGGATCACCGGAAACAACAGCCAGAAAGATCAAGGAACGGGTTCGTGAAGTAACTGGCCTTACCGTATCCATTGGATTAGCATCAAATAAATACCTTGCAAAAATTGCATCCGGTATGAACAAGCCTGATGGCTTATATGTAATTCCTCAAGGAAGCGAAGAACGGTTTATGCTGAGCCTCCCCCTGGACAAATTGTGGGGAGTAGGTGCAAAGACGAGAAAAAACCTTAACGACAAAGGCTTTTACACTGTAGAAGATATTCACCAGGCTTCAGTTTCCGGACTTGTCCAATTGTTCGGCGAAAGTACAGGAATGTTCCTGTATCAGGCTGTCAGGGGAAATGATGCTGCAGGATTCAACGCTGAGCCCAAAAGCAGATCAATCAGTAATGAAACAACCTATACCTTTGATCTTACAGACCGTGAAGTCATCCTTACAGCGCTGCTGAATCTCTGTTATACCGTGTATTTTCGCCTTTTATCAGAAGGTCTGGCAAGTAAGACAGTTCACCTGAAAATCCGATACGAAGATTTTTCAACAGTAAGCATTCAGGAGACACTTCCCCGGTATATATCCAGCACCGATGATCTGTATGAACGGATTGTAGATCTTTTAGATAAAAAATGGGACAGAACCCTGGGCATACGGCTACTGGGCGTTGGAGTTCAGAATATTGAGGAAGGTGCAGAAGGAGAACAGAAGGAACTGTTTGATTTTGGAGAAAGCAAAAAACGGGCTGTGGAGACAGCCGTGCTTGAACTGCAGAAAAAAGATCCTCACAACCTGGTAAAAAAGGCACGCCAGTTTCTTTCAGCTGTACTTCTTTTTTTCAGTTTGATACCCGGCAGATCTGCATTTCATTCAGTACAGGCTGCTGACATTTCTGGCAATAGTATATCAGGATCTCCCACATCTTTGTTCAGCTATGGAAAAGACGATGCAGAAGTAGAGTTTCTTTCTGACGGTTCATGGGAAAGTTCCTTATCTTCCAACGCATACCTTACTTTTACCAAAGGACAACGACCCCAATTTTCAGGTGATCCTTTCATCTATTCACAAAAAACTGATATATCGCTGTGGTTTATGCTGATGCAAAACTGGTATTTTGAGGCAACCCTGGCTGATGATTTTTCAGAAAATACGGTTGCAGCAGGCTACTACGGAGATTCAGTCATACGACATATCAGGATTGGTAACCGGGGTATTACGTTTCCCCAACATGATTCATTATATTCACTGGGCATGACCTCAGCCGGAAGCAGTGTTCAAGCCCCCGGTATTATGATTTCATTGGGAGACAACTCCTGGTCTCTTGATGCAATGCTTCGTTTTGATCAATTTGAATCTTTCTCGCAGACCTGGTACGGGAAAAATTCTGTTACCAATACATTTTACAGTATCGGGAACTGGACTGAAGGTCGTTTTTTTTACCTGCCGGAGGATGTTTCCGTTAATTCAGTACGTTCTGTCTGGATAGAAGATGCACAAGGCGAAAGATACGACGCAGAAGGAAGAAAATACCGTCAGCTGCCGGCTTCCAGCTATCTTATATCACCCAGCAGCAATAGTGTGATTCTTTCAGAGTATGGCATTGATGAAAAGTATCCAGCCATTCTGTTTGAGATGCAGGACTCAGCCTGCCAGTTATTGAAAGCGGCATGGCCAGCTTTTACCGCGGATATTACACAGGCATTTGAAAGTTTTCCCATAACCGATTTTTATGATTCGGAAGAGCCACCCATTACCGCATTAAAACCTACAAGAGCTGCAGCCACAACAGCATCTCCAGCAGAAGCAACATTTCTGTATGTAAAAATTCCCGGTGCATTTTCGCCATTTGAAGATGCCTCCCATTACACCATTACGCCATTGCAAAATGATACACGAACTACCGTTCAGTATCGACAAACGGGAACGGTAGATACTGCCTATGGTATTTCAGAGGATTTTTTTAACCGGAATCAGATCCAGATACAGAAATCAGACAGCACTCCGGGAGAAGCAGAATCATTACAACGCTTCCCTTTTGCAGGCTCTGAACCCAAGGCCTACGTAACCGGTCACACAACCACGTATGCAGAAAACTCCTTTGACAGAAGCATCCTGATACAGACTGTCGTTGAAACAGAACAGTACGACATTGGATTACAGGCATTGGGAGAAACAGTAACCGTCCGGATTAATGACAGGCCCGTTGCAGCCAGGTATGAACCATCTTCCGGATACGTTTTTTTTGATACAACACCAGGACCATTTGATACCGTAACCATCACATGGAAAGAACTTGCAGAAAACGGTACAAACCCCATATTGCACAGTGCAATAGGATTAACGGTTCCACTTACTGAAAACCTGAGCATTGATACAGCGGCCAGTGCCATATGGCCATGGCTGACAGAAAAGAAATTCAGCAGTACAGACAATGTTCAAGATGGATCAGTAATGCTTGCCTCACAAATACGCTGGAATAAAACTACAGGTGATACTCAGACATCACTAACCTCTTCAACGGGTATTCTTTTTTCAGTTCCTGATATAACCGGTACTTATCGAATCGAAGGTTTTGATGTCAGTACTCACTCACCCCTTCTTTTTTCAAAAAGCCCTTTCTCAGAATCCATAGAAGATGGAGTTTCTGTCAGCACTGATAAAGTGAATCAATCGACTGTACCTGCTGCAGAAAAGGACCGTTCCGGTTACGAGGCAACGATATCCTGGAATAATAAAAAACAACTTACCCAGGGGGTGCATTTTTCAAATGGTGACCAGTATTTGCCCCAAGCCCGTTTTTTGACATTCTGGATAAAAGGAAGTCCAGTTACTGCTTCTGTATATCTCACTGCTGGTGGAAACCGGGGATTGAAAATCCCGTTGGGTCCCTATCTTACCAATAACTGGCAGAAAATTCAGATTACTTTGACAGAAAAAGACCGTCTTATTCTGTCAGAATCTACCGAGTTTGTTTTGACCGTACATTCTGACAGTACAGAAAGTTGCAGTGGATTCATCAGTCTGTGCGGCGATTCTTTTGGTTTGCAGGGTATAGGGACTGCGCTTACTGCTGAGAATACTGCAGTAAGCACTGCAGAAGTTGCCTTACCCCCTGTATCCATGGTGCAGTATACCCCCTGGCTGTCACCATCAGATACTGTTCAATCTCTGCATGTATCAGGGACAACACTCCTTTCTTCAACAGAAACAACACTCTCTTCGTCGGCCAGAATTTCACCTGTTATGCTTTCTTCATACAACGAGCTTTCCTATCTGCTTTTACTCCCGGAATCAGCAACCATAGCACCCGATGTTACCATTGAGTTTCTGACTGATACTGGACAGACCGTGTTTTCCCATACAGTTTCTTCCAGTCAGCTTGAAATGTACCGGGGTAGCTGGTTCCAGGTTCAAATACCATTATCTGTTTCAGAGAAAAAACTACTGGCACAATATCCAGTCACAAAGCGGATATTGACCGCTACAGTACCTGCTGATAAAAGTACGGCAAATGACATCATTGATATTTGGTATGATGAATGTACTGCCCAGGGTATATCAAGTGATCTGTATCTGAAAAACAATTCAGCAGTTTATTTTTTTGATGAATCACTGCTTGGTTTACGAAATACCACCATAACCGCTTCCCTGGATTCATCGGTTCTCCTTAAGGATACACCTGTCCCAGGTTCTACAGGAACCCTGTCACTTGCAACAACGATTCCTGCCATTCAACTTGAAGGAACGGTACGTTCCCGGTTTTCAGACAAAAAAGCGGTACTGCAGCAGGTATCTTACACAGCCAGTACTGACCCGCAATCGGAAGCCGGACGGTTTGTATCCGGAGTCAGTCATTATCAATTTACGGTAGCAGATCATTCAACCCTTCGTGATGATTCGTTGACAGTTACGATTCCTGTATCACCATTGCTGACCTCATCTCAACCTCCGGCCTGTGCTTCATTAACCTCAGTTACACAGCACTGGCAGCAGAAACTTCATGGGTCAATTGATACAAAAACTGGAACAGACACGGTATTTTCAACCTTACTAGCTGCAGATTTTTCACAGCAGACTGAAAGCAGTAAAGGCACATCATGGCTCAATACGATACAACAGGAGTTTTCATTTGGAACTGCTTCAGCCAGTACCCAAACTGAAACTATAACTGCAATGGCAGAAATTTCCATTGCCCCATGGCATATTGCACCTTCAGTATCCGTTACGGCAAGTGAAAAAAATGCCCGAAAAACCGGTCGTTCAGCAACATCCATTGCCACCAAATACCAGATTCCGATATCTATCGGGATGAACCAGCTGGTACTGGCATACGATGAAAGTACCCAAGTACAATTTTCAAACGGTACACCGGTCTTAAACTACTTCAAAGGATTTCAGACCATAGGATTTTCAATGCCGGTATTGATTCCAGCTCAAGTTTCGTTTCCTTTCGCCGGCACCGAAAACGCCATCAAGAAAATTCAGCAGAAACTTGCACAACAAATGTTATACGGGACCAGTGAAATGGTTTCCTTCAGCTGGAACAGACCAGTTTCATTTACTAAAGCAGATATATTCATTCCAAGCTCATTTGAAATCACAACAGGGTCTGTCTATTCCGTAACACCACTGGATTCTGCCAGGCAATTCCACTTTCTGGGGACCCTATCATATACGTCGTTTAACTGGCTTTCCAGTGAAAATATTCAGGATGAAAACCGAACTTCGTTATCCGTAGGATACAGTGAAACACTATGGCAGTTTTCCTGTCTTTTCTCAGAAACACTACTGTTTACCAAATCCGAAGTTACCTCTGTTCTATCCGGTTCATTGAATCAAAAACGAATGTACAGCATACAGGAAACAATTCTGTATACACACTGGTCAACTGCAGTTGATGGATTGCAAAAATTCACCCACAAAGAACAGTGTGATTTTCATATTGCCAGGGACAATTACACCATTCAATTGCGTCATACAACAGACATACGTATTACCCGCACCATACAATTAAGTGGTGCTGTTCAAGGATCATGGAATCACGCAGCAAATACTGATACTTTGGGATTCGGAACTACTGTCAGCGGTACATTACAGTTCTAGAACGATGATACGGCTACTCCAGCGGAGCATAGTACCCGCTTGAAGCTCTTCCACTTCTATTCATCAGATACACTTCCATTTCTACAGGGAGGAATTTCCGACCAAAATCAGTAGGCATATTTGAAGTAAATTCCAGAATATACACGCCGGTAGGAACCTTACGCAAATCTTCAACAAGACTCTGTATACCTTCCGGACGATACAGATAGTATGAATCTCCAGTTGTATTCTGTGTTATATATGACAATTGACTGTCGAGTGCACCATTCTTCACATTAACGTAAGAAAAGGAAACTCCATTATTTGCCAGATACGCAGAGAGATTTGAAAGGCTGTACCGGGTAAAGGAAGCATCACTTGATTCACCATTTCCGATAAATACAACTGCCCGTTTCAATTCACCATTAACCAGATCATTTGCAGCAAGACGTATTGCCAGATCAGCAGCTGCCGTTTTGGTATACCCGGTTTTCAATTGGCTCATTTGAAAAGCTTTCACGGAATTAGGAGTACTTATCAACTCGGTGGCAGGTATAGATCCGGCGCAAACAACCCGCAGCGTTCCTTTTCCGTTCATTCCCGCTGCGATACCGGTAACCGCTTCAGAGACTTCAGTCTCATACTGAGACATGGAAAGCGAGCGGTCGATAATCACCGTTATATCAATGGCATCATTTTTGTCCGCAGCCCCGGAAAATGTCTGATCAGTAACAGAATATGTCCCTTCGGTAACAAGGAAATTCTGTTCAGACAACCCCGTTACCGGCTGTCGTTTTCTATTCTGTACCCGTACTTCAAGTTTTACGTTGGGAAAATGATCTGCATTAACTCTGGCAATGTCTACAAAAAGGCCACCAACCAATTCAGACATTTCAGCCAGAACATATACCTCGCCACTGTCAAAATCTACTGCAATCAGATTACCATTAGCATCTACATCTGCGCAGGTAATCCGTGAGGGACCATTACCCGTATCAGCTATTACACTGGTAGAACCGGTATCAGGATCAATAACCAGAACCCGGTTTGTATCACTGCAGATAATTTTTCCATCACAGACCCTCATAGCTTCCGGCTTAGCTAAAGTACCAGGCGAGACAAGAATCCCAAGATCATTTCCAGATGTATCATACACATACACTGCTCCAGAAACCCCATCACTGATAAAAACCCTCTCATGAAGTATGGCTATACCGGTAGGAGCGGTAAACGATCCAAAAGAAAAGAGGAACTCACCACTGGAATTGAATACAGAAACCCGTCCATTACCAAAATCAGTTACA
>JAZLJW010000063.1:0-3546 GCA_045597345.1 Treponemataceae bacterium
TATTCTGGGGGCATTCGGCTGCGGTGCGTTCCACAATCCCCCGGAAATTGTATCCCGTCTGTTCAACAGTATGATCAGAAACTACCATTTTGAAACCGTAGAATTTGCCGTCTACTGCCGGGGCGATGACACGAACTACCAAGTATTCAAGGATACAATAGAATCGTGACCGGGATGATTTTGGTCACTGGCTAGGCGGCAAGGAGCCAGGAGCGGAAGCGGGCTGTCGCCCGTTGAGCACCGCCGCGACGTAGCCAACGCCGCCAGTGGCCAAAAGGGCCCGTCCACAGGGCCTTGTCACCGGGCGGGATGATTTAGTCCGATAGCAAGGCGGTGCTGGGCCGGAAGCGCGCAGGCGGCCTCACTGGCCGTTGAGCACTGTAGGCCCAAAACAACGCAGCTAGCGGACTAAAGGGCCCGCCCGGCTTTGAATGCAGGCCCCACTGATTCCGTCAGACCGCGATACTGCAGGTTCACCGGGTCAAAGGTGATGGGCCGCAGTTTGGCAGGGTCAATTCTGCCGTCGGTCAAAACAGACTCATCGGCGCAGACATTGACGATTTCTGCAAAAAGATGGCAGTTTTCAGGGTCATAACTTTTCAGACGGCATTCAACGGCCATGGGAAGCTCTGCAAAAAGCGGGGCATTCACATGAGGAGCTTTCTCTACGGTCAGCCCGCTGCGCTCCATTTTGTCCGGAGTATCGTTCCCGGAAACAATACCTACAAAATCGCAGGCAACCAGGGCATCAACCGTTCCCATGCTGACAGTGAACTCTTTGCCGGCCAGGATGTTCTTTGTGGTCTTGTGTTCGGCACTCAGACACATGAACAGTTCCTTATCGTTGCCGATGCCACCCCAGGCAGCATTCATGGCATTGGGATTTCCGTTTTCATCGTAGGTCCCGATAATGAATACCTGCTGGGGAAAACACCATTCCCGTGAACCAAAATCTTTTCTCATATCTTTTTCCAATCCTCCTTCATCAATATATTACAGCAACTTTGCCGTTCTTCGCCAAACGTGGTGTTGTGAATGGAATCGCGTACATAGGTAAAACCGCATTTTTCCTGCACACGGCGGGAACGGTCGTTTTTTACCCAGTGACGGCAGGTTATGGCGTCCAGCCCCACATCTTCAAACAGATAGCGGATGCCTTCAGTAACGGCTTCGGTCATAAACCCGTTTCCCCAGTATGCCTTTGAAAGCACAAATCCCAGTTCCCGTGCCTTTTTGCCTTCCAGTTCCGGATATTCAGCCTCACGGTACTCCTCAAAGCCCAGGGTGCCGATTACTTTTCCCTGATATTCAATGGCAAAAACCTTCTTATGGCGGATAAAGCTTTCTACAATCTTCCGGCTTTCGTCCTTAGATTTATGGGGCAGCCAGCCTGCCCACTCGCCAACGCCTTCAACACTGGCATATGCATATAAATCATCAACATCATCCAGCGTCCAGGGACGCAGAATCAGCCGTTCCGTTTTCAGCGTAACAGTTGAAATATCAATTTCCGCATTCATTTTTTACTCCTTAAAAGCCTCCGCAGCAGCAATCGCACAGGGATATGCGGTATCGCAACTTGCTTCGGCTACACCGTTTTTTACATATTCATGAACATGCAGGAATCAGATTCCGTAAAGCCAAGACTTTTGTACAGCGGACGCCCCTCATCGGTAGCATCAAGAGAAATTTCCGTACAGCCTTTGGCACGGGCTTCATCAATCAGGGACTGCACCATGCACTTTCCGATTCCCTGTCGGCGGTATGCATCGTTAGTATAGACATTCATCAGGTGGGCACGGTGTCCGGTGGGATGACTGAAGGTCGGCATGAACTCAACGTAGACCTTGGTGGCACAGCCGATTACGGCATCAGAAGAAGTACCCTTTTCGCTGTCCATGGCAAGAACGGTAGTCTGTTTTCCCTGCAGGAAAAACTGGCGGGTTGCGGTAATAAAGGCGCTGTCGTATTCGTAGTCAGCCGGCAGATTGTTGACTACTTTCAGCATTTCAAGGCGGATTGCCATAAGTAGTTCAATGTGGCGCTCATCAGCAATAGTAAAGGTGATCATTTTTTAACTCCCAGACAATACTACCGCATTTTCCTTTGGACATGATATACCCTAATTTGACATCACTATTGCAGGAGTGGAGCCCCGCAATGCTCCTACGGAATTTCGGGAAACTTTTCCCACGTTTATAGAGAATTTATCCCCTATATTTTTTGCAGCTTCGCCTTTACACTGAAAAAAAAGTGTCGCTGCCGCGGTGGCTTTTAAGGGGAGAGATATGGCACAAATAATTGACGGTATAAAGTATTCTGACGATCTGAAAACAGTTAAAGGTGTTGAGGATACTTCGATTACATCTGTCGTAATCAAAGAAGGTGTTACAGCAATTGGTCAGGATGCATTCTATTACTGCAGTAATTTAGAAAACATTGTGATTCCAGAAGGTGTTACTTCCATTGGCTGGCGTGCATTCTATGGTTGTTCAGGATTACAAACGGTGACAATTCCGAACAGCGTAACGGAAATTGAATCACCAGCCTTTGATGGATGCTACGGTCTGAAAGAAGTTATATATCTTGGAACCGGAAAAGAATTTAACCAGATACAATTTGGTAAAAAAGGCAACGATAAACAGTTTTTAAAAAGATTTATAAAGGAATTTGCCGTAAAAGCAGCTAAAGAAACTAAAATCAAAGAAATTCAGACCGTTTCTATTGAAGCGTATTTGAATTCCATGAAAGAAACATATCCTTCTTTGCAGTTCAAAACCTTGAACGTAACAAAAACCAGTCAAGTATGGTTAATTATTGGCGGAAAAAATGCAACGGTCATTCAATCAGGTACAAAAGACTATTCCTGGAGTGAAAATTTACAGGGATTTCTGTCAGTTTTCTGTGATGAAACAAAATCAAATGATGAGATTAATCAGGCTTTTGAAACCTACGGAATAAAGATTGCAGAAATAAAGAAAACTTACACAAAACCTCAAATTACTGTTGAAGAGATGAATCTGTTCATTGATGCACTTCCAAAAATGAACATCGAATTGGAGTGGATGGATAGTCCTAACTCATTCTTCTGTAATGCTCAGATAAAAAAACTGACTTTTGCAAGAAATACCGTGATTGACTGGTGTACCTTCAGCAATGGTAAAAGTTTTGAGAGCATTGTTCTTCCGGAAAGTATTTCTTCAATCGGGAAAAAAGCGTTCTTCGGGTGTTCAAACTTACAGAATGTTGTCATACCCAATAGTGTAACCGAAATTGGAGAGCACGCATTCACGGGCTGCAGAAAACTGACGGTAACGTATGGCGGAACAAAAGAAGAATGGGAAAAGGTACAAGGCGATAAACCCGAAACCGTCATATTCAGTAAATAAATTGCCCCGATGGCAAGGCGGAGATGGTTCCAGCAGCGGAGTCGGACTACATATGGGCGAATCTGCCGCCAGGGACGGCGGCGCATAGCCTGTAGTCTTGCAAAGCAAAACTACAGAAGGTTGGTCAGCATGGAGGCTGGCCAACCGACCTAACGCA
>JAZLJW010000064.1:0-4766 GCA_045597345.1 Treponemataceae bacterium
TCCGGAGGAAAAAAATGAAATGTCCCAATTGTGGTAATGAATTAAAGGAAGGCGCAAAATTCTGCGGAAAATGCGGCACAAAAATTGCTGTAGAAGAAAAACTGTCTGTTGATACCAGCTACTTCAAATGTCCAAGCTGTGGAAACAATCTTAAGCCAAGCGCAAAATTCTGCGGTAAGTGTGGAACTGCCATTTCCGGTGCAAGACCTGCTTCTGCCAATGCAGACAAGGCAGAATTTTCTGAAAGCAGGAATTTTGTTACCTGGAAAGTGCTGGAAGGCCAGCTGGCTGTAAAGGTTGACGAAAGAACTTTTGATGGCTACAAGGAAATTAAGGGTATTGTCATTCAGGAAGGCGTAAAAGCCCTGTTCTTTGCCGATGGTGTCTTTATTACAGAACTTGCCGCCGGTAAATATGAGTTCAACGCTCTGGCTCCAGAGGAATTAAAACAGAATTTTTTCCAGAATATGATTACCAGTGTGGCAAATTTCTTCAAACCGGGAACAAGGGAAAAACTTGCCGGTCATAAGGATTTTACCATTGTTCTTATCAGAGATTCAGATGTTCCGCTGGTGTTCAATTTTGATAACTTCCCCACTGCAACAATTTCCTGTGATGTTTCTATTCAGGTTTCTGCTAAGATTTCAAATATCATTCAGTTTTACAAATCGCTGCTCCTTGATAAGACGTTTGTATCTTTCACCTCGATTGTTCAGAACATTAAAGATGGTGTTTTAACTGCCTGTGAAGCAGATTTGCGTTCTTTCTCTCCGGAACAGTTCAACTCGGCTCAAGTCATGGACGTAGCTTTGAATGCCATGAACGATGCAGTCAGCACTGTGTATCCCTTCATTCTGATTACCAGAGTGATTCGTCTTACGGCAAATCGCGAAGAACTGGAAGAACTTCGCCGCATGAGTGAAGAACTGTACATCAGCGAACGGGAACTGGAAGAACTGCAGCGCCGCAACGATTTCCTCAACCGTCTGAATGACACCAACAATGCCCAGACACTGGCAGAATCTCAGAGTCAGGCAGATTTTAACGCTGCAATCGGTAAAATTGACCAGCAGAATCTGCTTACTCAGGATGAAAAAGAACGTTTTGCCATGACTTTACAGGCACAGCGTCAGATTTCTGAAGCAAAAACTCAGGAAGAAGTTAATGCTGCCCTGCATAATCTTGAAAAGGCAGATATTCTTGCAGAACAGGAAATTGAGCTGCTTAAAGGACAGCATCAGATAAACCTGCAGCGTCAGAATGATTCTTATGCCGATGAACGCCGCCGTGCAGAAATGAATCTTGAAAAAGAAGAGATGCAGAGCCAGCTTGATATGCTGAAGCAGGCACAGGCAATCCGTCAGGAAAGGGAAGACGCTGAACATCGCAGAGCCATGGAAGCTGAGCAGCAGAAGATTGATGCCAATCTTGAAAAGAACAGAATCTATTCAGGTATGTCTTTTGAACAGATTATGGCTGCAAATCCTGATATTTCTGAAGCCGCTGCAATGGCTCTGGCAGAAAAGTTCAAGAGCCAGAATGCCAATGAATCCAAGCAGGAAATGATGGATTTTATGGAAAAGCAGATGGAAATGATGCGCGATATGATGGGTAACCAGAATGCCGCAAAGGCTGCAGAAATTGAGCGCATCAACGAAGCTTCTGAAAAACATCAGGACCGCATGGCAGAGATGATGCAGACTACGGTTAATGCTGTTGCAGGAAATGCAGCGCAGGTTCGTGGTTCCAGCAGCAGAACTGCTTCCGGCAGAAAAGAATTGCCGGCTGTTTGTCCAAACTGCGGTAGCCCTGTTGAAGAAGGATCTTCTTTCTGCGAAAATTGTGGATCAAGTTTGTAACGTATGAAGCAGCTGATAATAATAGATGATCACAAAATGATATGCGAAGGCATTAAGTCTTTGCTGCAGAAGCGCGGCGGATGGAATGTGGTTTTCTGTGCAGCCAGTTCCGGCGAAACCCTGGAGCTGCTGGACAAAAGCAATCTTCCTGACGGCCAGATTCTGTGTGCCCTGGTGGATATCAGCCTTGGAAGCGAAAACGGACTTGAGCTGGCCAAAGAACTGAGCCTGCGGGGCATCCGGTGCATCATCTATTCCATGTTCAAAAGTCCCAGTTATGTGCTTAAAGCCATGGATATCGGGGCCTATGGCTATGTACTGAAAGAGCAGAGCGAACAGGAGCTGATGCAGGCGCTGGATAGTGCCAGTAAAGGTCAGAAATTCATGAGCTATGAACTGATGGACAGCGCCAATACCCTTTTACGGATTATGTCCTGCTTTACCAAAAAAGAACGTGATGTTTTTGAACTGGTCATAGAAGATAAATCGGTTGATGAAATTGCAGAACTGCTGAATATGAAAAAAAGAACGGTAGAAAACCATCTTTCTTTCATTTATACCAAGACCAACTGTTCCAGCCGCGAAGAGCTGCGGAAAAAATTTGCCTGAGGAAGGCGAGACTGAATGGGATTGATTATTTGACGATACACGGCTGTTGTTGTATATTAAGGAAAGGAAATGCCCGTGCATTTGGTCATCTCCACTTTTTAGGTTTAAAAGCCGTCCAAAGTTTTGAGTCACTGGGCGGCTTTATTTTTACTCTTTTCTATCGTTTAGGTAGGAGAGTACTGCCATAACTGCAAGAACAATAGTTGCAATGCAAGAAACAAATGCAAAAATTAGTTCTAAAATAGTCATAAGCAAGCCTCCCGTAATCAAATTTCAGACAGTTACATCAGTAACTGACTGATTGAGTCTGGGAGACAACCGCCTGTACGGGCATTTCTGATACCTATATTATACTCTTTTTTCGCCCCTTCTGTATACAACCGGAGTTTGTTGCATATATATTATTATTTTGTAAAGAATGTCTGTCATTCATTTATACCAAATATGACTGAGAGATTGCTATGAAACTCCTTCCGAAAAAGTTTGTTCCTCAAGTTCTCTGGCTGCAGATTGTGCTGGGCATAGGCTTTGGCCTTTTGAACCGGCTTACGGCATATCTTTTTACCGAGCTGATTCACACGCCCCTCTTTATGGACTGCATCTGGACCATTGCCGCCAGCTTTTTTGGCGGTGTCTGCGGCCTGATATGCGCATTTGTGTATCATGTAAGCTGGTGCATTATCCAGCTGGTACAGTATGGCACCATTTACCTTGATTTTCTGTTTGCCATCTGCAGCGTCAGTCTGGTGCTGGTTGTCAGGCTGTTCTGCAGAAAAGAACTGAACATCTGGTCCCTTATCTTCATGACATTCCTTCTCGTCATCGTTATCAGTGTGGAAGGAGGCATTCTTGTTTCCCTTCTGTACAACAGCAAGCTGTTCATTTTAAGCCATAGCGTAGATAGCATGCTGAGTGAGGTGTTCAGAAACGCCTTCAGCATTTTCAGTGCCGCCATCATCACCCGTATCCCCATCAATTTCATCGATAAGACTATCGCCATGGTTATTGGATATTCCGTTGCCTGCTTGGTTGACCGGGCCCTTTGACCCGCTGGCGTCGTTGCCTTGGGACTTCGGTTCTCAACGACCGGCAGGTCGCCTGCGAGCCTCGTCCCTGCGTCGCCTAGCCATCGGGCCAAATCATCCCGGTCAGGTTGACCGGGCCCTTTAAGCCGACAAACATTGCCCCAACGGGAAAAATCCCGTATACTGTGGCCATATGTCAGAGTTATTAGCCCCTGCGGGCAACATTGAAGCATTGGACGCAGCATTCGGCGAAGGTGCCGATGCCGTTTACATGGGATTGAAGAGTTTTAACGCACGCCTCAGATCATCAAACTTTGCCTGGAACCAGTTTGAAGCTGCTGTTCAGGCCGCTCACAAACGTGACAAAAAAATCTACGTAACCGTAAATACCGTTTCTGAAGAAATGGAAACAGAACGCCTGTACCGTTTCCTGGGATACCTGAATGACGTGCACCCGGATGGCCTTATCGTACAGGATTTTGGCGTTGTCCGTATGTGTCAGGAATTTTTCCACGATCTGGAACTGCATGCCTCTACCCAGATGAACGTTGCATCCGTTGCCGGCGTAAACCTGTTGAGCAAGCAGGGCTTTACCCGCTGCGTTGTAGCCCGTGAACTGGGCTTGAAAGAAATTCAGGATATTAAGGCAAAAACCAATACGGAACTTGAAGTATTTACCCACGGAGCCCTGTGTGTTTCAGAAAGCGGGCTCTGTCTGTTCTCCAGCTATCTGGGCGGAAAATCTGCCAACCGGGGTATGTGTACCCAGGCCTGCCGTCGTTTCTATAATGCAGACTGTGACGGCCACCAGGAAGAAGGGTACTACTTCAGCCCCTATGACCTGCAGCTGCTGGAAAAAATTCCGGACCTGATGACCGCCGGCGTAGAGTCGTTCAAGATTGAAGGCCGCATGAAGAGTGCCGAATACGTTGGTAGTGTTGTATCTGCTTACCGCTATGTTATGGACCACTGGCAGGAAGACCGTAAGGGTGCCATTGCCACCGGTAAACGTATTCTTGCTACTGACTTTGCCCGTGCAAAAACTCTGTACTGGTATGAGCCGAAAAAAGCTGAACATGCAGAAAACCTGCTGGACCCGAAACAGGCCGGCGGTACCGGTATCTATCTGGGTAAAATTGACCGTACCAGAAAAGACGAACACGGAACTCTTTTTGCCACTGTTATCGGCGGTACCTATGATCCTGAAATCGGAGACTCCATACGGCTTCACAAAAAAGACGATACGGGCCGCGTAAGCCACAAAATCAAGCAG
>JAZLJW010000065.1:0-2428 GCA_045597345.1 Treponemataceae bacterium
TATGCATCGATTCCGGTCATCATGCTGACTGCAAAGGATACAGAATACGATGTGGTAACCGGTCTTGATGCAGGGGCCGATGACTATGTGACAAAGCCCTTTGGCATGATGGCGCTTTTTTCACGGATAAAAGCAGTACTCCGGCGGTACGAAAAACAGGATGATGAATCACAGATTCTGGAAAACGACCGGATTACAGTTGATGTAACCCGCCATACGGTGCACGCCGATGGCAAGCAGGTATTCCTTACGGTAAAGGAATTTGATGTGCTTACCCTTCTGCTGCAGAACCGGGGAAATGTGCTGACACGGGAACAGCTGCTGGACTCCGTATGGAAAATCGACGCCGATATCGAAAGCCGCACCGTTGATGTGCATATCAGAACCCTGCGGCAGAAACTTGAAAGCGCAGGAGACGTAATTGAAACCATCCGAGGCGTAGGATACAAGGTGAACTGACATGAAAAACAAATCCCTGACATTCAGTATTTTTCTTTCTACATTTTTTGCCGGTGTACTGGTGTATTTCATCTGCGCCTTACTCTTTATTTCCAATATGTACGGCTACTTTGAAAAGCAGCTGTTTGAAGAACTGAAAACTGAAAGCATCCTTCTGGAAGGCTACAATGTATCAGAAGGATCTCCGGACCTGCAGCGGCTCACCCATCTGAAGACCAATAACCGCATAACCCTTATTCATCCCGATGGCACAGTCTATTTTGACAACACGGTAAATGCTGCAACCCTTGAAAACCACGCATTGCGTTCAGAGTTTCTGAAAGCAAAGGAACAGGGAGTCAGTACCTCAAGCCGCTACTCTTCTACCATGCTGGAAAAGACGCTCTACTTTGCAAAGGAACTGGATAACGGGGATATTCTGCGTATTTCGTGCAATCAGCACACCGTTGGCGTTCTGGTTCTGGGTATGAGCCAGATACTGCTTATTATGCTGGTTATCGCCATGATTATTTCCGGCATTACCGCCAGTCTGCTTTCTAAACGGATTACAGAACCACTGAACCATATTGATCTGGAAAACCCTGAAGCCACTGAGGTGTACGATGAGTTACAGCCCTTTACCCGCCGTATTGCTGAAGAAAACTATGAAAAATTACAGCGGGAGGAATTGCGGCAGCAGTTTACCGCCAATGTCAGCCATGAACTGAAAACACCCCTTACCAGTATCAGCGGCTTTGCTGAAATTCTGGGACAGGGCGGTACCGATGAACAGACGACAAAAGATTTTGCCCTGACCATTTACGATGAAAGCCAGCGCATGATTACCCTGGTAAACGATATCATCAAGCTTTCAAAACTTGATGAAAAATCCATTTCGCTGGAAAAAGAAGCCTTAAGTCTTCGTGAAATTGCGGAGGAAGCCATAGAAACCCTTACTCCCGTTGCGGCAAAAAAACAGGTAGAGATAACACTGTCCGGTGATACAGGACTTATCAACGGTGTGCGTCCGGTCATTTACGAAATGATTTACAACCTGATTGATAACGCAGTGAAATACAACCGGGACCAGGGCATGGTAGTGGTGAAGATTGAAAACATGATGGCTAGCCATACGGTAGTGCTTTCCGTACAGGATACGGGTATCGGCATTCCGGAACGCGAAAAGGAACGGATTTTTGAACGGTTCTACCGCATCGATAAAAGCCGTTCCCGTCAGCTGGGTGGCACCGGTCTTGGATTAAGCATCGTAAAACACGCTGCTAAATACCACAATGCCCAGATTCTCCTGACCAGTAAAGAAGGAGAAGGCAGTACCTTTACAGTGGTGTTCTCACTGTAAAAAGTCCGCCTGACCCGGGTCGTCTGCCTTCCCGCACCTTTCTATTTGATTTTTATGTAACAGTATGCAAAAACATCGAATAGAACTAATATGAATATAGAACGAACTTTTTACTTAGGCTCTGTCCGTAAATAGTGTTGCTTATTGTCACCCTGAACTTGATTCAGGGTCTCATCATACGTCCTCAAATCTATCGGATTGCCAGTACATCCAAAAACGCTCGATTCGATCTGTGGCATTCCTGTACAATCTTTGTTGCTGAGTAGCATTCTGCAACACTTTTTACGAACATCGCCAAATTTAAATTTCAACAAGTCTTACACAACAAATCCGAGTGGACGTTCCAACAAATTTGTGTGATTGGGTGGCTTCTTAGGGAAATTATTAACTATTTACAATTTATAGTTATTTCTGAGGCAATTGCGAAAAAAAACAAGACCCGGGGGGCACAGGTATAACGACCCGCAATTTTGGGGTCGTCAACCTATTATGCGGAAAAATCTGCAGCGGGAAATCAACTTATTCTCAGCCGCTTCGTAAAGATAAAAAGGCAGTCATTCTTTCTGTTGATGATATCACGCTCACTCTTTTGGGTCAGAATGGTGGCGACACTCTGGATGTTTATGTGGA
>JAZLJW010000066.1:0-1274 GCA_045597345.1 Treponemataceae bacterium
ATTAAAAGAACAGGCTGGGGATAATGACAATATCGGAACGATTTATGTGACCGACACACAGGGAAAATTCTATGGGGCAATTGAATTGAAGGATCTGATTATTGCCAGAGACCATGTCTCACTGGAAGAACTGACATTCCTGTCTTATCCGTACTTTCTCGATCATGAAAAAGTTTCCGATTGTATCGAGCGTATGAAGGGATACGCGGAAGATTCGCTTCCTGTACTCAATGAGGCTCATGAACTTCTTGGAATCATCACTTCACAGGATGTAGTTGAAGCGGTTGATGAAGAGATGGGCGAAGATTATGCAAAACTGGCAGGTTTGACGGCTGAGGAAGACCTGAATGAAACAACCATTGCCAGTATGAAAAAACGTCTTCCATGGCTGATCGTGCTACTGTTCCTGGGAATCGGTGTGTCCAGTGTTGTTGGTGTTTTTGAAGGTGTTGTGGCAAGCCTCCCTATTATCATCTGCTTCCAGTCATTGATTCTGGATATGGCTGGTAATGTGGGAACACAGTCTCTGGCTGTTACGATTCGTGTTTTGATGGATGAAAACATCCGGGGAGCCGAAAAGGTAAAACTGGTATTCAAAGAAATAAAGGTGGGTTTTTCTAACGGAATTTTTCTTGGAACGTTGTCTTTTGTTTTCATTGGACTCTATATCTGGCTGCTAAAAGGCACAGAACCTGTTCAGGCGTTTCTTCTCTCAGCCTGTGTGGGTATAGCTTTACTTGCAGCAATGGTGATTTCATCCATGGTTGGAACGGTAGTACCGTTATTCTTCCATAAAATCAAAGTAGATCCGGCGGTTGCTTCGGGTCCGCTGATTACTACAGTAAACGATCTGGTAGCTGTAATAACGTACTATGGACTTGCATGGATTCTGCTTATTCAGATACTGCATATCGCATAGATATTTTAATTCTTGCTAAAACGCAAGGAAATCGCAAGGTTTTAACCATGTGATTGTCCTTGCGTTTTTTTTATATTTCTAGCGAGGAGGTGATCGAGATGAGTTATATGGATCAGAGCAGATGTTCCGAGTTGCGGCAAGTATCGTTTCTGGTGTTGGTTTTCTTTGCAGCGGCGTCATTTTCAAAGAAGGCGGCACGGTAAGAGGTATTAATACAGCAGCTACATTGTGGTGTACTGCCGCAATTGGTGTATTAGCAAGCACTGGTATGTATGCCATGGCGATTTCAGCAACTGGAATTCTGGTTATTTCTAATATGCTGCTCAGACCGCTGGTAAGAAAACTGGTTCCTCTT
>JAZLJW010000067.1:0-4192 GCA_045597345.1 Treponemataceae bacterium
AGAAAGCCTTTAATACCATGACTGCGCAGTTGCGTTCACAGATTCAGACAATCAGGGAAGAACAGAGTCTTCTTGCTGATACTGAAATCAAAGCAATGCAGAATCAGATTAATGCACACTTTCTGTACAATGTTCTTGAAACCATAAAAATGCAGGCGGTTCTGAAAGATCAGGATGATATTTCAGAAAGTCTGACAGTCTTGGGAAAGATGATGCGGTACTGCCTGCGCTGGCGCATTCACCGGGTTACCATCCAACAGGAAATTGATTACATCAACTCATACATATACATACTTAATCTGCGTAATGACTATGTCCTTACCTTGAATCTGGAAATTCCGCCTGAATGCGAGCTGATTGAAGTTCCTAAAATGGTTCTGCAGCCGGTAATAGAAAATGCCTTTGTTCATGCTATAGAACCACTGGGACAGGATGCGGAAATTAAGGTTTCAGTGCAGATTGTTGATGATAAAGTATGGTTGAGCGTCCGTGACTATGGTGATGGCATGACAGAAGAAAGACTGGCAGGTATCAGGGCATATCTGGCAGATAAAGCCTATGAACGTGATTCCAAGGGTAGTATCGGTCTTAAAAACATTCAGCAGCGGCTTTTCATGTTCTATGGAGAAGAATACACAATGCAGATTGAATCCCGGAAGGGATGGGGTACTGAAATCCGTATTCCGGTGCCAGTGCAGAGGGGAATGTAAACGATGGCTGTAACAGTATTGATTGTAGATGATGAAAAACTGATCCGTGCCGGTATCAGAAAGATTCTGAACGATGATATAGCTGAATCTGAACAGGGTATTGATCTTGAATTGAATGAAGCCCGAAATGGGGAAGAAGCTTTGGAATGGTGTAAAAGTCATCCTACACAGCTGGTGATAACTGATATCCGCATGCCGAAAATGGATGGCGTTGAATTGATGAAAAACCTGAACCAGCTTGAATCTAAACCTACAATCATTGTTCTCAGTGGCTTTGATGATTTTAATTATGCAAAAGCAGCCATAAGCTATGGTGCAATCAGTTACATACTGAAGCCTGTTGACCGGAAAGAGCTGGTAGAAGCGGTTAGAGGCGCCATAGCGTCTTATCTTCATACTGACAGAGCCCGTGCTGAAAGTCAGCTTAAGGTTATCGTTCAGGAAGGGGTAATTACAGATCCTGAAGCACTTCCTCTGGAGTTTATGTCAAAGGGATTCAGATATGTGCAGATTGCAGCTGATAACCCGGACTATATTATTGAACATGCACTTTCCGGCACTACCTGGTACCTGATAGAAAAACGGCAGAATCTGGTTTCTGTTGTTGTTCCGGCATATTTTGATGTGGCACAACGGATTGCTCAGGTTTCTGCCGGTCATGGATACTGTGCAGTAGGATGTTCTCAAAGTGGTGAAAACATATCAGCATTACGCTCTCTGCAACGGCAGGCGTTACTGGCATTATTCCAGCAGTTCTTCGATGAAACGACACGGATTCATGAGTTTACAGAAGCTCCCGATACCACAGAAATGGCAACCCTTGACCTGCGGTATGAATCAACGGTTGCCCGTATAGATACCTTGTCTGCTGATGATATGCGTAAAGCTGTTGCACAATGGTTCAACTTTCCAAAAGAAATCAAACCTGTTCAAAAAGCAGCGCTCCTTTCGTACTTGTATACCAAAATAACCAATAACCTGCTGAAACGGTATACTGAATATACGGAAGTTGACGGGTATCTTACCTCTAAAGGAATTATGGTCAGTAATATCTGGCGCTGTGAAACACTGACTGAATGGCAGCATCAGGTAACAGACTACCTGGTATACCTTTCTGCCCTGGTTCAACAGAATGCCAGTGAAATACCTTTTATCCGGGATGCTTTGAAATATGTACGGGAACATTTCCGTGAAGAATTAACCATGACGATGGTAGCGAACCACGTATCTACCAACTACACCTGGTTCAGCGAAAAATTTGTAGAACAGACCGGACTGCACTTTAACGATTACTTAAAGAGAATACGCATTGCAGAAGCCCGGAAACTGCTGACTAACCAGTGCCTGAAGGTATATGAAGTAGCTGAACAGTGTGGATTCCCGGATACAAAATATTTCATCAAGGTATTCAGAAACGAATGTGGAATGACGCCTACTGAATTCCGGCGGAGTTTTCAGAAGTAGCTGCAGTATCGAAGGGGCATGCAATCTGTGGTATACTTGAGATATGAGTGATTTTACCCCTGCAATGATAACCCAGATAGCACAGTCTGGTGAACCGGATGATCCTAAACGGAACATTCTTCCATCAGGTGTTGATGGTATTGATAAGCTTATGGCTTTTACTGTGGAAATCGATAAGATGACCCATATTCTGCGCCGTACCTTGCTGTGTGACGCAAGCCGGCGTGAAAACGATGCTGAACACAGCTGGCATATAGGAGTCATGGCATTGGTATTCCGGGATTATTTCCCGGAACCGGTGAATGTAGAACACACTGCAGCAATCTGTATTGCCCACGACTTAATTGAAGTATATGCCGGTGATACCTTTGCGTATGATGCTGCAGCAAATAAAGACAAAGAAGAGCGTGAACGTGCTGCAGCTGACAGGCTGTTCGGCATGTTGCAGGAAGAAGCCGGTGCATATCTTCGGTATTTGTGGGATGAATTTGAGGCAATGAAAACCCCTGAAAGCAGGTACGCTAACTGTCTTGACCGGATTCAACCATTCCTGCATAACACGGTAACAGAAGGTCACACCTGGAAATTAGGTGTTGTCTGTGCATCTGATGTCAGAAAACGTGGAAAACCGATTACTGACTGGATGCCGGCATTACAACCCTGGTTTGACAGCTGTATCGAAAAAGGTATCCGTATGGGGTGGATTCTCCCAGAACAGTAATGTTCCCTGGATAATAAAATTTTTCCGGATTTCTGAATTTTCTCCCGATATTTTCCTAAATTTGTCACGTTGTGCTCGTGCACGTCCAGCCTTATCCTAACATATGTCACGGATACCAACCCCAATACGGTGTCCGTGATATACATTATTTAATCCAATTAAATAGGAGGAGACGATGAAAAAAATCGTTGCTGCTGCATTAGTACTGCTGACTCTTACTAGTGCTGTGTTTGCTGGTGGTAAAAAGGAATCATCCAGCAAAGTTACTGACTTCACCATGTTCATTACCATGCCAGGTTCTGAAAAGAACAAACAGAATGATATCGCTGATATCATTGCTGAAAAGTATGGCGTTCGTGTAAAGGAAACCTGGCTTACTGGCCAGACTGCTGCTGAAGCTACCGGTACCCTTATTGCCGGTAATGAATACCCAGACTATATCGACTCAGATGATATGACCCTGCTGGTTGACGCAGGTGCTCTTATTCCTCTTGATGACTATATCAACAAATACCCTGAATTCCGTGACACCTGGTTCACCCCGGATGAATGGGCAAAATTCGTTCAGCCTGATGGACACATCTACTGGATTAACCCATTTGGAAATACCTATGGTGCTTCCAAAGAAACCACTCATAACGATGAAGCATTCTGGATTCAGGTACGTGTACTTGAATGGGCAGGATATCCTGTAATCAAAACTCTGGACCAGTACTTCGACCTGATCGAACGCTATCTGGCTGCTAACCCAACCATGCCTGATGGAACTCCTAACATGGGTTACACCATCCTCTGTGATGACTGGAGATACTGCTGTATTGAAAACGCTGGTCAGTTCCTGGCTGGTTATCCAAACGACGGTTCAGTTACCGTTGATGTTGCCAACATGAAAATCGGTGACTACAACACTTCTGAAGACACCTACCTGTACCTGAAAAAACTGAATGAAGAATTCAACAAAGGTATTATCGACCCGGAATTCGGTACCCAGATTTACGATGAATACATTGCAAAACTGTCTACCGGTCGTGTTCTCGGTATGGTTGACCAGTGGTGGGACTTCGCTTACACCGTAAACGACGTATTCAAAGTACAGGGTCTGGACGAAATGGGATGTAACTATGTTCCACTGGGACTGACCACCAAAGCTGGTGCTCCTAACCGCTGGCACACCTATGCTGATACCGTTAACCAGGCTTCTGGTATTGCTATTACCGTTGACTGTAAAGATCCAGACAAAGCATTTGACTTCCTGGTTAAATGTGCAATGGATCAGGAACTGCTGAACCTCCGCTTC
>JAZLJW010000068.1:0-5676 GCA_045597345.1 Treponemataceae bacterium
CCAGCCGGCGGGAAGTGATTCTTGAGCATCTGGGGCTCATGGACGACGAGAGCTACGCATCCAAAAACCTCCGTAAAATTGCCAGGTATGTAAAAGCGGGGTATAAGCAGGATATCACACTGATGATTTACTAAGGTGACATGCAATGGCATACAGATAAATCCAGATAATCTTATGCATTTATCTGAAGAGCATGATATGTCATCAATTTTTTCATCATATAAATCCATCGCCATAACGATATTCATTAGTATGCCAGATCATGTCATCCCTCAAAACCCTCAGATAAATTCATGGGCATCCTCAGTTTTATCTGATTCCGCCTGCTACAACCATTAAAGCGCCACCTGTCCGACTCATCAGAGCCATCGCCATCAGCGCCACCTACGCTAGCAATTATCCTTGCCATCAGCATTAAAGCACCACTTGATTGGTTCAGGTCCTCAAAACGCGGTACACTATGACTATCATGAACGCAACACACCTACACATCCGCCCCTACCGCACCCCTGACGCTGAACACATCATTACCTGGTACCAGGATGAACAGACATACTACAAATGGAGCGCCGGTATTCTGGGCCCCTACCCGCTGACTGCTGACCGCCTGAACGAAAAACTTTCCGGCCGCCTGGATAACCCGGGCTATTTTCCGTTTACGGCATTTGACGAAACAGGCCCCAAAGGCTTTTTTATCCTGCGCCGTCCGGAAGATGAACCGGTCCCGGAGCACGTTACTCTTCCACAGCCAACGGTACTACGCTTTGGGTTCGTTATCGTTTCACCGGAATGCCGGGGAAAAGGCTACGGCAAACAGATGCTGCAGCTGGGGGCTGTCTTTGCCCGGGAGTGTTACGGCGCAGAAAACTTAAGCCTTGGAGTATTCACCAACAACCCGGCAGCACTCCACTGCTATGAAGCCACAGGATTTCACCAGACCGGCTGGAAAAGCACTGAGCCCGTCATGCCGGGAGATCCGGAACCTTGGACAGTCATGGAACTGCTGTGGGGAAAGCAGCCCTACATCATCGAAACACCCCGGCTGCTCCTCCGACGCTACCGTCCCACAGACTTTGACAGCCTGTACCCTATTTTAAGCGATGCAGAAACCATGGTCCACTATCCGGCCCCGTTTACGGAAGAACAGGTTCACCAGTGGATAATCAGGAACATCAAACGGTATAAGAATGACGGATTCGGGCTCTGGGCCGTACTGCTGAAAAACCCGGACGGCACCGAAGGCCGCTTTATCGGTGACTGCGGTCTTACCATCCAGAACATTGATGGCGAACAGCTGCCGGAAGTAGGCTACCACATTGCCAGAGACCTGTGGCATCAGGGATACGGAAAGGAAGCTGCACGGGCAGTACGTGACTGGGCCTTTACCAACACCACGTACGACGAACTCTGGTCCTGGATGAAGTACACCAACGAAGCAAGCCAGGCAACAGCCCGCGCCAACGGTATGACCAAAATCAAGGAATACGCTGACGATGTAAACGGCACCAGCTGTGCCTGGCGCATTACCCGTTCTGAATGGAATGCACTTTAAAAAAAGAGGGGCTGACCCTTACTTACTTTCAGATCAGCCCTTCTTTTTACCAGACAATGTCTGGCCTATTTATATTATTTATACAGTTCAGCAACTGTCTTTCCAACCAGTCTTCCTGAAGTCAGCGCCCAACCCTGAGCAGCGCCACCATAAGCTACATAAGCTTTGTTGGAAGCGAACATGGTACCCATAGAATCAGTACCAATGGCGTACAGGTTAGGAACAACAGAACCATCAGTTTTTACAACGTTACAGTTTTCGTTGATTTCAAGACCACCTGAAGTTGAGTATACGTATGAAGCACCTTTTACTGCATAGTAAGCTGAACTGTCAGCAAGTCCGAATGCAGCGGCAGCAGCAGTAACTTTTGCCTTATCAAGACCCGCTTTAGCTGCCAGTTCATCAACAGATGCACCTTTGATAACATCCCCGTATTTTTCACCTACTGAAAGAATTTTATCCAAAGTTGCTACAGGTACACCGGCAGTTGCGGTTCCTCCCTGTCCCATAAAGGTTGGAGCATTTACCATGGCAAGACCGGCATTCTTGATTTCATCCATCTGTTCCTGAGTATAAATGGTGTAGAAGTTAGGACCTGCTTTCCAGGTATCAAAAGCAAAGAATCCGAATTTTCCGTTGAACAGATCACCATCAGTATCAAGAACCATGTGTGTATAGGCATCAAGAACCAGAGAAACAAGAACTGCTTTCTCGTCTTTTGTCAGATCATCGTTTCTGATGATGTTGTCCAGATGAGCAATGTGTTCAATGGCTGCAACATCTGGATTGAACAGCGCACCACCAGCACTCTGTCCCATGATGATACCGGCACCATCACACTGAGTCATAGCTTCGGTCTTCCAAACGCCACCAACATATTTCTTACACATTTCGGCATTACCGATAAATCCACCGGTAGCAAGAATTACGCTGTCACCATAGATTTCGTATACAGTTCCATCGTAATAGGTTGCCTTAACACCCAGAACTTTTCCGGCTTTGTCCATAATCAGTTCATCTGCACAAAGCTCAGTCATGTAATCGTTTTTAGGGTTACGGGCTTTTGCCACTTTCATGCTGTTAACATACCCATCGGTTTTTGTTCCACCGTTTTTACCGGCGTAAGGAGTCCAAACCTGCCATCCGTGTGGATCAAAGAAAGCCATCATACCAGGTACAAAACTAAAGTCGTAGTTGTCCTGCATCCAGTCAAGAGTCTTACCAGATTCGTTAACGAACAGTTCGATGATTTCTTTCTTTGAATCACCTTCAGTATAGGCATACCAGTCGTCAATCAGTTCATTTTCATCAACGAATTTCTTTCCACCGTTGGCAGCAACTGCACTGGCAGGGTTAACAGCCATAGGACCAGAAGTGGTAGCAGCGTTACCACCGATTTTTGCAGCTTTTTCAATACCAAATACGGTAGCACCGTTCTCGGTTGCGCTTAAATACGCCATAACACCAGCACCACCAAGACCAACAACGATGGTGTCATATCCTTCCAGTTTTACGGTTTTGTTAACTTTAGCAACGGCAGTGCTCCATTCAGAAGCATCACCACCAGCAGCTGCAATAGTCTGTGCAATAGCCTGTTTTGCTGCATTACTTGATACTGTTGCTCCTGCAATGGCATCAACACCAATACTCTGGGCAGCAATAATACGTGGATACAGGTTTTCTTCTACGCTTGGATAAATATCAGCAGAGCTTCCTGAATTAACCGTTGCAATTTTTGCAATGGCACCGTTTTCAAAGGTTACAGCAAGAGTCATCATGTCAGTAACGCTGTAAGAAACCACAGTAGCTTCATAGGTACCGTCTTTTACCGGTGTTTTTGCAGCAGCTGCAACACCTGCTTTTTTCTGAGCATCCTTAACAGCAGCTTTTACCGCAGTTGAAGTTACTGTTGCACCAGAAACGGTATCCAGGCTGTTTACGTTAAATGCAGCGAATTCAGCACCTTTTGCTGTAGCAAGGGCTGCATTCAGGCTTTCAATTGCTTTTCCACCAATAGCAGCAGTTTCTTTTTCACCAGTTACGGTAATAGAAACGATTTTCCCTTCTTTTACAGAAACCTGAGCAGTTACATCGCCGCCAAAACCAGCTGCGGTTCCAATAACTTTTGTAGTACCGCCGCAGGAAATAAAAACTGCAGCGCAAAGAAGAACTGCAACAAGAGCAATTCCCTTACCAAAATGTTTCATAACATCTCCTTAAAAGCCTTCGCAAGATGCAGGTTATAAAAATACACGGAAGTATTTTTATAATCCCTCCTCAAAGCCTCCGCGGCAGCGGTCGCACATGGATGTGCGATATCGCAGCTTGCGAAGCAAGATGCAGGTTATAAAAATACATGGAAGTATTTTTATAATCCCTCCTCAAATGATTTTTGTCATCGCCGTGTTTCAACACCGCGTGTTCTTATTATTATATCAGTCAAAAAAAGCTCTGCTACACTACCACAGTTATTTCTATAATTTTCTACTGATAACGGCATTGATGCAGAAAAAAAGAGCGTGAAAATGAACGCCAATTCTTAATCTTTTTATACCGGTTTTTACTGGCTATCTTGTACAATAGCATTGGTGAAGAATACATGAGAAATCCCATAACCTTAGCACTCGACATTTTTTCCATGCTCGTCTGTTGTGCACTACTTTACGGCATCATGTTCGAAACCCGTAAATCAATACAGTATAAACGTCGTCTCTCCCGCCTTTTTTCTGTACAACTGTTCATCACCGCCATGGATATCGTGGCAAATATCTGTCTGTCCCGTTTTTCTCCCCTCGTTTTCAGGATTTTTATCAGTTACTCCCTATTTGTCTTTTTCATGTATATTGCTCTGTTTCTCAGTTACATGAATGAAGTAGCCCAGAATTACCACATACATACAGCAAAAGCTTATCAGCTGTTATTTTCCTATTTTCTGCTGTCCGGTATCTGCATCCTCATCATCACCCTAACCGGTAATTCCATTGTTCTTCAAGGAACCCAACTGCAGCCGCTCTGGGGATACAACCTGTACCTTGTATTAATTGCACTGGGATACGTTCTTCTCTTTGGTTTCATCATTCTGCACTTCAAAAGGATGGGTACAAGAAACTCGCTGGCCTTTACTGCCTTTATCCTGATTCCGCTGCTCGGAAACCTGACGTATCTGGTATACCCGGCCTTTGACTTTTCTGCAGCCAGCAGTACCCTGGCACTTGTACTGATGTACGTTATGATGCAGTCGCGTATTTACGATGCAGAATATTACATTTCCAATCATGATGATTTGACCGGGCTCTTGAACCGACGTGCCTATGATGAAGAACTCAGGACTCTGTCGGAACATGAAATTCCCCATGATTTATGGTATGCAAGCTTCGATCTGAATGGATTAAAAACTGCCAATGATGAAAAAGGGCACGCAGCAGGCGATGAATTGATAATTGCCATGAGCGACTGTCTTTCCAGAGGAGCATTTCATTCAGGAAAGGTATTCCGTATTGGTGGAGACGAATTCGCCATCATCGGCAGAGGCACCAGTCGTGAAATGGAATCCTGCCTGCGGTATATCGAATCATTCCGGGAAAAAGCCAGGGGAGTGTACTTTGACAACCTGAGTTTTTCAAAAGGCGTCGTTCGTTTTGATGAAGTTCCAGACTGGTCACTGTCCATGCTCGAACAGGAAGCTGATGTCCGTATGTACACAGAAAAACGTGCCTATCACAACCATCATCCCAATGACCGTCGGATTTTTCTTGATTAACTTTTCCCACCTTGGCACAATAGCGTACCATGTGGATGCTTCTTGTTCTCTTTTACGGAATTATTAAAGGGATCCGTGAAATCTGTAAAAAAAAGGCACTGGAAAAGAACAATCTTATCGAAGTTCTTCTGGTGTACACCTTTCTTTCTTTTCTGCTGGTAATTCCTCAGGCGCCAAAGGCCATGGGTCTTACGCCGACACAGTATTTCTGGACCGCAGTCAAAGCCTTCATCATTTTTGTTGCATGGATTGCAGGATTCAAGGCTATAAAGCACCTTCCTCTCAGTATGTACGGTATTCTGGATCTTTCACGGGTACTGTTTGCAACCATGCTGGGCGTTCTGGTGCTGCATGAAACCATTAC
>JAZLJW010000069.1:0-32858 GCA_045597345.1 Treponemataceae bacterium
AAACGACGTGTATTTCCATTTGTAACGGTATTCTGTCTGGCAGTTTTTTTCGGTATGCCTCAGTCACTGCATGCTGTGCAGCCAGAGCAACGTATTTATGGAGAACTTCGTTCTGCCATGCAGTTCGGTTCCTATCCCCAGGTAGTATCTCTTGCAGACCAGCTTTTAAAGGCGTATCCCCTTTCTCTGCATAAGGAAAGTGTAAATCTGATGAAAGGTGAAGCGTTATGTCGTCTTGGCCGGTATGACGAGGGTATTGAGAACCTTACACCGGTTTCCGGAAAGAATAGCGGGGGAGCCTATTGGTGTGGCCGCTGCTGGTATGAAAAAGGTGAATACCGCAAGGCCGCGAATTATTTTCAGGGGTGCATTACACTGCTTCAGCGGCAGTCCCAGAGCGATGATACATTGATGCAGAGCGCACTGCTGTATGGGGCGCAAAGTCTTTCACACAGTGATGATGCTGCAGGTGCCATGCTTCTGCTGGAATATTTATTTGCTCAGTATCCGTCCAGTGAAGAACAGAATCGGGGACTGGTGTTGCTGTACTCGCTGTACAGTCAGCAGAACGAAGCCGTAAAGACGCTTTCGTTGTATGAGCAGACTGCAGCAGCTGTTGAATTGTACCCTGTGGAAATACGTGATTCCATTAAAGCTTCGGTAGTAAAAGCCTATGATGCAACAGAAAGTGATTCTGAATCACAGTGGAATCTTTGTCTGTCATTGATTGACAGCGTCAGTGAAGATACGGTTATTTCAGCACTGTCTTATGCCTATAGTCTGGCTGAAAAATCTGAAACCTATGACGTATCGCAGGTCCTGGAACGGGCTGAACCTGTTTTGAAGAATAAAAGCCAGTGGCGGAGTGAATTATGGATCCGACTTGGTATTGAAAAAAATCAGCTGCAGGAATATGACAGAGCTCTGGAATTTTACAACCGGGCTCTTGAAACTGCTGATGCAGACCAGAAATGCATTATAGCTTTGTATATGGCTGACTGTTACCGCGCTCAGGATATGATGGCAGAAGCACGGAATTCTCTCACACAGGTTATTGGTTTGGATTCCGTGTATACGCTTAAGGCCGTAATTACGTTGGTACAGCAGTATCTTTCAGAAAATGCCGTTTCTGATGCGGTGGACTGTATGGCCCGGTTAGGAGAGTTATATCCTGCTTCATCAGACCTGCAGGAATTTCAGCTTGGCCTGTTCTATTACGCGTATCTGCATGCCGTTCAGGATGACTGGAAAACGGTTGGAACGGTAGTGTTGCCGGTAATCCAGGAAATGAAGGAAATCATGCCGGAATTACAGATTCTGTATGCCCAAAGCCTGATAAAAACAGACCCTCTTTGTTCAGAAGATACGTTACAGACTGCAGAATCGATGATCCGGCAGGCGGTTCTGATACTTGATGATACAGAAATGCGTTCACTGGGACGCCAGAATCTGGCTACCGTGTTATTGATGGAAAAGCAGTATGCCAATGCATATGCAGCAGCCCGCTCAGAAAGCAGTTTGAATTACCTTTCCGGTCTTGGAGCTGTGGGGACCGGTAACTGGCAGCGTGCCGCCAGCCTGTTGGGAACAGATACCGTGTGGGGCTTGTATTACACTGCATTTTCGTTGTACCAGAATGGTAATACCCGTGAATCACAAAGCCTTTTTACCCGGTTCTGCAAAGAACATCCTGACCATCCGCAGATTCGTACCGCCTGGTATTACGTAACTCTTTCTGCAATCCAGAATGGAGATCAGAATGCGGCACTGCATGCTGCAGAACAGTATGTGGCATTATCAGTTCGGGATGATCAGAGAATTGATGCAGTACTACTGCAGGCTGAACTTCTGGCCAGTAATCAATCATACGGCAAGGCGATAGCGTTGCTGGAACCGATTGCAAAAGCAAAAACAAAAGCAGTTGTTCAGATTCGTTTTACACTGACAGATCTGTATGCAGCCACCAATGATATGACTAAGGCTGCGGGGCTCCTTCTGGATACCTATGATGCGTACTTTGATGCAGAGGTTAAGGAAGAATCCCTGTACCGCCTTGGAGAATTATATTTCAGACAGGGCAGGTACCTTGAGGCAGCCAGCCGTTTTGAATCGTGCAGGAAAAATTATCCCCAGGGAAAACATGCACATCAGGCATTGTACTACAACGCGTTGTGTAATGACCGCATAGGGGGAGAGTCCAGACAGTCTGCAGTTCTTCTGTATTCCATGGTTACTCAGTCAGCGCAGAATTCGCCGTTTCTGTTTGCTTCCTGGGCACGTCTTGCAGTGTTGAACAAGGAATTGAGGGATTTTGAGGGTAGTCTGCAGGCTATTGAACAGGCTGTGCGGCTTTCACCAAAAGAAGCCGCTGCTCAGGGACTTGGAGAGTTGAAAAAACAGGTTCTGCTCGAACAGAGTGGTGTAGATGCTGCCGTTGCAGAGCTGGTAACGGAGTATGAATCGCTGAAACGTTCTGCAACAGAGAAAGGTCGTGCCATTGGTGTAACGCTGGCACAGCAGTATCTGGAATATGGAAGTACCCGGGCACAGGGTATTGAAACATTACGCGAAATTACCAAAGCTGTTTCGGAAAAGAACATGACAGCTACAGACCGGAAAACTGCAGCACAGGCATGGAGTCTTACTGGTAAGTGGCAGCGGCAGGAATTGCTGCTGTCTGACAGTGTAGATTCTTACTTGAAAAGTGCCACGTTCTGGGCAGGCCTTGGAACCGAAAATCAGCTGGAACAGTTGTACTATGCGGTTTTAAGCCTGCATGAACTGAATCGTTATGCCGACTGCAAAGAAATACTGGAGAAAATGCAGTCTCTTGATGAAAATCATGATTCACTGTGGGTTGACAAGACCCGTAAGATTCTTACCGAAACAGGAGATACCCTATGATGTATAGATGCCGTTTTGCACGTGTCGTGCTTTCAGTACTGCTTCCAGTGCTGCTGAATACCGGTTTTCTGTTTGCACAGGATTTGACAGATGAGCCTGAACCTGAACTTGTTCTACCTGATGTTTCAAGTTCTCTTGAATCAACAGAAATCACCATTGACCCTGATGCTATTCCGGATTTTTCTCTGGTACTTCCCCTTAAAAGTGTAGAGTTACCGGTAATTAAGGAACCGGTTGTTTCTTCTGCAGCTTTTGAAACGGTAACAACGGCAATTCCGGAAACTGCAGAAAAAGATGTTTTTATGGAAGCTTCGCTTGGGGTGGGGGTACAGTCCAGCTTTGCCGGAGACTTTTCAGTGTACCGTTCTACGGGGTCGGTACCCTTCGCATTAAATTTTGCTCATGAAACGGTAAATGGCTTTGGCAGACATGCTGCTTCAGAAGGCTATAACCAGTCAGTTACCACTATCGGCGGTGATACGCAGATTGCAGTTACCCCAAATCTGAGTATCGGTGGTGATGCCCGGTATAAGAACGGTTCTTACGGTCTGCAGGGTAACAGCCCTTCTTTTTACAACATGAACTACGAAACTGCTTCAATTCATACGGTGCTGGACTACCACATTACACCGGTGATTTCTATTGCGGGTGCAGTAGATTTCCTGTTCAACAATCAGTTTGCTTCTCTTTCCCCATCGTTAAGTGAAGCCGAACGGGAAGCAGCGGTAAAGGCTTCCCGTAATACCGGATTCTGGTTTGATCCACTGGCAGGTGTTTCTTTTGATATCAACCAGGCTCAGCTGGGATTGACGGCTCAATATTCCGGTGGAACCAATCAAAGCCGGACTCAGGCGGATTTTTCATTTACTGGGGACTGGGGGAAAAAGGTTGCTACAGAAGCCTCTGTAGGGGTTGTTGTCGCAACAAACAGTGCATCACAAACGATTTATCCGTTTGTCCTTGCGGTAGGAACCGGAAGCAGCGTTCCATTTTCTCTGCGTGCTGAAGGGGGCTTGAAAACCGGTACTACAGATCTGACGGGTTTGCAGTCCATGTATCCTTTTATTCTTACTGGAATGCGCCGTAATGAAGAAAGTTTCTGGTCTGGCGTTTTTGATATGGAAATTCCCGTTCGCACCTATGGTTCAATAACCGGCGGCGTATTATTTGAAAAGACTGCATTCGGAAACGGTCGGTTGATACCTGTTCTTGAAGATTCCTCAAAATCTGAACAGGGCCTGTATACCTTGCAGGTTAAAGACTGTACGGTACTGAATACTACGCTTGGCTGTACAGTTCCTTTTAAGCATGCAGGATTCAGTATCTGCTGGAATTCGGCTTGGATTGACAACCTGAGTATTCAGCCGGCTAACATGATACATACGGAATTCAGTGCTACTACTGAAAATGACCGGTTGGGCATGCAGACTGATTTTGGAATTGCCCTGGTAAAAGGAATCCGGCCGTTCTGGGATGTCTCTGCATTCTGGCGTTTTTCCAATGCGGTCAGGGTAGAATTGGCGGCATCTGATATGCTCCATTTCTTTACAGACCGGGTGCTTTGTAAAGAATACATTTCCCGTGGCGGACAGGTAATACTTTCAGCACACGTATATTTTTAAGATTTGGTGCTGCCGCTGCCGCGGTGGCTTTATAAGGAGGGGTGATAAAAATACATCCGTGTATTTTTATCACTTACAGTTGAAAAAGCGTTGCTTTTCCAACTGCTATACAGCACATCCATGTGCTGCCGCTGCCGCGGTGGCTTTATAAGGAGGAGTGATAAAAATACATCCGTGTATTTTTATCACTTACAGTTGAAAAAGCGTTGCTTTTCCAACTGGTATACAGCACATCCATGTGCTGCCGCTGCCGCGGTGGCTTTATAAGGAGAGTATATGTTAAGCATATTAAAGAGTGGCGGTATTCTTATATTGCCTATTATTCTGTGTGGACTGATTGCCACGTTCATCATTGTTGAACGGATTATGTATTTTATCCAGATTGCAAAAAAGGATAAAAAACTGAAAACAGATCTGCAGCCATTGCTGGACCAGCGGGAGTATGACGTTGCCCGAACCATGTGCGACGTAACTGATACTCCATCGGCAAAAATCATTTCAAAAGCTCTGGCAAGCAGATTCCTTTCTTCTGAACTGATTAAAGATGCGGTAGAGGCAGAAAGTAACCGTCAGTTACCAAAACTCGATCATTTTCTGACTGCACTGGGAACCATTGCAAACATTTCAACGCTGTTGGGATTATTGGGAACGGTAACCGGGAATATCAGTGCATTTGGTGTTCTTGGCGACGGTGGTACCATGGGTAATCCAGCAGTTCTTGCCGGTGCCATTGCAGAAGCACTGGTAACAACAGCCAGTGGTCTGGTAGTTTCAATTCCTGCCCTTATTTTTTATAACGCATTTGCCCGCCGTGCCAACAAGATTATTCTTGATACGGAAAGTTGGGTAACAGAAATAATTCTGGGCTTTAAGAAAGAGGCGTAGTAATGAAATTTGGACGCAGAATACAGAACAATGGCGCTCAGGTCGATTTGATTCCTATGATTGACGTAGTGTTTCAGTTGATTCTGTTTTTTCTGGTTTCAACAACCTTTGCCATGCTCCCCGGTATCGAACTGAACCTGCCGCAGTCATCAACTGCAGAAGGTGCTTCCAGTGGTGGTATCACTATTACCATGGAGCAGAATGGCCAGATGTACTGTAATGAAACCCCGGTTGATTACCAGTCTCTGTCTGAAATGCTTGCTGCTTTTGATGATGTTTCGGTTGAAGAACGCGATACGTATCCGGTACGTCTTGAAGCCGATGATCTTGTAACGAACGGCGCCATTGTAAAGGTTTTTGATGTGCTCCGCGCCAACGGATTTACTCAGGTAAATCTGAGGACCAGTGAATACTGAGAGAATTCTGATGGAAAAACGGAATACCATAAGCGGTGCAATTACAGCCGGTATATGGGCGTTTATGATACTGACTCTGTCTCTTGTTCCTGTCCGAAAAAGTCCGGATGAAAAGGAATTTAAGGAGATTGCCATTCAGCTTGAAAAGCGGTCAAAACCAGTAGAACCAGAGCAGAAGACCGTAACCGAAACCCCTTCAGCTCCTGTACCAGCTGCAACTGAGCCAGTACCAGTACCCGCGCCAACGCCAGAGCCAACCCCTGCGCCAATACCTGTGCCTGCACCGGAAGTGCCAAAGCCGGCACCAGTTAACAAAGCAGAGCCTGTTAAAACGGAACCGGTAAAAAAAACAGATCCTGTACCTGTTCAAACGCCAGCCCCAGCTCCGGCACCCCAGAAACTGGTAAAAAGTGTTGAAGAACTCATGGCTGAACAGCAGGCAAAGAAACCGGCAAAAACTGCCGACTCAGTTGATTTTGACGCTATGTTCGGCAATAGCACCGCAGCAGTCAGTTCTTCCTCTGCAGATACACCCCGCACCGTAACGGGAAGTAACAGTGTTTCAGGAACAGCTGGGGTTGCTGCCACATCGGATACCGGCGCAAGTGCTACCAGTACCCGTTCACCGGTGTCTGATGTGGCAGATGCATCCCTTGTAGGAAAGCTTGCTGCCCTTGATACCGTCTGGTCTGATACTGTTGCCGGTTCTGACCTGACCGCTTCTGTTTCAGTATCTGTCAGTACGGCAGAAAAAGGAGTAAGTGTTATCCTTGAAGATGGTTCTACCCGAAAACTATTGATGCCTGATGTAATCAAACCGGATATTTCTCAGTACGCGGCTCTTATTGAAGGGCAGCCGGAAGTAACCATACGTTTCGAAATATCACCGGAAGGGACAGTCAGTCTGAGTTCCATAGCCGTTTCTCCGGGGCTTCCCTCACCGGTTGTAGAAGTAATCAAGCAGTATCTGGCCAGTGAATTATGGTTTGAACGCTCTCCTTCTGCTGGTGTTGCAAGCTTCAGGTACAAAATAGTAAGATAAGACGATGCAACCTATTCTTGCCGTTGCCTTTGATATTGATGGAACGTTGTATTCTTCAAAGGTTTTAGACATACTGGTTATTCCTCATTTTTTCAGACATTTCCGTTTCTTTCTGAAATACAACAGAGTTCGGAAAGTTCTGCACCGTACTGCCGTATTGCCTGATTTTTTTGAGTATCAGGCCAGACTTCTTGCGGAAAACATGCATTGTTCCGTAGAAGAAGCTCACCAAAAGATAAAAGCGCATGTATATGATGGCTTGATTCCGCTTTTCAAACTGGTAAAGCCCTATCCTCATGTATACGAAACGTTCGTGCTGTTCAAGGAAAAGGGTCTGAAACTGGGAATCCTTTCGGATTTTCCTCCTGAACAGAAAGGAGATATCTGGGGAACTGCACCACTGTGCGATGTGGTTATGGGATCAGAAAAAACAGGTGCATTGAAACCTTCTGTATATACCTTTGGAACACTATCTGCTGAACTGCACATTCCCCCTGAAAACATTCTGTATGTGGGAAACAGCAAACGCAGTGATATTCAGGGTGCAAAGGCTGCCGGCATGCAGACTGCATGGAAAATGCCTTTATGGCGTGCATTGCTGCATATTCCCTATGGCGAAGCTGACCTTTCATTCTGGAACTATCGCACTTTGCAGCGTTATGTGTTAAAATAAGCTGCATTCAATAGCGTTCTATAATCTCTAAAAGAATCATTTTTGGGTGGGAAAAATGTTTTTTAATCTTTTGACGCTGGCGGTGTCTCTTGCCGTCATTATGGTTTTTCGTCAGCTTGACAAGAAAGACCGTTCACTTGAAAAAGTAAAGAAATTCACTGATAAGGTTCTGGCTGATTTTGACAATTATTTTTCAGAGCGGAATAAAATCCTGCAGGATAAGGAAGCTCAGCTGAAGACAGCCCAAAGCGAAGCTGTTGCTGCCGTATCCCGGCTTGAAATGGCATGTAATGATACTGAGCGCCGGTCTCAGGAATTCTCCCAGTCCATTGCCAGAATCGAGGACGCTGAAAAACGGATCTCAGCTTTTGATGCACTGGTCCGTGATGTTCTTGAAATGACTAAAGCCTGTGAAGATAATCTGCAGAAGCTGCAGGAAGAATCACGATTCGTCGATAAAACTGCAAAGAAAATCCAGAATCAGCGGGAACAGCTTGATAAAATTGAGGCAAAAATCCCCACCATTATTGCACAATTTACTCAGGATAATACCGCAGCATTATTGGAAGAATCTGCAACCCTCAAGAATTTTATTGCTTCAGAAAGTGCCAGTCTGCAGGAAAACAGCGCCAGAGCACTGCAGGAAAACAAGGAACTGCTGGAGAAAATCAACAGCACCTATCAGAATGCTTTGGACGCTGCTACTGCTGATGCTGATGCCGTGCAGTCAAAAGCATTCAAGGAACTGAAAGAGCTGATTCTGACCACTGACAGATCGCTGCGAGCCGAATTGTCCGATAAAGAACAGGCGTTACGGAAATCATCAGAAGAAAGCCTGAAACGAACTGCAGAGAAAGTAGAAGCTGCAGTGGCGCGGTGTACAGCTAAATCTGACGCTTTTGTAGAAAAATATACTGGTATGGCAGATTCTGCTGTCGGGCAATTGAATGAGCGTATGCAGCAGCTGTATGAAAAAGCTTCTGAAACGACTGACCAGTTACAGAATATGGCTGCATCCCGTATTGATGAAGCTGTTTCTGATGCTAAACTTCGGTCAGACACCATTGCTGCTGAATTACAAGCAGAGTCTGAAACACTGGTAACGTCGATGCATGATCAGATTACTAAGGCTGATGCCATGGTTACCGACACGGTTAGTCGGGTTCAGCAGCTGTCTGACAGTACCTGTGCAGAAGTTACGGCTCAGACAACCAAAACAACCAATGAAGCACTGGCGCTTGTGCAGGATGCTACTGAAAAGGCTCTTGCTGCAGCTAAAGATGCTGGAGACCGGGCTATGAGTCTTATAACCGGTGCTGAAAACCAGATTACTGAGGCTGTTTCAAAAGCAGAAAAACAGACAAAGTCTGCAGTTGAAAAGGCTGAATCACTGACCAGAACGGCATGCGAAAACGCTTCTGCTCTTGCAGATTCCGCCGCAGAAGAAGCCCGTTCTGCGGTAGAGTCTGTAGTGTATGACATACAGACCCTTTCAGATCAGGCTCATCAGCAGGTTCAGAGTGCTATATCTGAAGCCCGGGAAACCCTGGATGAAGCCTATGCTCAGGCTGATGAAGCAGTAAAAACCGCTACTGGAAGACTTACTGCAGAAGTAAGTGAAGCTGCAAAAAATGCTGTTGCCCTTGCTCAGCAGGCAGCCACCCAAGCCTCTGCTGTTGCGCAATCGGCTACTCAAAATGTGGATAAAACCGTACAGCAGGCTATTGAGCATGCAAAATCCATTTCAGAACAGGCTGCCCTTGATTCTCGTGCAGCAACTGAA
Source organism: Treponemataceae bacterium (assembly GCA_045597345.1). Classification (GTDB taxonomy): domain Bacteria; phylum Spirochaetota; class Spirochaetia; order Treponematales; family Treponemataceae; genus Treponema_I. The sequence goes on from JAZLJW010000069.1 coordinate 9,326, forward strand.
GAAACTGCGGAAAAACTTATTGCAGATGTTACCACCCAGGTTGAAAACCTTCGTACTCTGGTAGAAAAAAATATCCTTGAATCTGACCAGCGCATTGCAGCTTCTACTGGCAAAGCTCTGGAAGAAACTTCCGCAGCAAAAAACACAGCAGTGCAGGCTGCTGAAGAAGCTGCTGAAAATGCCCGTATCCTTACTGCAGAAGCTGTTTCTCAGATTCAGGAACTGCTTGAGAAAACAAGAACGGAAACTGCCGCCTACACAGAGGAAACTGCTGCAACTACGGCTGCCCGTCTTGCTGAAATACAGCAGAAACTTTGTGCTGATGCTGAATCCCTTCATGCCGGCTTAAAGGAAAGTACGGAACTTCTTCAGAAGAATCTTTCTCAAAGTACCGGTTCATTGCAGCAGGAACTTACCGACAGCACCAGAACACTTCAGAATACCCTGCAGCAGGATACAGAAGAACTGCAATCTTCATTAAAGCAGAGTACTGAAGAAGTACAGCACGAACTTAAGGAAACAACCGAAAAACTGCAGTGCGAACTTCGGGAATCAACCGAAAAGCTGCAGTACGAATTTAAGGAATCAACCGAAAAGCTGCAGCAGGAACTGCAGGAAAGCACTGCTGCTCTGCACGATAAGTTGTCTTCAGAGGCTGCAGTCCTGCAGAAAAAACTGACTGAAGATGCAACTGCTGTACAAGACGATATTACGTCACAGACAAAAGCGGTCATCAGTAAATGTTCTGCAGATGTTCAGGACAGTATTACTACTGTCTTGAATAAATCTGAACAGGTACTGAATAACTGTTCGGCAGAAATTGAAGAGTCAGTCAAATATACCAGAAATTATGCTGAAGTGTTGCTGTCTGAGGTTGCTGACCAGGTAGAAAGTACTGCAGCTTCTGTCACTCAGTATGCCCACGAAACACGGGATACACTGATTACTCAGCTTCAGGAAAAATCAAAAACAGCTGACGAACTGTTCAAAAAGCTTTCAGCTCAGGTTGAAAACAGTGAAGCTACTGTTGAAAAGGCCCTTACTGCAGCAATGCAGAATACTACCGGTACCTATCAGAATAAAGAAAAATCATTCTTTGAATCTTTGGAAGCACAGTTTGATTCTGTTAAAACGGATGCTATGTACCGTATGGCCCGCCTTGAAGATGCCGGTAACCAGATTGACATTCTTGAAAACAATCTCCGTAAGCTGCTGCATACTACAGAAGAAAACATCGGTTCTGAATTTACCCGGTATGCACAGCAGCAGCAGAAACAGCAGAATGACCTTTCTGCAGAGATGAAAAAGCATTCTGATTCACTGTCTCATGATATGGAAACTTTGGAATCTGAACTGAGTCAGCTGAAGGAGACTGCGCGGGATAATGTCAGTGAAAAACTGCAGGATCTTGAATCTGAATTCACTGAGTCATTGAACCGAAAAAGTTCTGCCCTTGAATCTGCAGTTTCTACCTGGCAGGTACAATATCAGAAAAAACTGGATGATGTAGCCGCAGAAAGTGTTGAAACACTGACCCTGCAGCTCAACAAGAGCTTGAATGAGGCTCAGGCTTCTGTAGACAGTACGCTGCAGCAGATGGATACTGCCAAAGTTGAGGCTCAGCAGTATGTGAATCAGGAACTTGACCGTACGAAAGAACAGGTTATGGGGCAGTTACAGCGGTACGGACAGGATTTGGAAAATAAAGTTGCCGGTTTAAACGGGCAGCTGTCTAAAACACAGGAAGATACAGAGCTTGCCTTGCAGCAATTGCAGCAGACTACAGTGGATACCGTCACCCGGATTCAGAAAAAGACCGATGATGCCATAACTGACTTACAGCAGTCTGCAGGAGAAAAAATAGCTGCAGTAAAAGCTGATACTGATGAAGCTGTGGAACAGTTACGGACAGATACAGCTTCTACAATGGCTCAGATACAACAGTTTACAACTGCTTCTGTTTCAGGAATCCGGACAGATACAGAAGCTGCAGTATCAAGTCTGCACGCTGAGACAGCAGATTCAGTACAGCAGGTATCCGAAGAATCACGTGCAGCAGTTGCCACTCTTAAGTCTGAAATGACAGCTGCTGTGGAACAGCTGAAACGGGATACAGCTGCGTCGGTTTCTCAGTTGAGCAAAGAGACAACTGAAGCTGTTTCCAAGATTAAAGAAAATGTCACAGAGTCTGTTGGTCGGTTGGAATCTGCTACTGCAGAAACAGTAACAAAACTGCAATCTGAAATTTCTGATACTGTTGAACAGCTGAAAGAGACGACGGATGAAACGGTTTCCCAGCTGAAAGAAGAAACGGAAATAACAGTTACCCGATTGAAAAACGAAACTACCAAAGCTGTTGCAGAGGCAGAATCTGAAACAGCACTGGCAGTAACCGGTTTAAAAAATGAAGTAACTGCAAAAGTCAGTGAATTGAAGATTGAAACAGAAGCAGCGGTAGCCGGGGTAAAATCTGAAACCTCTGAAGCTGTTACAGATGTAAGATCTGAAACTGCAGCTGTCATAGCTCAAGTGAAGAAAGAGACTGCTGATGTACTGTCAGCTATCCGTTCAGAGACTGAAAAAACAGTAACTCAGGCAAAAGATGAAACGGCAGATGCTCTCAAACAGATCAGACAGGATACGGGTACTGTAGTTTCCCAACTTCGGTCTGAAACGTCAGATGTATTTGACCAGGTAAAAAATGGCACTGATGCTTTACATGCCGGTCTTGATGAACTGCAGGAACGCATGGATGAATTCCAGTCACAGACTGCAATTATTGAACAGACTGAGGACATGAAGGCAGCTCTTCAGAAACAGCTTTCTGACCTCGGAAAAGAAACAGAGCGGTTCACTGCGTATAACGAAACAGCCCAGAAAATCAGCCAGCACTTTACTGATGTGGTAAAACTTGAGGGTGAAATGAGCCGGACCGTGCAGACCTTTGTAAACGAAAAGGCTCACATTGACTCAATGGAAGTGAAGTTTAACCAGTTGGTTGCTCTTTCAAATGATATTGATGACCGGGTAGCAAATCTTAAAGAGAACCATGATGACATCATGCTTGCAGAAACGGATATCCGTAAATTCAATGAATCATTAACCAAGGCTAATGATAATTTTGAACGGCTCGATAAGAAGCTGCCTGTTCTTGAACAGACCATATCTGATACGGAAAAGGCATATAAAGAGTTGCAGAACGTAGAAAAAGAACTTGAAAAAACCAAAGCAGATGCAGCTTCTTTACCAGGGGTACTCAAGACTGTTCAGGATAATGTTGCCAGGATTACCGATAAGGGACAGGCAATTGCAGAGGCTGTAAAGAAACTTGATTCGCTTGAAGGTATTATTGCTGACGCTGATAAGAAAATCACCGGATTGCAGAAGAATACTGAGCTGATTCAGCGCACTGAAAACCGGATTACCGAGATTTACAATGAAAGTCAGAAAAGTCTGCAGCTGCTGAAAGACATTCACAACGCACAGACCAAATCTTCAGGTAAAAAGGATAGTGGATATGTGCCGCTGGGAACAAAAGAAGATGTTGTGCGTCTGGCCCATGAAGGTTTTGAACCGGCAGCTATTGCCAGTGCCCTGAATCTTGACCTGAGCACCGTATATACTATTCTTGAATTGTATCGGAATACAGAAGGCAAGTAGCCCAAACTGCTACAGCCTGACAGGTTCCAATCTCACCCAGCTTTTCACCGGTCTTCGCCTTTACGAAGACCGATTTTTTTTCTACTTCCAGACAGTCTGCGATGCTCTCACATACCTGCTCCCGCCAGGGAAGGAATTTAGGTTTTTCCAATGCAATAACGCAATCCAGGTTACCCAGTTTCCATCCTGCATCAGTACATTTCTTCCATGCTGTTTTCAACAGTACACGGGAATCAGCACCTTTCCAGGTGTCATCGCTGGGAGGAAACAGTTCGCCAATATCACCAAGGCCTGCAGCTCCCAGAAGGGCATCGGTAATGGCATGAAGCAGAACATCTCCATCTGAATGACCTGCTTCACCTTTATCAGACGGAATTTCAACTCCGCCAAGCATAAGTGGTCTGCCTTCAACCAATTGATGAAGATCGTATCCCAAACCGGTGCGGATTACGGGCAAAGTCATCATGGCAGTATCCCCTGTATATCAGAAGCATAGGTTATTTTCCGGTTTAACTCACTACCGGGACAAATCCGTACAGAGCCGAAACATGCAGCCCATACAGTTGTATCATCGGTACAATCGGTCCGGCCATCTTTCAGGCACTGACGATGAGCTGCCAGCAGTTTACCAAACAGGAACCCCTGAGGAGTCTGTAAGCGCATGGTTTTACTCCGGTCAAGGTAACTGGCTATACAGTTATCGTGTGTTACTACCGCAAGTGTATCAACACTGCTGACCGCTGGAACGGCACATCCATACAAATCAGTAAAGTGAAGAACATTTGAAATAACTTCAGCATTCAGCCAGGGGCGTGCTCCATCGTGTATTAAAACAACATCCGGAGGAGTGTTACCCCGAAACAGGTCTTCTGTCGCCAGCAGTCCGTTGTACACCGATTCCTGTCGGGTTGCCCCTCCCGTAGTGAGTACCGGCTTTATACCGCATAACGCTAAATTATTCTGTAATGAAGGAGAAATAAGGGCATTTTCGGTTTCTTTTTCAAGACCTGCAGGGCAGGTTACAACCAGGGAGGCCAGAGTTGGTTTGCTTTCTGGAAAGGTTTCGGTTACATCTGCCAGTTCATCACCTTGAAGGGGGGCAAAAAAACTGGCAAATGCATCACAGGCAGCAGAAAGAACGGTACCATCCGTAAAGGGAATGAACTCTTTTTTTACTCCGGTATTCATCCGGGTAGAAGAACCCGCTGCCGTCACAATTACTGCAACTTTCATGATACTGTCCTTTTACTGCTGTCTGTTTTTATGACTTGTTCAATATATGGTGAACGAAGCGTACAACTACTTAATCTTCGTCATCACCGTCGTCATCATCTTCTTCGTCGTTATCCTCTTCATCGTTATTGTCGTCGTCAAGGAATTCTTCGTCATCGTCATAATCATCGTCTTCTGCAATTGAAGCTTTCTCATTGCGGATGATACCCAGCGGTTCCAGCTTGCTGTGGATGATTCCTTCAACTTCTTTCGGGGTCTTACCGATGGCAAGGGCAATTTCATCTTCCAGCAGTTTTTTTGCAGAATCGTAAAGCTTACGCTCCAGAATAGGAAGTTCCTTAACCTTGCTGCGGTGATACAGACAGCGTACGATGGAAGCAATATCAGTAACAGTACCTTTTTTCAACAGTTCCAGGTTCATCTGATAGCGCATTTTCCAGTCTGAAGTAACTGGTTCAAATTCCTGACCCATCATTTCAAGAGCAGCTTCAGCTTCTTCTTTTGTTACGATAGGCCGAACACCTAATTCTTCACAGCGTTCAACAGGAATCATTACGGTCATATCTGAAACTTCCAGGTAAATTACGTAATACGTAAGGGTCTTATCTTTGAAAGGACGCTCTTTTATTTCTTTAATGATTCCAACACCCTGACTTGGGTAAACAACTCTCTGATTGATATCAAATGTAATAGTGTCACTCATATACCCTGCATTTTACCACATTTTGGACTAAGGGTCAAAAGATGTGGTATGCTGTATCCATGATGAAAACTCCTTTTGCGCGCTTTGGTGCACTTTCTGTTCATGAAAACCAACTGACCGGTGAAGACGGTTCGGTATGTCAACTCCGTGGGTTAAGTACTCACAATGTTTCCTGTTATCCTCAGTACGTCACTCCAGAAACGGTGACTGAACTGACTGAACGGTTCAATCTGGAAGTATTCCGTTTTGCCATGTATTCCGGTTTTGCAGATGGGGTACAGGGGTACGCTGATGGTAATGATAATCACCGTCAGAAACTGGAAGAAACCTTGTATACAATAGCAGCCGCAACTGAACGGCTCGGCATCTACCTGATTGTAGACTGGCATGTATTACTGGAACATGATCCGCTTGTTCACGCTGATATGGCAGAGCATTTTTTTGAAACAGTATGTCCCCGTCTTTCAGAATATCATCATATCCTGTACGAAATCTGCAACGAGCCCAATGGTGATTCTGTTACCTGGAACCGTATTACAGAATATGCTCACCGGGTTATCCCGGTAATCAGAAAGTATTGTCCCCAGGCCGTAATTCTCTGCGGCACCCCCTGCTGGTCCCAGCGTGTTGATGAAGCAGCCCGCCCTCCATTACCCTATGACCATATCATGTATACGCTGCATTTTTATGCTGATACCCATCGTGATGAACTGCGGCACATTCTTGAAACTGCAGTTACAGAGCATTCACTGCCGGTATTTGTTTCAGAATTCGGTATTACAGATGCCAGTGGTGACGGGGAGGTAAATCTGGAGCAGGCAGAAGTATGGCTTTCGCTTCTTGACCGGCTGCACATCAGTTATATTCTGTGGAACCTGTCAAATAAAGCTGAAACATCGGCAATCATCAAACCGGACTGCATGAAAGTAACAGGGTTTTCCGATGAGGATTTTACTGAAAGTGGAAGGTTCGTTTCATCTATGATGCGACGGCCAGAACAGTCAGCTGCAGAGTAACTGGATTCAGGATAGTTGAGGTAGGCATTGAAGATAACGTTTTTGGGAACGGGTACCAGTCATGGTATTCCGGTTATCGGGTGTGACTGTGCTGTCTGTAAGTCACCAGAGGCAAAGGATAAAAGGAACCGGTGCAGTCTGTATATTCAGAGTGGTGAAGGTTCTTCCGGCGATACTGCGCTTCTGGTTGATACCGGTCCCGAGTTTCGCTCGCAGTGCATTACCTACGGAGTGCGCCGCCTTGATGCAGTCTTTATTACCCATCCTCATGCGGATCATCTGCATGGTATTGATGATCTGCGGATTTTCTCCTATCGCCTGCGGGAAGAAATACAGCACAAATATCCGGTACTGGAGCCACTGCCGATTTACTGTAATCCACAGACCAGACACAATATTGAGTACCGCTTTGATTATATTTTCACCCCGGTAAAGGAGGGTGGTGGAAAACCGAATCTCCAGCTGCGGGAACGAAGACCCTATCAGGAATTTTCTGTAGGACCTTTTGATATTCAAAGTGCACCGGTAATGCATGGATCTTTAGAGTCCAGCGGGTGGATTTTCAGGGAAGTCCGTTTTTTAAATGCCCAGGGAGAAGGTTTTAGGGCTGCAAAGGATCGGAATGTTCAGTATGACTGTGTGGAAACGGCACTCCCGGAAGCAACGGAACCGCATGATCCACCGGCTGCAGCCCGTGGCGTTGCCTATCTCACTGACTGCTCATTTGTATCAGATGAAACCATTACAGCATCCCGTGGTGTTGAACACCTGATAATCGATGGCCTTCGAAAAACCAGTCATAATACGCATTTCAGCTTTGAACAGGCACTGGAATGTGCAGAGAAAATTCAGCCGCGTCACGTATGGCTCATTCATATGAATCACGAAATGAGTCACCGGCAGATAGATGCGTATCTGCAGGATCTGAAACGGCAGTTTCCCCATCTGTCTGGTATAGAAATTCATCCGGCATACGACGGACAGGTAATACAAATATAGCTTTTCCTTATCAAATCCTGGTTTTCTGCCGATATAAGACAATATGGAAAACTCTGAATTCAGACAAACCTTGTTTGCCGCATACGAAGCCAAACTTAACTGGTGGAATAACGAACAGCTCGTTGTACTTCTTGAAGAATATCGTACGTTACATACGGTTTTGACCAATTTGATTACGTTGCTCATTAAAAAAGGACAGATTCAGCCAGATCCGTACAAACTGGATAAAAAAATCTCAGATATCGTTGTTCCCGATGATTCTCAGTTTCTGGAAAGTGAACGTTCTGTTAAGCTTGGAACCCGTCTTTCTGATTATGAACGCAGTCTGGACTTTATCTGCAACCTGTTTCAGTTTTCCATACCTAATCTGACTGTTGACCGTATCAAGAATCTGATAGCGCTGAATAACTATATTGACTGGAAATCATTAACACCAACTTCTTCACGGGCAAATACCCGTGCCCTGGCAGAATGTCTGGCAAACTTAAAGAAAGGCGAAGAACAGCTTTCTTATGAAGTGGCTCATGACAGTGTTGCACGTGCAGCAAAAACGGTGGCAAACGCAAATTTTATTCTGAAAAATGTTGCGGAATTCCAGAAAGAAGCCTTTAAAGTTGAAATCCGGAAGAATGTTTTTGATCACCCAGCCTATGGCGAAGACAAAATCAAGGATAATACGGCTGCAGCTACTGCACAGATAAAAAAACTGTTTCCTCAGGTTATGGGTAAACGCCCGTATTATTCAGAGCTGGTAGATGAGCTGGTTGCTGAAGAATATGGTCCGGATAAACAGAAACTGCAGCAGGAAGTTCTGAAGAAATTTGAGATAGTTGTTCAGAAAGAAGAGAAAAAAAACGTTCAGATCGACACCAAAGAGCTGTTGATGGAAGCTGTGCGTACCTTAAGCGGAATGGCTCCCCAGCTTGAAACAGTTATCAGCAAGGTTACAGAAAACAATGCAGTGCTTGAAAGTGAGCATCAGAGTTTTATGGACAAACTGAAGTCTGTAATCCGCAAAGCCTTTAACTTAAAAGAACCGCCGGTAGAATACGATCTTACTGTTGTTGATAGTATTACACAGACAAAACATCATGAAACGCTGGTATACAATGAATTTATTGCAGACCTGAACAAACGGTGCCGCATGTATCATAGTTTCAGTGTAAAAAAAGCCGCAGGTTACGTAAAACTGGAGCAGCAGAATGAATCTGCCATCGAAGAATATCTGGTCAAGCAGTTATCTGAATGCAATCACCTGATGGTTACTCTGGCAGCTCTGGATGATTACTTCAAAGCGGCACCGAAAACCGAAAACAAGCCAAAAATTAAAGGACTTAAAATGGAACTTACTGCCATGAAGAATGTAGCAGTAAAGGCAAATCAACGGAAAGCTGAATATTCATCATACGTAGAAGAAACAGAGCAGCTGAAAAAGCTGGGGTTTGCAAATGACTGACAGGCACGATGCAAGAAGAACGGCTGTCATCGGTGTCTTGATTGGAGTTCTGAGTATTCCGTTACTGTGGGCACAATCGTTCGGGTATGGCGTTGACCCATCATTACAGCGGACATTCATTATTGTTGATGAAGGTGTCTATCATTCTTTGAATCCTCACACCAGCAGCATGGCTAAAGATGAACAGCTTTTTACCGGACTGTACGAAGGGCTTTTTACTTATAATCCTTATACTCTTGAACCGGTTCCCGCTCTGGCAGAAACCTGGAAAATTTCCAGGGATGGAAAAAAATGGACCTTTACCATCCGGTCTGATGCACAGTATTCAGATGGCACCCCTATTACTGCCGATGAAATACGCCGCAGCTGGCTGACACTATTATCGCCTGAAACAGGGGCACCCTATGCAAGTCTTCTTGACCCGATTGTGGGGGTAAAGGAGTATCGCAAAGGATTGACTGATGCTGCTTCTGTAGGCATTACCGCTAAAGGTCAGACCTTGACTGTTCGACTGACTGAGCCCTGTGAACATTTAAGCCGCATTCTCTGTAATGCAGCATTTGCTGCGGTTCCTGCCAAACCTGGAGTATATTCAGGACCATTTGTACTTTCGTCAATTGACCGTCATGGAGCAACCTTAATAAAGAATTTTCTGTATTGGGATCAGGAGAATGTATTTATTCCCGGCGTAACAATCAGGTTAAGTGATGACTATGAGCAGAATGCCTATGGTTTTAATCTTGGCGAATCTCATTGGGTTGCTGGCGCACTGCAGATGAATCAAGTGTATGATACCAATACCATTCAGTTCAGTGCAGCTTTTTCTACTGAATACCTCTTTTTTATTGCTGATAAAGCTCCATTCAATGATCCTGCAGTACGTAATGCCATTCTTCTTGCAACAGACTGGGAAGCATTACGTGGGGTAAGTTATTTCCCGGCTGATTCACTTATGTTGCCACTTGCCGGATATCCTGACGTACTGGGGGTTTCTGAGTTTGATGTAGAGGAAGGTAAGCTGCTTCTTGAGCAGGCTGGCTATACTCCGTCTGATATCGTTTTAACCTACTGTGCCAACGACACTAACCATTCCCGCCAGCAGGCTGAAATGCTCAAGAAAAATTGGGAAGCGCTGGGAATTACCGTGCAGCTGGAATACGTTAATCCGTACGCCTATTATGAAGAAGTAAAGACAAAAAAAGCTGATATGTATCTGTACAGCTGGATCGGTGATTTTGCTGACCCTATGGCCTTTCTCGAATTATTCCGTAGTGACAGCACGTTGAACGATGCGGCCTGGCAGAATGCAGCATATGATGCTTTGCTGGTAGAAGCTGCTTCAATCCAGGATGGAACTGAACGGTTTAAAAAACTTGCAGAAGCAGAACAGCTGTTACTGGATAGTGGTGAAATACTCCCCATTGAGCATAGCGTAAAAGTAAACTATATCGATACCGATGAGGTAGGCGGCTGGTTTGACAACGCCATGGATATTCATCCTCTGAAGTATATCTACTTTAAACAGACTTCAAGCACCGTACCAAATCTGGTACTGGCCCGGTAGGACCCTTCGACAAGCCCATGGGGCTGATCTGACGCCAGAATCCCTGAGCCTGTGGAAGGGTGGCATCCTGCCTGCTACTTCTGGCGCTTCAACTCTTCAATCTGGTCACGAATGGCGGCTGCTTCTTCGTATTCAAGCCGCTCTGCGTGTTCCATCATCTGTTTTTCCATAGCTTTTATCAGCTTCTTCCGTCCATCGGCAGTCAGCAGGTTTACGCTCTTCTTGATAACTTCCAGTTCTGTTTCTGCAACTTCCTTTGCTTCCTGCTGTTCCCGGACCAGAATATCCTCAATGGCTTTGTTGATGGTCTTTGGTGTAATGCCGTGAGCAGCGTTGTAGTCTTCCTGAATCTGGCGCCGGTGACGTGTTTCTTCAATGGCTTCTGCCATAGCCGGGCTCATGCGGTCTGCGTACATGACAACCTTACCGTTGGCGTTACGTGCCGCACGTCCGATAATCTGAATTAAAGATGTGGTACTGCGGAGAAAACCGATTTTATCAGCATCAAGAATGGCAATGAATGAAACTTCCGGTAAGTCGATACCTTCACGGAGCAGGTTAATACCAATCAGAATGTCAAATTCACCGGCACGGAGGCCTTTCAGAATTTCTACACGCTCAATGGTTTCAACTTCACTGTGGATGTATTTTACCCGTAGACTCAGTGACTGCAGGTAGTCAGTCAGGTCTTCTGCCATTTTCTTGGTCAAAGTCAGAAGCAGACACCGTTCGCCCTTTGCTACCCGGTCTTTGATTTCATGATAGATGTTTTCCATCTGGCCTTCTGATGGCCGCACATCAATAATCGGGTCCAGAAGCCCTGTGGGGCGGATCAGCTGTTCAACGATGCGGGTACTGCGTTTCTTCTCTTCATCACGGGGAGTTGCTGAAACGTAGATAACCTGATTCATCTTTTTTTCAAACTCTTCATATTTCAGCGGACGGTTATCCAGTGCGCTGGGAAGGCGGAATCCAAAATCAATCAGATTCTGCTTGCGGGAACGGTCACCTTCGTACATGGCGCCAACCTGGCTTACGGTAACGTGACTTTCATCAATCATGCACAGAAAGTCATCGGGAAAATAGTGGAGCAGGGTAGCCGGTGGTTCACCGCGCTTACGGCCGCTGATGGGACCTGAATAGTTTTCAATACCGCTGCAGTAGCCCATTTCACGCATCATTTCTACATCGTAGGTGGTACGGGTTTTAATGCGTTCTGCTTCAATCATTTTACCGGCGGCCAGCAGTGTTTCGTACCGTTCGTTCATCTCTTCAAGAATCCGGTCGGTGGCGTTTTTCAGCATATCTGCCGGTACAACAAAGTGTTTTGCAGGATATATGACGGTTTCATCAAGCTGTTCGATAATTTCGTGAGTAATGACGTTAAAGCGGCAGATACTGGCAATTTCGTCAAAATCCAGGTCGATGCGGTAGGCTTCGTCGGTTTCCATGTAGGCAGGATATATTTCAATCCGGTCGCCGCGGATACGGAAGTTTCCCCGGTCAAGAATGGCGTCATTCCGCTGGTACTGAAGCCCTACCAGATCCCGGGCTAGTTTACTGGTATCAATAACCTGACCGATTTCGTAATGCAGCCGCATGTCTTTGTACAGTTCCGGCATACCAAGGCCGTAAATACAGGAAACGGTTGCTACAACGATAACGTCGCGACGTTCCATCAGGGCGTAGGTGGCTGCAAGGCGCATACGGTCAATTTCATCGTTGATGCTGGCGTCCTTTTCAATGTACAGGTCACGGGCGGGGACGTAGGCTTCAGGCTGGTAGTAGTCGTAGTAGGAAACAAAGTATTCAACGGCGTTGTTGGGGAAAAAGCTTTTGAATTCCCGGTACAGCTGGGCAGAAAGGGTTTTGTTATGACTGATGATCAGGGTTGGTTTCTGCACCTTCTCGATGATCTTGGCCATGGTAAAGGTTTTGCCTGAACCGGTAACCCCTTTAAGAGTCTGATACTTGTCACCGTTCAGGATACCGTGTGCAAGGGCTTCAATAGCCTGTGGCTGGTCACCCGATGGTTCAAATGGAGATACTACTTTGAATGGACGCATGATGACAGTATACATGAAAATGGGGACGAGTGAAAAAGGGGTGAAAGGAAAACACCTTGCAGTTTCTCCCTAAGGTGGTGTACTTTTTGATGTATGGAAGTTGATCGTCTTTCTGACCACAAGTTCAAATTTGCGGTAATATTCAGTTTTGTAATTCTCCTTGTTATTCTTGGTATTGGAAATATCGTCTTAGGAAAGAAAGTAGCTCATGTGCCCGTATTAAAGGATTCGTGGGTGGTTAGTGAAAATGGGGGACCGGAAAAAACGGTATCCCTTTCAGATTTCCATTTTTCTGCTGTCAATCGGTTGGATACGGTAGAATTACGTATCGTTCTGCCGGAATATTTTGACACTCCTCATACGTTGATGCCCAGCGTATTTCTTTGTTCCATAGAGGCATTTCTCGATGATCAGCTGATTTATACCTACGGCACAGACCGTGTTTCCAGTAACAGAATGGTTGGATCAGGTACCTTTTTCATCGATGTACCGGCCGGTTCTGCAGGAAAAACCCTCACCCTGCGCCTGGTACAGAATGAAAAAAACGGAACCACCGCTATACTGCCTGTCCGCTGCGTGCCGGAAGGCGAACAATTCCATGAACTGCTTATGGAAAAGCTGTTCATTTTTACCATAAGTATTCTTCTGGTAGGAATCGGATTTCTCTTCTGGTGTAACGGACTGATTCTCGCCATCTTCAACCGCCTTTTTAACCGGCTGGCCATTATCGGTGTTCTCTCTATCCTGATAGGTGTATGGTCGATTACCAACAGTCAGGCGATTTCACTCTTTTCTTCCACTGACCGCATGCGGCTCATTCATACAACCGCTGAATATGTAACTATATATCTGGTACCGGTTCCCTTTGGCCTTATGTTCATCAGTATTGCGGAAATCAAGGAATACTGGCGTAAACTGTGGCTCCGTATTATTACCTGCTGGGAAGCATTTTTTTTCCTTATGCTCTGTTTCCTGCATATATCAAATCTGGCAAGATTCCCCGTAATGCTCAATGTATTCCATGTAAATTCACTGCTGTGCATGACTATCTTCCTCTGCGTCGCTTTTGCCCATCATGGTAAACGCAGCTCCAGTGAAAGAGTGTACGTTTTTGCTTTGTCAATTCTTGCTTTTGTTCTGGTATCTGATGTACTCCGTTTTGATTTTCTCAAGTACTGGCATCAGCCCCAGTTTGAAATCATCACCAGTTTTTTACCCATAGGCATGCTGCAGTTTGTTATCCTTGCGTTTATCGGATTTCTGGTTCCTATTTATGACAAAGCCATGTCCGTGGACGAAAAAACAGTACTTACCCAGCTGGCGTATACCGATACCCTTACCGGTCTGTATAACCGGACCAAATGTCACGAACTTTTTAAATTGCTCGATAACAGCGATACCGGATACGTACTGATAAACTTTGATGTTAACGGATTGAAATTCATCAACGATACCTGTGGTCACCAGGTGGGAGATAAACTGCTTTCGGTGTTTGCGACCTGTCTTACTGATTCTTTTGGAGACATTGGCCGCTGTTTCCGCATGGGAGGCGATGAATTCCTTGTGCTTATCCAGACTGATGCAGAAGTTGATGTCGAAAGCGCAATGAAGGCACTGCGGGCACACGCTGCAAGCCGCAGTCGCAACTGGTCTTTCTCGCTCCGTTATTCTTACGGTATAGCCCGTCGTTCAGATGTTGATGATGGTCTTGCATCCTCTGTATATAAGCTTTCTGATGAACGGATGTACAACATGAAAAACCAGGATGCAACCTCCCGAACTTTCTCAGAATTACAGTACTACGAAGAAATGCGAACAAAAAAATAAAAAAAAATAAAAAAAAATTAGAGTTTCTTTAAAAGAATCTGTATTTTTTGTATCTTTTTTATGGAAATTTGGTTTTCCTGTATGTATAGTACTCTTAACACAGAAAATGTTTTTAAACCTGGAGGTTTGTAATGTTTAAAAAAATCTTTTCAGCAGTAGTACTGTGTACTGTTGCTGCCGCAGTCTGGGCATATACCCCTCCTGCTGCCGGCCAGATGATGTATCAGATTTCAACTCCTGATGTACTTTCTGGTGGTGCTACAATCGCCGGCGGAGCTTTTGAATATTCAGCCGTATCTCATGCCATTGTAAATCCGGCATTGACCGCTTCTGAACAGCGCATTGTAGCCGATTTAGGCGTAACACTGCTGTCCGGCACTCTCAGTGAAAAAAAGAATGCCTTAACAGCACCTTCATTCTACATTGGACTTGCCATCCCGACTAAAACCGGTGTATATACCGTGTCCGGTCAGTCGTTGACTGCAGGTTATGATACCATGGCGCTGGGAAATACCTTCACTGCACGTGGAGGATTTGCCAAAGAAATGGGTGACCATCTGAATGTCGGTATCGACACCTATGTATCCCTTGGCAAAACCGGCGTAGGCTTTGATTGGGCATTAGGTTCAAATCTGGGCTTCACCTGGAATATGGGAACTCCCAGATGGTTACCATTCATGACCGATGTCCGCTGGGGCGCTACCATAAGTGATCTTGGTAAAAACCTTCGCAGTCAGAAGGGGTCGTACAGTGCATATCCTGGAATTTTCACTCCGGGAGTAGGTATTGCCGGAACACTGTTCTCCGCTAAAGCCATTAAAGGTGCCGTTGCTTTTGATATGACTGCTCCAAGTTTTATGGACATTGGATTCAATACCGTATTTGATGTACGGGTTGCAGAAGTTCTTTCCGTAAAAACCGGCTGGAATTTTGACCTTAAAGATACCCTGAGCAAAAAAGCCGGTTATCTGCCGTATGTTACCGTAGGTTTTACCTTTGGTCATACTTCAAAAGACACTTCACTGCTTGCAAAAAAAGGATATAAGCAGAATGAATTTAATGTTTCCGGTGCCTGGAGACAGATGACTGAAGACGTACATGCCTTTGGTGCTGGTGCCACGGTAAAATTGGGGCTTCCTGATAAAACCGCGCCGGAAATTTCTCTGTGGGAGGATGAAGAATAATGAATAGAACGAAACGCGCTTTGCTGGGGGCTATGCTTGCCCTGTGCTGTGCAGGATCTTCCTTTGCTGCATCCAGCCGTCCTTTATATATTTCACCTAATAATGATGGTATTCAGGATGAACTGATTATTCCGCTGGCAATCAACGAAAAGCGGTACGTTTCTGAATGGGCTCTGGTTATTACTGATGAGTCAGGAGCCGTTGTCAGAACTATTGGAAATAAGGAAAAACGTCCCGAAAAAATGGACTTCAAGCTGTTTTTCAAGCAGCTGTTCTCAAAAAAAGAAGGAGTTGCAATTCCTTCCGAAATAGTGTGGAACGGTGTACTTGATTCCGGTGAAACTGCTCCCGATGGTGTATATCACTATTACATAAAAGCAGTAGATGATAACGGTAACGAAGGTACGTCAAAAACTTTTACTATTACCGTTGATAACACTGATCCAGTAGTAGAAATTGCTAAAATACCTGATTCGTCAAAGATTTTCGGTGCCGGTAATAAAACCACTATTTCCTTTGACCAGACAGGATCAGTTGAAGATTTGTGGGTTGCTTCTATTACCGATGTAAACGGAACCACTGTACGCACCTGGAAACTGACAAACAGTGCACCCGGTAAAATTGAATGGGATGGTAAGAACGATGAAGGTATTGCCGTTGATGAAGGCGTTTATACCTATCGTATTACTGCAACAGACCGGGCAGGAAATACTAATGACCCTGCAGTCATAACCAATATTCTGTACGATGCTGTTCCACGATCCATAAATCTGGCAGTAAAAGACAGCCCGTTCTCTCCTAATGGAGACTCGGTACGGGATGTTCTTACGGTAATTCCCTATATGTCAAACTCCAGCGGTCTTTTGGGCTGGGATATTGTTGCAGCAAAAGAAGGTGCTGCAGTACGCACCTGGAAGGGAACTACCACCGCTCCGGAAGAATTTGACTTTGATGGAACGAATGAAAAAGGTGCCGTTCTTTCAGACGGCGATTATCAGCTGAAATTCCGTGCCTGGTATAATAATGGTCAGGAAGCAGTTATTACCCGTAACTTTACTGTAGACGTTACTGCTCCTATGGCACGCGTTCGTTTTGACAATAAGGAATTCTCACCGGATGGAGATGGAAATCAGGATTTCATTACCTTTACTCAGGAAACATCAAAAGAAAAGAACTGGACGGCAGAGATCGTTGATGAAAACGGAAAAGTAGTAAAGACCTTTGATTATGGTGAAATTCCACCGGCAAAAGTGGTATGGGACGGTATTACCGATGCCGGTACCATTGTTGACGGCAACTTTACCTATCGTTTAACCTCAACTGACCTTGCAGGAAACATTGGTACCGGACGGTCTGACGTATTTACCATTGATACCAGCAAGACCGAAGTACTTCTTACCCTGAGTGAAAAAGCGTTCAGTCCTAATGGTGATAAGGTAAAAGATACCATTACCTTTACTCCTCAGGTTACCGCTAAATCCGCGGTAACCGAATATGTATTTACCATTTCTGACAGTACTGGAGCTCCAGTGTATGAAAGCAAAGCTTCTAAAGCACTGCCAAAGAATTTCGTATGGAATGGTGCAAGAAGTGAAGGGGGAACCGCTCCAGACGGAACCTATACTGCAAGACTGTACACAAAAAGCGCCAATGGAAATGAAACTACTGTTTCTACACCCGCATTTACTCTGGATACCCTATATCCGGAAGTAACCGTCAGTGTTCCCTATCTGACCATGTCGCCAAATGGAGACAGCAGGAAAGATACATTACCTGTTGAAATTACCACATCGGCAGAATCCCGCTGGAGTGTAGAAATTACCGGATCTGACAAAACGATTTACCGCAGCTGGCACTTTGAAGGCAAAGTTCCATCATTTGACTGGGATGGTTGTGACGAAGCCGGAAACACCGTTCCTGACGGAAAATACACCTTCTCCATCAGCAGTACAGACGAAGCCGGAAACAGTGCATCTCAGCGTATTGCCGGTATTACGGTTGATACCCGCGCAGTAAAAGCATACCTGACAGCTGAATTGAATGCGTTCTCTCCAAATGGAGACGGCTATCTTGAGTCTCAGAATTTCAGCATTATGGCATCTCCTGCTGATGGCATCAGCAGCTGGAGTTTCGCAATTGCCGGTTCAAATGGCAGTGTTGTTCAGAGCTGGTCAAGTGAAACAATGGCAAATCTTCCTGAAACCATTACCTGGAATGGCGGTGACTCATCCAACCGCGTAGTAGAAGATATGCTGACCGGTACCCTGGTTATTGAGTATGAAAAAGGTGATACCGTTGTTGTTTCAACCTCTCCGTTCCTGTGCTCAGTAACTCCACCACAGCTGACTGTTCAGACTGCACCAGGTTACTTCAGTCCTGATAATGATGGTGTTGATGATGACCTGTTCATTAAGCTGAGTGGAAAAGACGCAGCAGCAATTACCAGCTGGTCATTTGAAATAAAAGATCCAAAAGGAAATTCATTCTGGAAGACTAGTGGAAAGAACACCATTACTGAACGGATGGTTTGGGATGGACGCAGTAACAGTGGTGAGCTTGTTCAGTCTGCAACAGATTACCCATATACCTTTACGGTTTCTGATGAACTGGGTATGACCAGCAAGGTTGAAGGACTTATCAGTGTAGATGTTCTGGTTATCCGTGTTGGGGATGTTCTGAAGATGCAGATTCCTTCAATCATTTTCCGTTCTGACAATGCAGATTTCAAGTCTAATGCAGAAGTTAAGAATGGTCTTGAACCTGCTCAGATTGAAAATAATGAACGTGTTCTGAAACGTGTTGCAGAAATCCTGAACAAATTCAAGGATTACAATGTAACCATTGAAGGTCATGCTAACAGTATGTCAGGTACTCTTATTGAGGAGACCCAGGACACTGCCCAGTATGGTAAGGCTTTGCAGCCACTGTCTGCTGAACGTGCTGCCTATGTTAAGACACGTCTTGTTGAATACGGTGTAGATGGAAGCCGTCTGCAGACTGTAGGAAAAGGTGGTAGTGAACCAGTTGCCGCCCGCGAAGACAAAGACAACAACTGGAAAAACCGCCGCGTAGAATTTATCTTGAATAAGTAGCACCATAGAAGAAAAAAAGTCGCGGTGAAACCGCGACTTTTTTTCAACCCTAAAAAACTACCCATTACTTATTAAAAACGCGAGCCGGCGAGCGTTTTGCGCATACTTATAACCAATCATAAGAAGAGCCAAGCCGCCGCGGTGAAACCGCGACTTTTTTTCAACTCTGAAAAGCTCTGTCATGCTGAACTTGATTCAGCATCCTGTCAGCGGGGTGATTCGGTCTTAAAATCCCCCCTTTAATCACATATTTTTAGTGTACAAAGCAAATAAAAAAAACTAAAATAATAGTATGAAGAAAATTGCAATTGTTCTGCTCATCAGCATCTTTGCTATGGGATTTGCCTTCGGTGAAAGTATTCCTAAAGATGCTCGTGTCACAGTTATTGACCAGACTGACACTAAAATTATTACTGACCGCAGTCTGCCAAGTTCAGTAAAATCACAGCTGGAATCAAACCTGATGCGTTATGCATCATCGTTAAACATCATCGATTCTTCCAATGTTTCTGCCATCAAGCAGATTCAGCGCAGTTCTGAATCATCTTCTTATGATGAATCACAGTCCATTGAATTAGGTAAACTGTTAAGCGCTTCTTATGGTATTTTCCTTACCGTCAAAAAAACGGACAAAGGTTTTACGGTAACAATTGACGTTTCTAACCTTACCAAAGGTAATAAAATCTATACAAAAATAAGTAACCCGCAGAAAGACCCTGATAACCTGTGGAGTGGCAGCGGTAGTGAAATTGACCTTTTGACCATTGATATGTGTGCTCAGCTGGGATTCCCGTTAACCAATTCACAGATTTACCGTCTCAAATTCGGTGAATCAGATACCTCAGATTCAGATGCTCTGGCCCGTGCAAGAGCCGAAGAAAAAGAATTCCAGGATCTGATTAACAGCATGGATCAGAAAATCAAGACCCTGTCTGTTTCAACTGATATTTCAGCTGAAGCTCAGATTGCAAAAATCAAGGCAGAACGGGCAATGGTTGAAGAACAGCGCCAGCAGGCAGCCCAGGCTGTTAAACGCCTTGAAGAAGAACGAAAACAGGCCGCAGAAGATCAGCTGAATGAACAGTATCGTACTGCACAACAGAAGCAGGCCCGTGACAATATGGCTGCTCAGGCAGCTGCAAAAGCTGCAGAAGCCCGAAAAGCAGCCAAAGCAAGTGCCGATGCTTTTGCAAAAATTGAAGCAGTAGAAAATACTAAAAAAACCTGTCTTGATATTTACGCTGCCCTTGAGTCCCTTCTTGCCCAGCGTGCAAGGGAACGTGATAGTGAAATCAAGAAAAAATCAGATGAGATCTGGAACAGGCCATATCGTGCTGCCGAAAAAGTTGGGGATAAACCAACCCAGGATGCATTGGACGCCCGTCAGTATGAAGTTGATGATGTGGTTGCTGAAATCAACAAGACTTACGAAAACGATATTAAAAACATGGAGGATTCTGCCCGGGATCAGATTCAGTCCTTGTATGATGAAGTTGTACGTCTGGAAAGAGCAACATTTGAAACAACCGTTACCTCATATCACAAGGATTTTACCTATTCAATCGGTGGATACGACGGTGAAAGAAAAGGCTGGTCTTTTAAGTGGAATCTGTACAGTAACGGCCGCCCTATTACCGGTGGAAAAGAATTTTTGCCGTTCAAAGCCGTAACGGGGGAAGAAGCATATACCGGCAAGGATAGAGCTCTCCGTGAAAAGTATGCAGATACCGTAGACTTGTATTCTTCACTGTTTGCCCGTGCAGAACCGGTAGTAAACTTTTCTCTTTCGTATAAAGTTTCTTCACCAAAACACAATTCCGTTGAGTATGATTTTGATTTCTCAAGCCTTATCGTATACAACACGGTAACGGGTAAAGAGATTATGCGGTATTCAGTTGATGCCGTTACCTGGGAAGTTTCAGTATTCAGAGATTTATCTGCGGTACGCGAATACGTGTATGAAGATCAGGTAAGAGCAGAACGCCAGGCAGCAGAAAAACGCCAGGCTGAGTTAGCTGAACAACGCCGGAAAGCAGCAGAAAAAGAGGCTGCAAAGCGGAGACGTCAGCAGAACTGGGACAACTTCTTTTATGATTTCCCGCTGACTGCTGCATATTATAACTGGTGGGATTTTGGTGTTAACTTTATTGGTGGTCAGGTCGGTGTGAGCCTGCACCCGATTGCAGAAGAAATTTTCAACGGCCATTACCTGCTGAAGTTCTTTGGTGTACGCCCCTTTGCTGATTTCAACATAAATTCTGCTCAGCTCTATGGGTACTATAACGTTGGTGTTACTGCCGGTACTGCACTCAAATTCGGGTATAGTGATGTAGGTCTTATTTTTGAAGGTGGTGTTGCAAAGAGCTGGTTCAGTCCCTTAAAGACCAGCTCATCGTCTTCAAAATCTTCATCTTCCTCATCGTCATCAAGCAGTAGTTCATCATCCAGCTATTGGGCTACAAAAACTAAAGTTGAAAAAGTTACTCCGGCAACTACTTCTGGTCTGCCGGCAAGCGGTGTTTTCGGACCCGTATTCAATATTGGTTTTGGTAGCATTCAGGGATATGAAGGTGGAGCACAGGTATTCTTAACCTGGTATCCAAAAGCAAAAGAAATCAGTTTATGGGTAAGAGGTACTATTAAATGAAACATATTGGTTCTAAAGCAATTATTCTTATTTCCGTACTGGCTGTACTGCTGAACACCAGTTGTTCCTTGCAGTTTGGCCATCCAAGTACTTCCTCTTCTAAGGTTTCGACTTCTGACAAAGAAAACGTTACATTAACCAAATACAGTGATTTTTCTGTTTCAGTTAAGGTTGCAGAGTCTGGAACCTACACCATATATAAGTCCCCTACTGACAAAACTGATTCCAGTTCCGGTGCTGTTATAGTTGGTACTTCCTTTATTTCTTCATCTTCATCATACGGATACGACATACCTGCAGGAACTATAACAGAAGGCTATCCGTATATCATTGTTAGTGATGGCAAATTACAGTGGGTTTTTAAAATCAATTTTGAAAGTATGAATCTTGTTACGTATAGTATTGCCGGCTCTTTCAAATATGATACAACCTCTTCTTCAACTGCAAAAATCTACTATTCAAGTCCAACAAGTTCTTATAACACTGAGTATAAGTTGATTCGGAAAAGCGATGGTAAAGTGATTGAAATGAACACATCTTATCCGGATACCGATTTGCTGCGCGAAGAATTTTATGTTAAGCGTACGATAGGAGCTTTCTCTTATACAGATAAGAGTGGATACGTGCTATGGAGAAGTAGCGGGATTCCAGATAGTAATACCTACTAATCAAACCCTAGGGGTATTCAACATTCCGGGTGTTGAAACCTATTGTTAACACCCCAGAATACCAAGGCTGTTGTGTTCAATGAGCGCGGCAGCCTTTTCTTTTTGTATACCTAGTACCGACGCTATATCTGCTACTACCCGGCAGATAAGGGCAGGACTGTCGCTGGTTCCGCCCAGCCAAAGGTCGCTTTCCGGGTTATCCGTTTCCGTAAGGATCAGTTCCAGGGGTGTCAGGCGTAGCTGGTTCTGTTCCACCTGGTTGTACCGTAATCCCACGCCAAAGGTCTGGGGATAGCCACGGTCCAGCATGGCGCGGTATACGTCTTCCGGTCCGTCGTACCAGTGGATAATGGGGCGGGCGTGGGGAAAGTCAGAGAGCATGTCAAGAATACGCTTTTCTGCGCCTTTGGTGTGGAGCACGATATATTTCCCTGTCCGCTCGCAGTGGTCCAACTGCACTGCCAGAACCGTTTCCTGCCGCTGTGGCGGTGTTTTTGTCTCCCAAAAGTAATCTAACCCTGCTTCGCCGATAATCGTGCTGGCATCAAGATATGGCTCTATGGCGGCCTGCAGTTCCTGAGTAGAGGAGGGGAGATCAGCGGTGTAGCTGGGATGAATGCCAAAGGTTGGCAGGTACAGGGTACGGCCGGCAGCAGCGTTTACCCGCTCTGCAATTGCTTTGTTCCGCTCCCAGCTTGCTATGTTGACGCTGGACCCGACGGTAAAGATATCGTTCTGCACTACGCAGTTAATGGCGTCATCCAGCGTGGTTGAAAGCGGCACTGAATTACTCAGATTGTGGCCGTAAAAGTCAAAATGTGTGTGAAAATCAACATACATAGGGTGTCAGTCTGCATAATCCTTTACGTCAAAGGTATGTCCAAGAATGGTTTCGGTGCCGGTTACCACATATTCTTGTGGCTGAAAATCTTTTCTGATGGTAATGGTATTCAGCGTGGTATAGCCGTTCCGCATATAGAGTTTCAGTGCTTCAGGATTGCGTGCTGCCACTTCCAGATAGATGGAGTCAGAATACGATTGTACGATTTCTTCGGTCTTATGCAGGGCTTCAGAGCCGTATCCGTGCCCCTGGTATTCCGGCAGGATGAACAGATCTTCCAGCCAGTCAATTCTGCAGCCGCGGGAAGCCAGGTGGACAAAACCGATGGTAGTGCCATCGTTCTGTATGAAATATATCTGATGATCTTTTGCAGTCCAGGTCTGTACATCTTCCAGACATTCTTCAGGAGTAGGTGTGTAATCGTTGTGGGCTATCCAGAACTTTTTGATAAGTTCTGCCAGTGCTTCTTTTTCGTTGTTGTACTTTGTTAATTGAATCATTTTTTACCTTCTGTCATGCTGAATTAAACATTCCGTCATGCTGAATTAAACATTCTGTCATGCTGAACTTGTTTCAG
>JAZLJW010000070.1:0-4456 GCA_045597345.1 Treponemataceae bacterium
ATCAATACCAGGTCCTCCTTCCCACAGCCCCGCAGAATACGCTGTCTGGGCTGCTTCTCCCAATGCAGTACTGTTCCAGCTGTCTTTGGAACTTTCCGCATACAGTACGGCATCCACCAAATCGCCATAGGCCCGGTTATACAGCAGAATAATACCCGTTGACCCTATCATTTTGGTTGTATCATCCCGCCATAAATCCCGTCCTGCACAGGCATCTTTATGAGTGCAGCTTTTCAGGTTATCATCGGTTTCATCAATGCACGTATCAGACAGTTTTCTCAAATGAAGCACCACATATTCACCTGCTTCTACATCCACATCCGGCAGCATATAGCAGAAATGCTTGTTTCCATACACCACATCCAATACCATTCCGGCAAGATTTCCTTCCTGTTTTACATACAACTCCACAAACTCGCTTTTAGGATTTCCATACGTAGTGCGGACTTCACTCAGGACAACCTGCGCCGGAGTTTCGTTATACCCTTGAATAATAGTACTGAAATGAACGCTGTTGCCCTTTTGATCTTCTGCAATACCATACAGCACATACTGGTTTCCTCTGATAAGAGGAACTTCTGTTGTAACAAGACATGATCCCCGTTCTGCAGTCTGCTGCTGGATAAACTGAGCGGCATTTCTAAACTCTGTACCGTCATCAGTTACCGTACTTACATGCATTTCTTTCAGCGACACCGGGCCGTTAAACTGCAGCAGCAGGTGGTATGAATCCTGCAGCTGATATGACTGGTATTCGGGCAGGGTGTAATCAGCCCCAAGTACCGTTATACCTTCAGGTGTAATCTGACACGAACTTGAAAATGCAGCAGCCAGTGTTGCTATTGCCATCACAGTCCCCCATCCCAACAGTTTCATACTTTCTTTTATGTGCATACATTCCTCCTGTGTTGCCATACAGAATATGTATGCCGGAATGAAAAAAAAGTGCGCCATAATACAAAAATTCTTTTGCTGCCTGTATACTGAATCATTATGGAAGTAAAAAACCTTATTCTTTACGAAGATCTCCTTTTTTCTACAACAGAAAGCAGCCGCACTACCCCTTTTGAACGCCTTACCATGTACACCAATGGCGTAGCGCCATCAAATCTGGAACCAGACCTCCAGCTCTATCTTACCGACGGACAACCAGCAGGATTCGGTTATTACAGCGAAGATGAATCACAGGTAACCCACCGCATTCCGGCCGGTACGTATTTTTTTCTGCAGGAATTCGCAGACTGCAGTTTTGATGATGAAAACACGCTGTATGAAAAGGCTTTAAAAATGGCAGAGGCCCTCCGGTTAGAGAGCCTCTGGCAGGAAATTGATCTTGCCGATCAAGTGTATGTACGGATCATCAAAGAAGATGAAAAAACGGCCGTACAGGTTATCAGGAAAAAACTATCTGAGAATTAGAAATCCCATTCGTGGGCAAAGGTTTCTACCATGTAGCGTACTTCAGGTCCTTTTTCAGAATCTGCCGTTTTTTCTACCACAATGACAAAACGGGTACCGGTAGAATCAACCATGATTTTTTCAATGGCGTAGCCGGTAATATCTTTGCGCTTAATGTCTTTGTTACCAGCTACGACAGTCTGTCCCTGACCATCTACCACACGCTGAACGGTGATATAGAAAGAGGAAAATACATCTTTTCCTTTTTTTTCAACTGATGGGACGAGCGTAAAGGTATAGGTTACCGGGCTTTCACTTTCAGAGCGGGCAAAATCCGTAACAGTTATTGATTCAGTAGGAGCTTTCTTACTGTCAGAACGCAGATACAAGGTATTTTCAATTGATGCAGGCTGTGCAGAAAATCCAGAAAGCCAGCTGCTGTTGATACTTTTGAGTTCTTCATACACTGCAGCACCAGAGACCTTAGCTGTTTTTCTTGAAGGTTCTGTTTTCTTTACGCCGCCTTTTAAGAAAGTATTGGCAGCAATATCTACGGCATATACTTCTGCATATCCCTGATAGGATTTATCAGTCATACCATACTGTCCAAACAGATAGGTTTCACCATCTGCAGAAATACCAATATCATCAAAAGTAGCAACATCACCGGCAAAAAGGTTTACTGCACACAACAGGACAGCAAGCACAGAAAGCACTAATTTTTTAGTCATCGTACACTCCCTTCAAAGATTGTACCAAAAACAATCTTATTTTAAGTTTCGGTTTTTCTTATTGGGGACTTGAGTGTTCTGTACATTTATCAACAGCTAAGGTATGCTTTTTGTATGACCCTTAATTCACGAAACAAGATTCTGCTCATTGGTTGCATCGGCATGGCAGTACTGCAGGTATCACTTTTACTTTACGGCATTGTTCTGACAGTTACCGGCAATCTGGAACCGTTTCCCGGCGACTACGTTTTGGATGGGTCAATTTTCAGTTTTTTCTTTGATAAAAACTACCTGGCCGGCAGTATCAGTGTGTCACTGCTTTCCCTGTACACTTCAATCACTTTTTTCCTGTTATACTGGCGGTTCGAAAAAACCATTGCACCGGAAATCATGTATTTTGCCTGTTTTCTCATCGGTGCTTTCCTGGAAAGTTTCCGTCTGCTGATTCCCCTGTTCAATCTTTGGGTAGGTTTGCGCCCCGTACTTGTGTACATCGGCAGGATTTCCTTTGCAGGACGCTTACTGACACTGTTCAGTCTGCTGTTTACTTCGTTCCCGATAACAGAAGATTTTATGCAGGACACTGATAAGAACATTGCTATCGGGTTCTGTGTCGCTATACTTTTTGCATCTGTAGTTCCTCAGAATACCCATGTGATTCTGCCTTCAGTAATGGTTCCCTATACCTTCACCAGACTGTTTATCACTGTCAGAATTCTTCTGTACATTACTGCTATTGTAACTATCGTCTGCACAAACCGATTCCCCCGGTTTTATGGATTGCTGGTTACCTATGCGGGATATCTTCTACTATCAGTTAGTGCAACATATTTTATGATGCTGCTGGGTGTAGTTTTTCTTGTGGGAGGCTCGACACTCTTTCTGATAAAACTGCATCAGTTTTATTTGTGGAAGTAATTTTCAGAATCCAAAACAAAAATGTGCCAGAGCTGAAATAACAACAGGAATAAGAATATTGTCAAAGTCTTTTAATGGCAGCATTTCTATACCAGTGCCGACAAGAGCCAGAATCAACGCAGCTTTTGCATCGGGAACTACAAAAAGCGCTATGGCAAGAAAGATAGCACCAAAACAGGCAAGACTACCTTCTGCTGTTTTTCCTCCCATAAGGGGTAATTCCCTGCGACCGGCAATTTTACCCACCAGGCTGGCAAGCCCATCACCAAAAGCAAGGGCCAGAATACCGCAACTGGCGCATTTTTCCGGGAACAGCATGCTCGAAAGAATAACGCCTATACACAACGTACAGGGTCCCAGTACAAACCGGCCTTCATCCCGCTTACGGGCTGCAGTTTCAGTTATATGGGCTACCAGAGGAATACGCACACCGCGAAGCCTGAGCATTTCAGAAATGCTGTACAGAATCAGGGCAAGCATCAGAAGTCCGATGACCGGCCATTTTGCCACAGCAAGCAGCAGTGGCACAAATGCGGTACACAGATGAATGGATTTGCGGAACATTTCCTTCTTAATGTCATTTACTATTTTTCTGGCAAGAACTCCATCCATTTTCACCATCCTTACTGATACAACACCATTATCGCCGTGAAGTTACAGCCGACTGAGTAAGCGTATCTTCTCCAAGCAGTGTTCGAGGCAGGCTTGTGTAGATTTCGCTGTCGAACTGACTGTTTGGAACTGTCATATACCGGAGATTCTGCTGGGCAAGGTTCGTTCCTTCCAGACGAATCATGGTATTCTGGTTTCGGGTAAGTGCATCCCAGGCCCGAATTGATTCCTGCAGATACACCATGGCTTTTCCGTTCAGACTGGAATCTCCGGTCTGGGAGGCAAGGCGTGAAAGAACAACTGCATAATTATTTGCAGCTTTCATATACGTATCAACAAGTATCTGCTGATCATCCTGAACCTGAGGATACAGGATTCCTTCCTGACTGCGCTGCAAATCAAGGATATCGATCAGCTTTTCAAAGTAGCCGCTGGCCGCCTGAATACTGTTACGCAAAGTCAATGTATTACCGATGGCAAGGAGTGCATTCTGTTCTGAAGGCAGCTGACTTACGGTTTTAATAAAGGAAGCCAGCGCATCTTTGTAGTTACCTTTGTTATACTGAATGTACCCTACACGGTATCTGATTGACGGTGTGTCATAATTATTATCCATAGCGTGATTATAGTTACTGAATGCAGTATTCAGATCACCGGAGATAAAGTAATCAAGATCTGCCATATCTGCATACAGATGACCGATTTTCTCGTCAGTTGGCAGTGCACTGTACTCACGCTCACGGAGGAATAACTCAAGACCGTCGGTATACATCTGCCGGGCCTTCAGGTATTCCTGG
>JAZLJW010000071.1:0-1267 GCA_045597345.1 Treponemataceae bacterium
TTTAAAGACCTCGGCAAACACGGAAACCAAGGCCGTCGCCCCTGCTGCTAGGGTAGCTGCCGTAACGGTAATCCACGGCGCAGTAGTTGTCGATGCTGCTGCAGCTGCCGCCACGGTAAACGCGGCCGGACCCACTCTCGCTGTACAAGTCCCAGCACCATTCCCATACATTTCCGCTCATGTCATACAGTCCTGCGGCGTTGGGCTTCTTTGTTCCCGCATCATGGGTTCCATAATTTGAATTGCCATCATACCATGCGTAGTCTCTTAAATCGCTGTAACTGTTGGTTCCAGAATATTTGTTGTCCCAGCCACCTTCCAGTCCACCTCTGGCGGCCATTTCCCATTCCGTTTCCTTTGGCAGGCGGAATCCTTTTTTACTGAAGTCACAGGTCACTTCGCTAATGCCTCCCCATCGGTCTTCTGTAATCTTGTAGCAGCATTCACTTTCGCCCATGGTCTTTTTTGTCAGCTCGTTGCAGAATTTTACTGCATCATACCAGGTAACATTTTCCACAGGCCTTTCGGAGCCTTCAAAATTACTTGGGTTTGTTCCCATGACGCTTTTGTAAAGTCCCTGGGTCACTTCATATTTGGAAATCTCGTAGGCGTTTATGACAACCGTTCCTGCCTTTCCGGCAAAATCATCCAGCTCCACCTTGTTTCCGGCAGGAATGATTGTGACCATGTTCTTTGCATATTCCTTGATGAAAACATCAGACATTTCCCATTTTGCATAGACTTTCAAATCATCTGCCTTGCCCGTGAAAGTGTTATTCGGAAGTGCGTTGTTGAAGTCCTTGTCCCAGAACCATCCCTTAAAGTCGTATCCAGCTTTTGTAGGGGCCTCCAGCTTTACTGTCTGTTTTTCTATGTAGCGGTCTTTGTTGGCACTGTTTTGTACACCGCCGTTAAGCTCGTATGTCAGTTTGTACTCGGTTCCGGCACTGGCTGACTTTAGTTTTGGCTGGGCAAAAATGGATGCCGCTCCCAACGAAAGGACTGCAAGGACTGCAAAAATCTTTTTCATAAAAATCTCCTGTGTGTTGTCGCTTCAGGACGCTTTGTTCCTTAATACGACTGTTTAAAATATAAAAAGACCTGCCCATGATTTTGTTTTATCACGAGAGGTCCTGTTACCAAAATTATATAGTTTGCCTAATCTGTAATCTGTAATCTGTAATCTGTAATCTGTAATCTGTAATCTGTAATCTGTAATCTGTAATCTGTAATCTGTAATCTGTAATCTGTAATCAGATTGCCGATT
>JAZLJW010000072.1:0-18236 GCA_045597345.1 Treponemataceae bacterium
TTCCTACATAGATTATACTTGTCATGTTGTGCTCCTTTTTTGCATTTAGGTAATGCTTCTTAATTGAGTTTTGTTCTATCCCAATTGTGAAGCAAAATCCTCGTTTTTGCAAAAATCAGGAGTCACAACATATTGTCTCCATTTTTGGAGAGTCGTTACCCCTGTCCCCGTTTAATCCACAATCCTAACCGTCAACTGCGTACCACGGATTCTCAGTAAGATAAAGCATAGATTTCTGTCGTTTTACATATAAACAACAGCAGGAATCAAGTTTTTCTCACTCCGCCATCTCCCATAACCCTATTGATGTCAGCTACCATGGATGCATCAAGCTGGCCTTTTTCTACCATGTCATACAAGATGCCCATGGTTTTCTCGTGGGAAAAGCCTTCTTTGTACGGGCGGTTTTCTGTCAGGGCCTGGTAAATATCGATGACTGCCAGCAGTTTTTCGTCAAAACTCAGCTGGGGTTCAGAAAGCCCAAAGGGATAGCCTGAACCATTCAGTTTTTCGTGATGACGGGACGCCAGCACCGCAATGTCCGTAAGGCCGGGAATTTGTTCCAGCACCTGGTAGGTTGCATAGGCATGAGTTTTCATCTGCACGAATTCTTCCGTAGTCAATGTGTCCGGTTTTTCCAGAATGTCATTGGGAATGATCAGTTTTCCAATGTCATGAAAGGCTGCAGCAAAGTGGAAGCGGCTCTGATGTTCAGGCTCATAGTGGTATTCTGTGGCCATGATATCCGCAATGGAGGCAACACCCAGAGAGTGATTTTTGGTAAATGATGATTTGTAGTCCACAATGCGGGCAAAGGTTTTGGCAATATTACGTACTTCCTGATCAGAAAAATCTTCTACTTCAGAGGGGACTCTTGAGCGCAGCAGGTTCTCTACCCCTTTTTCATTCATCTGCTGCAAATCTGCATAGTGAACACTGTTACGGAACAGGTCGATGACGAATTGCGGATATTCCAGGCCCGCAAGGCTTTCAAGATGGCTAACGATTGCAGCAAAAGCCGGTTCGGTTATGGCTGTAAGGTTTCCGATGGTATCAACGTAGTCAGCCAGGCGTACGATCTGACTTTTTACAAAGGTGGTCTGGCTGAGGGCGGCAGGCTTTTCCAGCAAGGTACTGTGATGATACAGAATGATGTTCTTGACGTCAGTACGGAATGGCAGAAGAGAACAGTTACGTTCGCCGGCAAGACAGTGGATTTTGGTATCGATTTTTGGCATGCCGGGTTCCTGTTGGGCAGCCCCGGCCGCAGCATAATCATTGTTGAATTCTTCGCGGATATATTCTGCAATGGCATTATCATGCAGAATGGCACAGCCCACAAATTCTACCAGTTCAGGGCCGGTAAAGCCAAAGGCATTTCCCATAAGACAGGAGAGATAGGCAACGCGCTTACCGTGTTCAGTTTTTACGCCGGTCAGTTCAATTTCAACTGCATCCAGTGCAAAAGACAATGCATACAACAATTCCGTAAAATCAAAACGCATGCGCACAGTATAGCATACCGATTGAAGCAGAAAGAAACGCCTGGCTTTACTCCGTAAAGATATCTTATTTCCCGTTATAAATTACAGATACTGAACGGTTTCTGAAAGCGGCTTCCGGCTGTTGTGGTTAGCCAGAGGACCTGCACCTTCAGCAGCATATCCTACGTCAAGGAACATGAGCACTTCTTCATCAGCAGGGAGCCCCAGTTTTTCAGCAGCAACATCCGGATCAAGGAAGTTGAGCCAGCAGCTGTCAAGGCCTTCGTTAAAGGCAGCAAGCATCATGTGGGTAGCTACAATGGTGGCATCTTCTACGCCGGAATCGCGCTTGTTGCCGGGATAGGTAAACACATTGTTTTTGTTGAATGCTACACAGATAACAACTGGTGCACCATAGCGGCAGGGAGTAACTTCATCAACTTTAGCCAGCATTTCTGGTGACTGGATAACGTAGACTTTCTGTTCCTGCAGATTTTTGGCCGTTGGTGCTACCCGGCCCGCTTCCAGTACGGCATTCAGTTTTTCTGCCGATACTGCTTTGCTGCCATCATACTTTTTGCATGAATAGCGGTTCTTTACAACTTCGATAAATTCCATATCGTTCTCCTAATACAGCAGAGTATACCATAATTATCCGGTTGAAGTCGGTCCACTATAAAAAATATTGTGCACCACTAAAACTTGAAGTACAATTTTCAGTATCATTATTAATTGGAGACTGTATTATGAAAATGAAACAGGTTCTGCTCTGGGTTGGCGCACTGATTCTTGGTGGCATCCTTGGAGCCTTGCATGTTGGCGCTATCGACGCTGTCTGCAACTTTGTTGCCACCGTCTTTACCCGCTTATTCAAGTTTACTGCTGTTCCAGCCATCGCAGTTTCAGTGCTTTCAACACTGGCTATGATTGGTGGAAACAAAGAAACCGGTAAAATCTTCCGTCACACCATTGTGTACACATTGAGCACCACACTGGCCGCATCTGTTGTTGCCTGTATTCTGTTCTTTGCCATCAGCCCTGAAGGAATCCGCAATGCAGGAGCTGCCGCCGCAGCCAGCGTTTCTTCCATGGGAACCACCAGTTATCTGGATTACTTCATCACCGTAATTCCAAATAACCTGATTGCTCCATTTGTTGAAGGCAACGTTCTTTCTGTCCTCATCGTAACCTTCGTTTTCGGTTTTGCCATTTCAAAGATGGAAGAATCAGAAAAGAAAACAACTATCCTTAACTGCATCAATGGCTTTCAGGAAATTATCTTCATGGTCATCGGATGGCTTATTACCATTCTGCCGGTAGGAATCATTGCATTCTCTGCACAGCTGGTAAGCGAAATGTCTGCAGGCTTTGCAGCCGGTTCCATCGGTAAGTACGTAGCTGTTGTTCTTTCCGGCAACCTGCTCCAGTTCTTTGTTGTACTGCCAATCTTCCTGCTGGCCCGCGGACTTAATCCACTTACCCACCTGAAAAACATGATGCCAGCTGTTCTGACTGCTCTGTTTACCAAGTCTTCTGCAGCAACACTGCCTGTTACCATGGACTGCGTAGAAAACCGTGTAGGATGCCACAAGAAGTTCAGTCGCTTTATTCTTCCTATGTGTACTACTATCAATATGAATGGTTGTGCCGCATTCGTTCTGGTAACTTCGCTCTTTGTTATGAAATGTAATGGCGTAGAAATCAGCCTCCTTACCGCAGCATCATGGATTCTGGTTTCAGTAATCAGTGCTATCGGTAACGCCGGTGTTCCTATGGGATGTTTCTTCCTGACACTGTCGCTTATGGCTGGAAGAGGCATGGATATTGCTGTAATGGGTGTTATTCTGCCTATTTATGCTGTTATTGATATGATTGAAACTGCAGTTAACATCTACAGTGACTCTTGTATCTGTGCTATTACCAATAAAGATCTGAAAGATCTGGCACAGGACTGATTGACGGTCCCTTCGACAGGTTCAGGAATTCTATTTCTCAGCGCTCTGGGATTCTGCCTGTCGAAGCCTCCACCGTTACCCTTTATATCCGTCGTACAGCAATTCAAGATCCTGCCTGCAGTCAATGAAAATTCTTCCCAACTCAGGATCAAAATGCGTTCCTAACGATTCTTCAATAATGCTGAATGCTTTGTCGTATGAAAAGCTGTCTTTATAACACCGTTTACTAACCAATGCATCAAAAACATCAGCCAGTGCCATAATCCGAGCTTCCAGGGGGATACGTTCTTCAGAAAGATTACAGGGATACCCGCTGCCATTCCACTTTTCGTGGTGATAATGGGCCACATTTATGGCAATCTGCTTGAATTCTGCATCATCAACCTGAGAAAGAACCTGTTCAACAATTCTGGCCCCTTCTGCCGAATGGGCCTTCATTTTTTCGTATTCTTCGCCAGTAAATCTGCCGTTTTTGCGCAACACGGCATCATCTACGGCAATTTTTCCCAAATCATGCATAGGAGCAGCCTTAATAAGGGCCGAACAGAATTCCGGAGTAAGCGTACTGTATCGTTCCGTGGACACCAGTTTCCGGATGAAAACCTTAACACAGTCACTGGTTCTGTTAATATGACCACCAGTACTGTTATCCCTGCTTTCAACCATCATAGCCATACCACGGATAATCGAATCCTGAATGGCATATATCTTCCGGGTTTTCTCATCCAGAGCCACGATCATTTCGTTGAATGTATCAGCCAGCTGTCCGAATGAATCATTGCTGACAACATCAACATGATACTGATAATCGCCGGCTTTTACTTTTTCTGCACCCTGCTTCAGTTTTTTCAGAGGCGAATCAAAGTAATTGGTCAATGTCAGGGTACAGACAATGCCAAATACGATGATAAACAGTAAAACCACAAAAATAATGGAATCAGGCTGGATATGAGCATTATGGGCTGTTATGGTCAGCATGGATCCCAGATAGAACATGGGAAATATGCCGACAGAAAAATAAAACACAAAGACAAGAAAACGAACAGAAGGTTTCAGACGGATTGCATACCGGTCAAGGTGTCCTTGGGGGAAAAAATGTGGAAGTACATACCGCCGGTGGATAAAATCCAGAATTAAAAAACTGCAGGTAAAAATAAAAATTGCTTCCTGCAGGATATTTGCCAGGGAAGAAAAAATAATCTGGTACACTTCTCCGTTAATTCCCATGCCTGAGCACAGCAGACAGATAAGCTCCAGAATAAAGGACAGAATCCAGCCAAGTGTACCAATGGCAGAATAAGCAAATGGCAGATTGATGAAGTGTGAAATAAAAACAGGTCTGGTAGAAAGCGAATAGTAAATACACAGGACAATAGGACTGACAAAGGAGATGATGCTGAATCCGGTAATTATTCTTTCATGCCTGTGCATAAAATCCATCCACTCGGCATAAGCGGATGTCTCAAAGGCAGGCATACCTCCAGACTGCGGTATCAGAAACCCCAGATAATTAACAAACGTAATAATCAACCCGTACAGCAGGCAGAGCCGGATCATTTTTCTGGTTGTATCTGGAGAATCTGAAGGAATCATGTCTGTTATTTTCCAAGCAACGGACGGGCTACCAGACGGTTGAAAAGCTCAATGAGAGGGCCCATAAAGAAGGCTGTAATAATGGTACCGATTCCGGCGATGGTTGGAATCTGGCCGATGGTTCCGCCAGCCAGCAGGAACAGGACACAGCCAGCAATAACGCATACCAGGTCAGTACAGATACGGATGTACTGGAATTTACCCAGCTTCCATTTATTAGCAAAAACGATGGCAACAGCGTCATAGGTTGAAACACCAAGGTCTGCAGTCATATAGAGGGCTGACCCAAAGCAGATGATGACGATACCAACGATGAGGCAGAGGGCGCGAACAACGTAGTTGGGATCAACGATGACAGTCTGCAGGAATTCGTAGGTAAACTGCGTGATATAGCCCAGCAGGAACAGGTTGATAAAGGTTGCAATACCGATTCTGGTACGGTCAAAAACGAGGCTGAACAGAAGAAGAACAACATTGACAATAACATACAGGGTACCAAATGAAATGGGGATCAGTTCATCAAGACCAGCCATTAATGACTGAAATGGGTCTACTCCAAGAGCAGCAATCTTGAAAATCCCGACAGAAATTGCGCAGATGATAACGCCGAAAAGCGACATACAGATGCGCTTGGTAAGAAGTTTTGTTTTTTCGTTCATATCTACGATTATAAAACAAATACAGTCGATGCTCCATAGAAATCTGTCGGTATGGTTCTTTTATTGGCCAACAAAGTATGGTTCTCATTTTGTCTATAATGAAATATACTGAAACCATGGGTCTTTATCTAAACCGGGGAAATGAAAGTTTCAGATCTATTATTGACGATGAATACATAGATAAATCAGCAATCATTTCTGAATTTAATAAACGAATCAACAAACGGACCAAACTGGTATGTTTAAGTCGTCCCCGCAGATTCGGGAAATCCATGCTGGCAAAACTCCTTAATGCGTATTACGATGCCAGTTGTGATTCCCAGTCATTATTTACTAATCTTGTCATATCTCACGACCCGTCATTTGAAACATTTCTGAATTCCTATCCAGTCATTTACCTTGATATCAGTTGGTTTATTTCAAACTGTGGTTCTATTTTAAATGTTTTATCATACCTGCAGGAAGAAGTAATGGCAGAATTGAAGGAATTCTATCCTAAAGCAGAAGGAGGAACACTTCCCCGCTTTCTCGCAAGTGCGGCAACCATCTATAACCAGAAGTTTATTATCATTATTGATGAATGGGATGCCATCATACGTGAGGCAAAAAGCAATACGAAATTACAAGAAGAGTACGTTGTTTTTTTGCGTGGATTATTCAAAAGTTCTCTTACTGACGATATGTTTGCTTTAGCATTCATGACCGGAATTCTCCCCATAAAAAAGTATGGGACACAGTCTGCATTAACTGATTTTCAGGAGTATACCATGCTGGACCCGGGAGTTTTCGCTCCCTACACCGGTTTTACAGAATCTGAAGTTATAGACCTCTGCAAAAAGCACTGTCTTGATTTCCATATGGCAAAACGTTGGTACGATGGATATTCGTTTGATAACAAAACATCAATTTACAATCCTAACTCCATCATGAATTGTATTACCAACAAAAAATATACGAATTACTGGAGCAAAACCGAATCCTATGAGTCGTTAAAAGTGTATATCGATATGGATTTTGATGGAATCAAGCAGGATTTGATTCAGATGATTGGTGGAAACTCATGTAAAATAAATACCATATCATTTCAGAACGACATGGTTTCCATTAACTCAAAGGATGACGTATTCACCCTTTTAGTCCATCTTGGATATCTTGCATACAATTCTGAACTCAGCACCGTCTCTATCCCCAATAACGAAATCCGGGAAGAATTTGAAGCATCACTGAAAAACAGCTCTCATACAGATTTAGCCCAAATGATTAAAGATTCAGAAAATCTGCTTGAAAATACCCTGCAATGCAATGAATCTGAAGTGGCAGCAGCAATAGAAAGAGCACATGATGCAGGAACAGCTCCATTATTTTACAACAATGAACAGGCACTGCGAAGTGTTATTAAGTTTGCCTATATTTCAGCTGTTGATTCATATGTACAGATTCAGGAACTTCCCTCCGGGAAAGGATTTGCAGATGTTGTCTTTATACCAAAGAGAACATCAGATTTTCCAGTACTCATTATTGAACTGAAATGGAATAAACCTGCAGACTCTGCCATAGGACAGATAAAGCAGAAAAATTACCCGGCCATACTCCAGAATCTTTCCACTCCGATTATTCTGGTAGGTATCACCTACGACGACAAAACCCATAAGCACGACTGCCGGATTGAACGGCTGGAAATTGCGAAGTAAAAAATACACTAAGTGCTCCGATTTAAGGGTATACCCTTAAATTCATTGACAGAATGAATTTAAAATCGAGCATCGCTTACGCTCGCTCGATTTTAAGAATTGCTGTATTCATGCAATTCAAAAACAAAAAATCGGGGTTTCTACAGTGAAAACATATCAGATTAAACTTATTGACGTTAACAACCCTCATAACGTCATCAATACTCAAGAAAAAGCAGACAGCGAGGTAGAAGCAAAAGAAAAAGTATTGGCTCGCTATTCCCGCTCATCAAGTAAAACTTACGAAGTAATCCAGTGTAGATAAGAATAAAGAAGCCTGAATATGGGAATCGGAAGAGAAATTCTCAGAGATATTGGCGAACTGATTTTAGGCAATAGTAAGGAAGCTGGTCAATTTCTTGATGCCATCGAAACAGTTGCGGACAATGTAACAAATTCAGTGAAAAAAATGTTTTCTCATAAATCAGGATCATCAGATGATGATTATGAGTACCCTTACATCGAATTTCAAAACGATAAAAATCCCTTAGATGAATTATACGATAGATATAAGGACGAATCCTCTGAGAATATTGTTGACGCCTTGTATAGCAATGATAACGAATTCTCAAATGAAAAATGTGATCTTCTTTACGGCATTCTCACAGAAGAAAGACATCTTTCAAATGATGAAATCCAGATAATACGTTTTAGAAATAAGTCAACTTTTGATTTACTATTCAATTTTTACGATACAGAAAACTCAGATTCAATCAAGCAGATACTAAAAAATGTCATCGTACAATCCCGGAATTTACAGGAATCAGATTTCAGGCTTTTTTATATAAATGGTTTTAAAGATATATCTGTTGAAATTTTTCAGGAATCTGAAACAGCAATCTTACCAGACAATTTTAACCAATATCTTGCATCCTGGAAGAATTCATATAATCTCAATGATTCTGAAATCAAGTATATACGCCATCAGACATTAAAAACACTGAAGATAAAAACTAAAGCAAATTGTCTTCTTTTTGCAGTTCTTCTGGGATTTTTCGGGGGACATAGATTCTATGTCAAAAAAAACTGGTCTGGGCTTGCCTATGTATTGTTAACCAGCTTTATTGTGATTTCATACCTGTATCTGGTATGGATAGACGATTTGGTTATATTAGGTCTCTTCTTTCTTACAGTTCTTTGCATTGTAATAGATATTACTAGAATCCTATCCAGTACGTTCAAGGATAAGGATGGCAATTATATAGTGTATTGGACGAGATAAAGTAATAGGAGGCGTTAGATGACTGAACGCGAACAGGACATGGCTATGGGGTTTCTATTAGGTAGCGGCAGTGTTGATACGGACGACATTGTAGAGGCAATAAAAAGTGCCCATGCTGAGGGAATCGAGCTTAAGCAGGAATGGGAAAACTGGGCAAAAGACCACCCACAGTATTTCAATTAATGCTGTATCTGATGTATATCTTATCTTGATGCCAGATTACTTCATTTATAACAAAATGTTATCATCAAAGTAATTGATTGTATACAATCTAATTATTACAATGGAACCATAACTGCAGAAATGAACTGTTAGTAATTCAGATTCTGCAGCAGGAGGTTCTGTATATGAGAAAAATCTGCTCCCTTATTATGAAGGCTCTTGTGGTTCTGTTTGCCACATGGGGTGTTCTTGCAGCCGTTAAATCAAGCGCTGACTCTTTTATGGGCGGCTCTACCATGCTGCTCTACTTTACCATTCAGAGTAATATTGCCATGGCAGTTGTATGCCTGATCAGTGCAATCCTTATGCTTTGCAAAAAGGTTCCCTCATGGTGGCACACCGTTAACTTTGTAGCAACCATTTCCATTACCCTTACCGGAGCCGTTTTCTGCTTTGTTCTTGCTCCAACCATGGGCAGTGCAGCATGGAACATGGTAAACATTTACACCCATGTATTTGTTCCGGTTCTTGCCATCATCGATTTCTTTGTATTCGGCCTTGATGCAGACATTGCCAAACGGAATTCATTGTTCGCTACCATTCCACCTCTTGTATATGCCGTTTTTGCCGGTATCGGCTATATCCAGAACTGGCAGTTTGCCCCTGGCATCAACTATCCGTACTTTTTCCTCAACTGGGGAAGCCCGGCCGGCGCCTTTGGTTTTTCAAAGGAACTGCCGTTCATGGGTTGTGCCTGGTGGATTCTGTTCCTGCTGGTTCTGCTGATTCTGGTAGGTCTGTTATATCTTGCCATTCTTAACTGCCTGAAAAAAGCCTTCAAAAAATAATCTTTTCCTTGTATGGTCTGCTTGAATCATAGTAGTCTTACGATATGACTGAGATTATTGCTGAGGGACTTTTGATACCTTTTATAGGTACAGCACTGGGAGCTG
Organism: Treponemataceae bacterium; assembly: GCA_045597345.1. Taxonomy (GTDB): domain Bacteria; phylum Spirochaetota; class Spirochaetia; order Treponematales; family Treponemataceae; genus Treponema_I. The sequence goes on from JAZLJW010000072.1 coordinate 9,759, forward strand.
CCTGTGTACTGTTCATGAAAAAAGAGCTGAATGGTACGGTACAGAAAGCCCTTACCGGTTTTGCAGCCGGCGTTATGATTGCCGCTTCTGTCTGGAGCCTTTTGATTCCGTCTTTGGATCAGGCTGCAGAAAGCGGTATGGGCAAAATAAGTTTTCTGCCGGCTGTTATCGGTTTCTGCCTTGGTATGCTGTTTCTGCTGCTGCTTGATACCGTAACACCTCATATGCATGCCAATGAAACCATTGAAGGTCCTAAAAGCAGTTTTTCAAAGACAACCATGATGATTTTTGCCATTGCCCTCCACAATATTCCGGAGGGTATGGCTGTAGGTGTCCTTTACGCCAGCCTGGTCAACGGAGCTGCCAGCATTACAAAAGAAGCAGCCCTTGCCCTTTCCATCGGTATTGCCATCCAGAACTTTCCGGAAGGCGCCATTGTTTCCATGCCACTCCGTTCCAAAGGACAGACCAAAACAAAATCATTCCTGATCGGTGCCCTTACCGGCATTGTGGAACCCATTGCGGGGCTTCTGACTATCCTTCTTTCAACATTCATCATTCCGGTTATGCCCTATCTGCTGAGTTTTGCAGCCGGTGCCATGATTTACGTTGTTATTGAAGAACTGGTTCCCGAAATGGCCGACGAATCAGAAGGACATACCAATATCGGTACCATTCTTTTCATGCTGGGATTCAGCATCATGATGGTACTTGATGTGGCTTTGGGATAATTTTACTTACATTTTTATTGATTCTTACCACTTCTTTTTTTATACTGACTCTGGAATTGCGTTGAACCTTTTTGTAATTCCATACATATGACATAAGGAGGAAACCACATGGGTGACGGTAGTAGTGGCGGTGCATATCCGGCGAAAATCAGATCAGAACGGTTCACCTATACTGCTGGTTTCCTGTCCTGATCGCTTTTTCCTATCCTGATACACCGCTTCTGAAATCACTTATTTTCTCAAAAAACAATGACACAGTATGTCAAAAAAGTTTCAGGAGCATGTTATGGCTGAATTCACTTTAAAACTTGAAGACACTATCAATAGACTGTTGGAAGAAAAAAAATACGCCTCCATTCGGGACTTTCTGGCAGTTATGGCACCTTCCGATCTGGCTGCAATTTTTGAACTGGTCGGTGAAAAGAATATCCCCTTAATATTCCGTCTGCTTCCGAAAGACAAAGCAGCAGATACCTTTGTTGAAATGGAAAATGAATATCAGGAATTACTGATAAAAAGTTTTTCTGATTCAGAACTGAAGGCAATTCTTGATGAAATGTACGTAAATGATGCCGCCGATCTGGTTGAAGAAATGCCGGCTAACGTTGTTTCACGCATCCTTAAGCAGGTAGATCCCGAAACCCGCAAAGACATTAACCTGATCCTGCAGTATCCGGAAAATTCTGCCGGATCCATCATGACCACTGAATACGTTTCACTGAAATTGGGTACTACCGTCGGTCAGGCCATCAAACAGATCCGCGAAACCGGGGTTGAAAAAAAATCATTCTACGCCTGCTATGTAACTGAAAAACGCAAGCTTATCGGACGACTTTCAGTAAAGGACCTGCTGCTGGCAAAAAGTGATGATATTCTCATTGATGACATCATGAAAACCAATGTACTTTCAATATCAACCCATGATGACCAGGAAGTAGCTTCAAAACTGCTGACCAAATACAACTTTTATGCGCTGCCGGTTGTTGATCTTGAACAGAATATGGTCGGTATCATTGCCTTTGATGACGCCCTTGAAGTAATGGAAGAAGAAACGACTGAGGATATTGAACTGATGGCCGGTATGGCACCGTCTGACAAAACATATCTTCATTCAAGCCCGTTCTATCTGTTCAAACACCGTATTTTCTGGTTGATGCTTCTGATGATTTCTGCCACCTTTACCGGCATGATTATTACCAGTTTTGAAAGTGCGCTGGCTGTTCAGGTAGTATTAACTGCTTTCATACCTATGCTTATGGACACCGGTGGTAATTCCGGCTCACAGTCATCCGTTACCATTATCCGTGCAATCTCACTGGGAGAATTGGAATTCAGCGATTTACCCCGGGTTGTGCTCAAGGAAATGACTACGGCATTACTTTGTGGTCTGGTACTGGCAGTAGTCTGTTTTGCAAAGGTAATGCTGGTTGACCGTATGTTACTGGGCAACACCGATGTAACCGTAACCATAGCATTTATTGTCTGTGTAACCATGATGGCCACGGTACTTGTTGCAAAAACTATTGGTTGTACACTGCCGCTTTTGGCCAAGAAAATGGGCTTTGACCCAGCAGTAATGGCAAGTCCGTTTATTACCACCATTGTAGATGCTCTGTCACTGCTTGTGTATTTTGGCATTGCTCAAGCCTTATTGTTCTGATACCACCTATGGCAAAAGTAATAACCGGAATTCTTGCCCACGTTGATGCAGGTAAAACCACCCTTTCTGAGGCACTGCTGTATACCACCGGTGCCATCCGCACCATGGGTCGTGTTGACAGTAAAAATTCATTTCTTGACAACAACACCGTAGAACGTGACCGTGGTATTACCGTCTTTGCCAAACAAGCCCAGCTGAATGACCACATTACCCTTATTGATACGCCCGGTCACATCGACTTTCTTGCTGAAATCCAGCGTTCCCTCTGTGTTCTTGATGCAGCAATCCTCCTGATTAACGCAGGAGACGGCATTCAGCCCACTACCCGCACCCTTTGGTCCCTGTTACAGTCATACCACATACCGGTCATCATTTTTGTCAACAAAATGGACATGAGCGGCACAGACCGAGAAAATCTGTTACACCGGCTGCAGCAGACTTTCAGCCCGTACATCATTGATTTTACCGATACCCCGGCTGGAACCCTTATGCCAAAAGATGCATCTATTCTTGAAGAAATTGCTTCCAGCAATGAAATGCTTCTGGAAAAATTTCTGAATACGGGAACGCTTTCTGAAGTCGACATCCAGTCTGCCGTTTCAGACCGGTCAATGTTTCCCTGTATTTTTGGGTCAGCCTTGAAAATGCAGGGCATCGATACCCTTCTTTCAATTCTTGACACTGCCATACTGCCACGAAAATACCCGTCTGATTTTGGAGCCATTGCGTACAAAATCTCAAAAGACAAACAGGGAAACCGGCTGACCCACCTGAAAGTGCTGGGTGGCACGTTACATGTAAAAGAGTTTCTTGGGGACGAAAAAGCCAACGAAATCCGTATGTATTCCGGTGATAAGTTTCAAAGTGTAAAAGAAGCAGCAGCTGGTGAGGTGTGTACTATAACGGGGCTGAAGAACTCCCGTGCCGGCGGAACCTGGGGAAATACGTCTGTACTGGCAAGAGATGCAGGACCTACAGCAGAACCGGCACTGATGTATACAGTGCAGTATCCGGCAGATGTTTCAGATTCAAGTATGCTGCACCTGCTGCAGGAACTGGAAGAAGAAATTCCGGAACTGGCAGTTACCTATGCAGAGGCCACAAAACAGTTTCAGGTAAAACTTATGGGGCAGATTCAGACCGAAATTCTTACCCAGCTGGTAAAAGAGCGTTACAACTTGGATATCAGTTTTGGCGAAGGGAAAATTGCGTATCGTGAAACTATCTCAGCCCCGGTTATGGGTGTGGGACACTACGAGCCACTCCGCCATTATGCCGAAGTACACCTGAAACTGTCTCCCTTGCCACGGGGAAGCGGCATGCAGTTTGAATCAAATCTGAGTGTTGATGTGCTTGATACCAACTGGCAGCGGCTGATTATGACCCATCTGCAGGAAAAGCAGCATGCCGGTGTTTTAACCGGTAGTCCCATTACTGATATAAAGATAGAAGTTGCAGCTGGTAGAGCCCATCTTAAACACACGGAAGGCGGAGACTTCCGGCAGTCTACGTACCGGGCTATCCGACATGGTCTGATGCAGGCTGAAAACCTGCTGTTGGAACCGTTCTATCAGTATGAAATTACCGTACCGGAAAACTGTACCGGCCGTGTTATGGCAGATATGCAGAAAATGGCCGGAACCTGTGAACTGACCGAAAACCGTGGCGGTTTTGCTACTCTGACCGGCCGGGTCAGTGTTAAAGAAGCCCAGAACTATATGAATGAGGTCCGTGCCTTTACCAAAGGTCAGGGAATCTTGAATTTTACACTGGCCGGATACGACCTGTGCCACAACACTGAAGAAGTGCTGCAGGAGTTTGGTTACAACCCGGATGCAGACCTGGAAAACCCTGCCAGCAGCGTATTCTGCAGCCATGGCGCCGGCTTTACCGTTCCCTGGCAGGAAGTGTGCAACTACCAGCACATTAAAGACTGACGGACTGAAAGGCCTGTTGTTGCTGTCGTATGCTGTCAGTTCCCTGCCATCCGACTGTACTATTTACAATCCGGGAGCCACCCAGTAGCAGAGCATGAACATAACCGGCATGGAAATGGCTGTGCATAGTGTAGACAGAAGGCAGGTGCGGCTGGCAAACTGTTCATCCCGCCCAAACTGCATGCAGAACACACTGAGGGTAACACTGACCGGCGCAGAAAACGCGATGACCAGAGTAACCAACGAATACTCCGTAAACAGAATGATGCCGCTGTAATGAAGAGCCAGGCAGATACCCAGCACCAGCACTGGAGCTACAACATTCCGCAGTCCAGCTGTTATCCAGGCATCCCGATCCCTGAAACTGTCTGAAAAATCAGACTCTCCCAGGCTTAGCCCGATAAGGAACATAGCAAGAGGACTTAGCAGGCCTGAAAGACTTTTTACGGTGCGATACAACACCGGCAGGGAACGGTCAATCCGCAGAACCGGGGCTTTGGTCTGCAGTAAAAATACCAGAATCCCCAGCACCATACCAATCATAATAGGTGTAAAAATGACCTTTTTCAGTGTAGGCACAATGTTTTTTCGGGTTATCTTTTCACCGCTTATAAGAGCAAAACTGACAATATACACAAATACCCGGAAGACTATGGAAATCAGGCTGATGTACAGCAGAACCTGATTTTCTCCAGCTTTACCACTGTATACAGACTGCAGCAACGGCATGGCAAACAGGGTGACCTGTCCAATGGACATAAAAAGTCCTGCCAGTACCGCCCTTTCAGGATTTTTTTTCAGGAACAGCAGCCAGCCGATAACTATAAGACCAATAAAGAAGATGATGGAAAGTAAAAACTCCTGCAGGCCTGACGCAAAGCCTGCAGGATCAAAATCCTGCATAAAAGCATTGAAAGCAAAGCAGGGAACGCTTACTTTCCACACCAGTGTTGTTACCACTGACTTAGCCTCTGCAGCAATTTTGTTTTTCCGCCGGAAAAAGAACCCCAGCAGAATGATAATAATGGTCTGCAAAAAAGCGCTGCAGAAATTCTGGTCAGTAAAAACCTGTTGAAATAATTGCATCACAGCAAGAAAGATACTGAAAAACAGTGTATTTCACAATGGAACAACTATCAGAACATCTGAATAAACAGAATGATACATTGTTTTATCCACCGCATCAATTTTATGCCCGGCACAATAATCCTGAATCTGAAGATAATACAGACACAAACAAAAATGTAGATAATCAGCAGGACAAAGAGAACAGAAAGAGGACTCTTTAACCCTTCCTTTACGCCTTCCATATCAACATCACTTAAAGTGCAGTGCATAAAAATGCACACCAGTGTGTAATAATATGGAATCATATACAGAAAGTGATACGGTAAGGTAAGCAGGAACGGTCTGAGATGAGCAATCATCAGATACAGGGTGATGTACCCCATAATTACCGGGCCCAGTCCACTCATAATTTCCTGTACACCATGCAGCCATTTTGGACCACGAAGAATCGCTTCTACATAACCTAAGGTACTGTCACCGGGTTTTGCCTGAAACAGCTTGATTTTAGTTACTTTTGCACCAGTAAGCGTATACAGCAGCGCGTGTGACAGCTCATGATGGACAACTCCAATGGCAGAAAGATAGCGGATGAATTTGTTTCCATTGGGAATTCTGTTTACAACAACACGAGCTAATTTGAAAACCAGATTCAACAGAAACGAAACACCAAACAGAAGAATGGTGACATAAAATACGTGAACAAGCGCCGTTAATGACAATAATTGTGTCATATGGATATTTCCTTGTATAAAAGTTTACTGTTTTTTACCGCAGCTTACTGTTTTCAGCTGTTCTTTTTTACCAGCTGTTTTCCCATGAGCACTATCCAGATGTACATACAGGTTTTTGGCAGCATGAGCATGCCAATCATGGGATGTACGTCAGCCCAAAGGACTACGGGAATGTAAAAGGCATAGCTTAACGTAATAGCAAGCCACATCCAGCGGAAAGGGGCATCAGAACGACGTCTGAAGTACAGCACAATCATGATGATACCCATAACTGCAAATGGGATATTTCTGTATACGCCCCAAATTACGGGTGCTGCTCCGGTCCAGTCGTTCTGAGGTAACAGACAAAGTACGATGCGGCACACCGCCAGCAGAATCATGCAGATTTCCAACACCGTATTCTTCCAGCTGTACCGGATACTATACCCATAATACATAAGCAGATAGAACAGCGTCATGGTGATGGATGTCACCAGTTTTCCAAGCCCCAGTGATACGTGGTAATCACCGGTTGAATTAATGGCCACAAGTATTCGTGGTACCAGATGGAAAGAATCTCCTCCAACAAGAACAAGCGACATAATGCCAAACAGCAGAAATTCTTTCTTTCCCTTACCTTTTACAACAATCTGAATGCCGGTAATGGTAATAAACACCAGATAAAAAACGCAGAACAGAGCTTCCATTATTTTGCCCATCATCAACTCCTCAGCAGACACATTCCGTATCTGAAATTGTACCACAGCTTCCCCTTTTTCTGTGTTCTGTAAAATATAACAATAAATTATTGCTAGGATCCGGTAATTATGTGGTACATACACTAGGATAAATCATGAGAAAGGTGTACATAGAGTATATGATGAAGAATTCAAATATGAATATGACCGAAGGCAGTCCGGTAAAACTGCTGGTTCTGTTTGCCGTTCCCATGATGATTGGTAATATTTTTCAGCAGTTCTATAATCTGGTCGATTCCATCATTGTAGGGCGTCTTGTTGGCGCAAGTGCACTGGCCGCCATAGGAGCAACGGGATCCATTACGTTTTTGTTTTTCGCATTGTGCAATGGTATCGGTACCGGTGGTGGTATCATCACTTCCCATTTTTTTGGCAGCGGTGAAAAAAAACAGGTAAAAAGCTGTATCGCAAATGTAGGATACATCATGCTGGTATTTCCCATTGTCGTTGGTATTATTGCCCTTTTATCCGCAAAACCTCTTCTACTCGTCCTTCAGACTCCAGATGATATCTTTGCTGATTCACTGGCATACACACGGCTCATGTGTTTTGGGCTTCTTTTTGTATCCCTGTACAACTATGTTTCTGCAATGCTCCGGGCATTAGGCGATTCACGCACACCGTTATACTTCCTCATCTTTTCATGCATCCTGAATACTATCCTGGATATCATTTTCGTTCGGTTTCTTCATATGGGCGTTGTTGGAGCCGGTATTGCAACTTTGATTTCACAGTTCTTATCCGGAGTTCTCTGTCTTTGGTACGCCATTGCCCGCAATGACTACTTTGCCCTTTCAAGAGATGACTTTCTGTTCAACCGTGAAATTGTCATCCGCGCAGTAAAAATCGGAATTCCACTATCCTTACAATATGCGCTCATAGCTATTTCCTGCATGGCACTACAGTTTGTCGTAAATGGTTTTGGCCCGGTGACACTGGCTGCCTTCACTGCCATCAGCCGTATTGAACAGGTTATCCACCAGCCGTATCAAACCCTTGGAGCAGCTCTGTCTACCTATGTGGGTCAGAATTATGGGGCCCGCAAAAGTAAACGCATCATTGAAGGTTACCACAAATGCTTCCTGCTGATGGTGGTGTTTACGATACTGATGCTGCCGATTATGCAGCTTTTCGGTCGGCAGATAACAGCCATTTTCGTTGACGATGTAGAAGTAATCGAAATGGGCGCCCAAGCACTAAAGATTTCAAGCTGGTTCTATGTATTTCTTGGTGTTATTTACGTTATTCGCAGTGTTCTCACCGGTATTGGAGATGCATTCTTCCCGTTACTGAACGGAATTGTGGAAGTACTGGGACGATTCCTGCTGCCGGTTCCCCTAACCTCCATACCAGCATTGGGCGTTTGGGGGATCTGGTGGTCAGTTGGTCTGGTATGGTTCTTCAGCGGCTTCACTGCATGGCTGCGCTATCTGCAGATAAAGCGGAGAAGAATTGATTCACTGGAGTCAGACCAGCTCAAAGTCTGAGCTGTAGCTTACAGAAATATAAAAAAGGCTGGATTCCTCATGAAGTGCACCCCTAAAGTTGGACAAAAAAAGTTCAATTTTAGGAGGTGCATTTTTTTAATGTCCAAATACTCAGAAGAGTTAAAAC
>JAZLJW010000073.1:0-9162 GCA_045597345.1 Treponemataceae bacterium
TGGCTTTGGTTGTCTGATGATGCCATCGATAACAAAGAAAGCAAATACTCCGGTGTACACCGCCATAATCACCGGTGCCAGTACCGAAATATCCAAATGCCGTGTTATTTGAAAAAAAGTAAAAAGTGCACAAAAACCTAAAGTTATTACATTAGAAACGACAATTTTCTTGTTCATATGTTAAATATAGCAGTAATCTTAATCATAGGCTACAATTTATTACGGTTGGAGGACCGAAATGTCAGAAGCATTGTTAGTTAACAAAGAAGATGCCATGCTGCGTCTTGATAACGATCTGGAATTATATTGTGAGCTTATTGATATGTTCTTTGATGATCCCCAGTTTGATGTTGAAGCATTCAAAGGTTTTGTTGCCGCTGATGATAAAGAAAATGCCCATAAAGCATCCCACCTTTTAAAAGGTGTTGCAGGAACTTTAGGGGGTGATGCACTGCATCAGGCATGTCAGACTTTTGAAGATATCCAGAAAGGTAAGATTGAGGGCGACCGGGTTGCAGCAAGCGTTATTCTTGTTGATACGTTCTACAAAACTATAGAAGCGTTTAAGGAAATACGACCGACCTTAGGCTAATCAAGCTGATAAGCTGAACGGTAATTCTCAAAGACACGCTGCTGCAGGTTTTCTGTAGCAGCGTTTTTTATGCCGGCTGCACACTGGTAGATTGATTCCAGCAAGACCGGTTTTCCGTCGGTTTCCAGCAGAATCCTGTCATCAGGAAGCGATGCAAGAACACGGGATGGCCACCCTTTACCGGACAGGAGGGATGCTCCGAATGAGAAATAGGCATTGACGCCGCGGTGCAGAAAGGTATCGGCTTCATTACTGGTGCCGGAATATCCGTGAAAAATGACCACCGGCAGTTTCTTCAAATCATTGTGATGTTTTAAAAGAGGTTCTGCAGCCTTTACACTGTGAATGACAAGAGGCAGGTTGAACTTTTGAGCCAGTTCCATGTGGGCATGGAATGCCTGATGCTGCAGTTCATACGTTGCCCGACGGTCTTCGCCGTACAGGTCAAACCCGCACTCCCCTACAGCCACAATGCGGAAGGGCAGTTTTCCTGCAGCATTCTGTTCAAGGGCTTGTTCCAGAAGTTTCAGATGGGCTGGCAAATCAGATTCTGTAAGGCCGGCAACCGTCCAAGGGTGCACTCCCGTGCTGACAGAGATATTTGAACTTTCTGAGGTCAGGCCCGGCATCGCTTCCGCTGCCATTATGGTCTTTGGCATCATCCCCGCAACTTCATCAATATCTTCTGAACAGACAGAAAAAACTGACGGCACTTCAGGTGACGTTATGACGGCAACGGAAGAATCAAAATGAGTATGGGAATTGCAATAGGGAATTGATGCGGACATAAAAAAAAGCGGGACTGGAGGGACTCGAACCCCCTACCTACTGCTTAGAAGGCAGTTGCTCTATCCAGATGAGCTACAATCCCAGTAAGTTATTTCATTATATAAAAAAAGCGCATCCTTAGTCAAGAATGCGCTTTTATGATTTATGCGGTCAGAGTATCGGGCGAACCATATCCTGACACAACATATTCATGCACTGTACGTATCAATCGATTAGTACAGCAGGAAATCGTCAGCTGCGCTGTTAATTTCTTCGTTGTTAGAAGAAATCATAACAGGAGTATTGGTAACATCTGCAACTACAGAATCCAGCAGACGTTTTCCACCAGCAGTGTTGTCAGCAATGTTTTTCATTGCTTCGTTCAGCTGTGCGTTGTACTGTTTTTCATCCATGGTCCAAACAGCATAGTATTCAAAGTAGTCTTTGGTTTCTTTGGTTTTTTCATCGAACTGGCGAATCTGAGTCCAAGAACTTGCGGTTTTCTTCAGACCATTCAGTTCAACTGCAGAAACTGCTTTTTTGTACATGTTAACGCTCTGTTCAACTTCTGATGGAGAAGCTTCCATACCTTCAGTTTCTCTTGAAGCGTTCATTTTAGCTTCTACACTCTTACCAACTACACGCTGGATGGTATCACCAACCTGAACTTCAACGTCTACCAGGTCAGTCCACTGTTTTACGAATTCAAGGTTGTCACCGCGTCCGATGGTTACGAATGCAACTTTTCCTTCCAGACCAGGCATTACGGTGCTGAGAACAGAAGCATCGTACTGTCCCTGAGCTACCAGTCTTACCCATTCGGGAATTGGACCAAATCCGTTACCCTGATAGTCTACAACTTCAATCTGGATTTTTGCCATGGTTGCATCTTTACCTTTCATTCCAGATCCTTTAACAACAGTAGTTGCACAGCTTGCAAAAACCAGTACCAGGATCATTAATACGCTCAATAATGCACTCTTTTTCATGTTAGAGCCTCCTTAAAATATCTTTACCGGCTGCTTCCAAAAACAGCTTTAGTAAATTCATCAGTCATGGAATCGTCCAGGCTGCCGGCAAGTGCGGTATAACCCTTTCTCATCGCTACATCTTTATTATAGGCAGGATATTTCCTTCCGTCTAATCCAAAACTAAATAAATTCCGTCCATTTTTACGAGAATTTACCGTAATCGTCAGTGCAGGATATACAACATGGATTTCGTCTTCGGTACCGCGGTTTTCAACTTCCAGATTATCTGCAATATCAACAGTAATGGTGTAGTCTGTATTTGCAGCATTCTTCTTTACTTTGATACCTGCAACAGAGAAAAGATCAACAACTTTTGTTTCAATGATTCTGTTGTAATCGTTGACGATAACAAGGTTGAAGGTAAGGCTGCTCTGCATGTCCATGGCACGTTTTGCAATGCCGCTTACAGTGGAACGGTCTCTTTCGTAGTAATTTTCACCCTCTGCATAGATGATGCGGGTAAGATTCATCATATCAGTATATTCAGCACCGGCAACTTCTGCCTGTCTGAAATACTGCAGTGCAAGCAGTGGATCATCAACAGTATTGATTTCTGCTTCGTTGTAATACGCATTAAATGCATCACGACGTTCTTTCAGCTTCTTTTCGTAGCTGGTTGTCCATGCTTCCTGACGGTTAATATATACCATCATGTAAATTCTGCCATCTTTCGGGTTATACCAACCTTCAGTATTATGCAGACCTGAAATGTTTTCCAGCTGGGATTTTACACGGGTTGTTGTGTCCATACTGCGTATTGAGGATGATCCCTGTTCAGTACTGGTCATATACTGGCTGGCGACAGTATCAGTCTCGATGGAAGTACTGATAGAACGGGAAAGAGCTGCAAGACCTTCTGCCAATGCCTCTTTTTCGGTGGCACCATACCCGATTTCATACAGATAGTCCTTTGAAGGGTATAATTCTTCAGGAGAGGTCAACCATTTAGGAGCGGGGGTTGTTCCGCCAGATGACGTTGACGCACAGGCAGTCAACAGTACAGTTGCAAAAATAACAATGCTTATTGCTTTCAGAAGATTACAGTTGCGCATATTCATATTATAGTGCAACTTTACTGTTTTGTTCAATTTTTCAGTGATATTTGTACATATCACCGGCATTTACAAAAGTAACGGCCAGCTGATGGTCTATCAGATCGCCAATCCAGTCTGCTGCGTACTTCATACCCAGTTCTTCCCAGCTGAAATGTCCGGGAACAAAGACTGCCTTGTTTTTGCCCAGCTGGGCAGCATCACGGATATAACTCATGACCGTCCAGTCGATAACTTCACCGGGAATGATGGCGTCTATGCCTTTGTGTTCCATGGCTTCGATAACCTGCAGGCTGTATTCATGCAGCAGGCCTTTTTCGTCAGTAAAGTCGCTTCCCATACCATTGGGTGTCAGGTGGAATACCAGGGCAACTTTCTTGATTTTTGCATCATCGTTGCCCACATAGCGCAGGCTGTTGCATCCCATTTTTACCTTGATTTCTTCTGCGGTTTCTGCAACGGTACTTTCGGGCAGATTCAGGACAAAGGCAAAGGGAACGGCTTTGTCGCTGGCATCGTAGTAAGGTTCCCAACCCATGTACTTAAAGACACCAGTAAAGATGCCGTCAGGCTGATGGGCATGCATGTGGTCGTGGTCGCGCCAGATAACAATGCCGTACTCTTTTAAGAGTGCGGCTTTTTCTTCATATACCTGATTGGTAAAGTCATAGCCCCAACTGCCCAGGTCCTGGCTGGTGTAGTACGTAGGTTCGTGTACTACCAGCAGATTGGCGCCCAGTTCGTGGGTTTTTCTGATTACTTCGATGGTGGGAACGATGGCGGTTACGATACCGGTGCACTCATCGTCCGGATTGCCGGATTTATAGTCATCGCAGCCGGCATAGTCAGCCGGAAACTGCGGGTGATAGGCAAGAATTTTTGCGATAACGTCGCGTATTTTCATATGTTTTCTCCTTTTGTCAGGTTTCTGTGCCCTGGACAGATCATTGTTAAAAAGCACTTGATGCATACGAGAGGGGCGGCGGGATGGACAAAAATTGTCGAAGCCCGGAACAATAGTTTCCTTGCCGGGCTTCGCCAATAGCGACGATATCGAGCGTTTTTGGCCATCCCGCCGACCCGGTAGTATGCATCAGTTGCCCGACATTGCAGTGCCAGGCAAAAAAGGCCCGTCTTTACAGTTTATCTGGGCTCTGTAAGACATTGCGGGTATCTTCCGGGATGCCGGCAAGAAAGCTGAAGGCACTGTCCATATGGCGTTCCCAGTAGGCAAACTCATGGTCCCCTTCTCCGCTGCAGAACTGATGGGTATACCCTATATTTTCAAGCACGGTATGGAACGCTTCTGCCTGGCTCCAGACGAGACGGTCACCGGTACCGCAGCACATCCAGAGTTCAGGACACTTCGACAGGCTCAGTGATCCTGGTGAGCACTGGCTACGGGCGTTGCCATACAGGGTAGCAAGGCAGGCATCACTGGCAACATACTCATCGTGGCTCTTAAACAGACTTTCAAACATTCCCGCCGCAAATCCGGGCAACGTCAGAAGCACTTCCGGATCACAGCTGGGCGAAAATGCCGCAATCTTACTGAAGGTATCACGGTATTTCATGCCGTTATACAAAGCACCGTAGCCACCCATGCTGATACCACCGATAAAAGTATCTTCCCGGCGGTGTGACAGCGGCAAAAGCTGTCGGGTCTTCGCTACCAGTTCTTCTGCCACAAACCGGCTGTAAAAAGTATTCCGTTCCGGATAATCCTGATAGAACAGGTTTTCGCTGTCGCAGAATACTACGGCAATGCCTTTCAGTTCACAATGCTTTCTGAAAGGCAGATAGGTTATCAACTCTGTTGCCGTGGCACTGTACCCCGGCAGAAAGTACAGGGTCTTATACGGCTGGGGAACCGGTTTTAAGCCACCTATGCCGTCATCGGGCAGCATGACTTTTACCTGAACTCCACGGGATAAAGCCTGGGACTTAAAATCTAACGTAAGGAATGACATACCATCACATCTCTTTAAAAATCATCTGGGCAAAGTCACGGATGCACAGACGCCATACGTTCCAGTCGTGGGTGCCTGAATACACTTTACGTACGGGATTAAAGCCTTTAGCCGCACACAGTTCATCATCTTTCTTGAATACTTCAAAGAAAGGATCGTTTTCTCCCATGGCGCGGAAGAACGGCTTGAATGCAGCATCAGCCTTTTCTGCATCATCAAGAATAGCCAGATGGTCATTATTTCCTTCCGGCCGCTTTACGCTGTCAAGAAAACTGCCTTCCATAAAGTTACTCATGAAGCCGCTGAAAACGCCTGCAGCACAGAACATATCCGGGTTTGCCAGGGTAGTCCGGCTGGTATGGAAACTACCCATGCTTAAGCCAGCCATGGCACGGCCGGCCTTGTCAGTGCGCACATGGAACGTTTTTTCCACGTAGGGGATAATGTCTTCCAGAATGAACCGGGGAAACTGCATGAAGTCAACGATTTTACGGCTACCGGGAACTACCATGGGGCCGGGTTCAACCGTGTCTGCATCAACCTGAACCATACCGTTGGCCATAACAATGACAAAGGGCACTGCTTTTTTTTCTGCAATCAGGTTATCCATGATAAAGTTTACTTTACCGCTGTAAGTCCAGCCGGTTTCATTTTCACCGTGACCGTGCTGCAGGTACAGAACCGGGTACTTTTTATCCGGGTTTTCATCATACTCAGCAGGGGTATACACCAGAATGCTTTCGGTGCGGCCGGTAACGCTGCTGTGGAAGTACTGGCGGCGTACGGCTCCGTGGGGAACATCCTTAACGGCATAAAAATCGCTGGAAGAGCCATCGTTGGCGGGAACCGGCAGTTCCACAAAGTTATAAGGCCGGCTGTATCCGTAACTGATGGGTAACAGGGGGGTAATTACCGGTACATCATCAATCAGAAGCTGCACATAGTTGATGGCAGTCTTTTCCGTATAGGTGCAGCGCCAGATGCCGTCACTGCCTTTTTCTGCCGGCACCAGGGTTTCAACAATCTTAAATTCCACTTTTGCTGCGTTGGGAGCTGCAATCTGCAGGGTAACGCTGCCATTATCATTCTGGATAACGGCAGGAACGGCGCCCTGAAATTCCAGCATATCGTTAAAGGCAAGGGCACAGTTATTGGTTTCGATAATCATTTTGTTTCCTCGTTTTCCGGCGAATGGGTGGTAATTTCATAACAGCAGGCAGATACGTCAGCTTTCAGAGTGGCGCTATAGCCGTCTTTCTGCCAGATAATTTCAAGCGTTCCGGAACCTTCAGTCTTAACCGTACACTGGGCATCAAAGCCAAAGGCCGGGAACGTATTCCGCAGTTTTAAAAGTTCCAGCTGCTTCTGCACCACCGGACGAGCCAGAGCGGCTTCCATATCAGCAACAGTCAGGTTGGTGCGGTTGATTTCCTTGTGACCGCCCTCCCCGGCACGTTTTACGGCATCAATATCATTGCAGCCGGCAAACAGGTCCAGATACCAGATCTGCGGTTTACCGGGCATGAAAAGCTGAAGGGCACGGGCAAGAAGCATTTTCCGGTCGTCTTCGCCCAGAGCACTGTAATAGGTGGCGTTTACCTGGTAGTACATGTTCTTTGCACCGTGCAGGTCCTTTACGTATCCGCCACGGCTTACAATAACATCAATCAGATTCTGAATCCGTTCTTCGCTCAGAATGCCCTTCAGGTCAAGAAGCGGGATACCGTCATGACAGCCCAACATGTTAACCGTGCGGATGCCGTCACGAATCAGTTCCTGCGCCCAGTCTGCCAGATGTTCTACGGTCTGGTTTTCAATGGCATCGATAATGAGGCCCGGCAGGAAGAAGTCATAGGTCATGTAGCCTTTATCTGCAATAAGCTTGTAGGTCTTTTCCGCATAGGTTGCGTGGATTTCCGGCAGCAGGTTCAGCGAATATTCTGAAGCCAGATTGTCTACTTTCTGCAGCAGGTCCCAGGTGCCCGGTTCGTTCAGAAAGTTCCGTTCTCCCGGTTCCTTGGGGGCATAAGCAAAGGCATCAAGGCGGACAATGCGGGCCCCGTACTCACTGAGTTTTGAAAGGGTATCGCGATAAAAATCCCAGACCAGGGGACTCTTGATGTTTACATCCATCTGGCCCAGATAGTTTTTTTTGCCGGTAGCAGGATCTTCCGTCACTTTCTGATAAAAAGTGTTCCAGTAAGGCACTTTGCGGCCGTCAGGAAATTCTACCAGAAGCAGGGGCAGCCCCGGTTTTCTGAAAAACATATCCTTAATGTACTTCTGGTCAGGCTGGATATAGCCTTCTGCAGTCATTTCTCCGCAGCCGGCCCAGAACTGGTTCCAGTTGATGAAGAAATCTTTGTATGCAGAGTCTTCTCCCCGGGCAACCAGGTCATGAAACTGTTTTGACTGCACGGAAAGATGGTTCAGGATAAAGTCCAGCTTCAGGTCAAAACCAAGGGCTTTCAGTTTTTCAAGGTCGTCACGGGTGGCAAGGTCTTCATTTATGCCGTAATCAACAACGCAGAATCCCCGGTCCAGATCACTGTGGAACAGACTGGGGAGTATGTAGAAAGAACTGAAAACGCCGTCAAATTCCGGGCGGCTGAGGATCTTGGCAATATGACCAAGGGTGCCGCCCATGCTGTCGGGGTACGCGTTGAGCATGCAGCCGGCAGCTGTTGTGTTCCGGCCGCTCATGCCTGTGCTCCTTTTGCCACGTCTGCAGCCGAAATCAGTTCACCTGCTTTTGACACGATAATCTTTGCCTTTGGAGACTGGGCAATAAGCATAGCCTGCTCCAGTTCCAGAACCATGGTGGTAAAGGGACTGTCTACAGCACCATCACGGGCACGGCTGGCACGGTGGGCCAAGGTTTCTGCCGGCGTACTGTTAAGCAGCACCGGAATATCCACGCCGGTGTAGTTATCGCTGTTACCGTGGGTCCATTCAATAATCAGAACCTGTACGGCTGAAAGATCTACCTTTTCGTAGTACGTACTGGCAGCTGTACGACCCATGCGCTTCAGATAAATGGCATCTTTACCGGCTTTGAACTGAGAAACGATGTCCGACAGTTCATCAAAGCCGATTTCATGGCGGCTTCCCAGGTAACCAGCCAGAGATTTCCTTCCGCCAGACAGGTATTCAGCAAACCAAGAATACTGGTCAGCATGTGATGGGCGGGCATCATCGCCGGCTTCCTGCAGTTTCTGAAGATCAGTCCATACTTCCGCCGTAAGAAGATCTGCTTTGGCAAGAGCACGGACACCGCCTTCGCGGAATACCTGCAGCCGTTCAGCATCGTTGTACTGGGGAATACGGCGGGGATAGTTATCGCCGCTCAAGGTGTAGGAACCAATGCCGGCAGAGTTCAGGTAGAAGCTGAGAAGGGATGCGATTTCGCTTTTCCCTACTCCACTGCCGCCGCAAACGGTTACCACAATACGATCGGTATTGCGGCCATCAGCAAGAACCTTCTGCATTTCTGCAATAAGCCGGGGAAAAATCACGCCGGCTTTGGCAATATGACCTTCGTTGATTTCAACTTTATCACCGGGCATATCCCCGTGGGGAATATGAGCCGGTACTGCAGGGGCAGTCCATGCAGAAAGCCCCGCAAGAGTGTTTTGTAATGACATAGATGTTCCTGTTTATGCTTCAAGTGCCCATTTAATGGCTGGTTCAAGGAATGCGTTCCAGAAATCCCAGTTGTGAACGCCGGGTGCTTCGTTATAGCAGACATC
>JAZLJW010000074.1:0-11539 GCA_045597345.1 Treponemataceae bacterium
ATCTGGAAATACTCATGGATTTAGTATATTTCGATATATCGAAATGAACAAGGAATTTAACTGATACATTTTTGATATATCGAAATTTCTTGGCATTTTAAACAACTTGTAGGGATGTGATAACTCTTCCCCTCGCACCAAAGTCCTCAGCTTCAACTTCTCTCACCAAAAAGCCATCACATATGCTACACTACCCCTATGAAAAATCGTCTTCTCATCAAAACTACACTTTTCGTATTCCTTTCCGCAGCCCTTTTCGTGTCCTGCGCCTCTACCGCGCCGGCCCCTGCACCCGCACCAGCGAAGGACGCTCCCACACCAGCAGACCTATCGCATATCGATTACGACACCGATCTCCGCAGCCTGTATGCGGCCATCAATCCGCAGTTCGTTCTGTACCGGGATGAAAATCAGCCCATTACCATGGAGTGCGCTGATCCGGATGTGCCTGGCCCGGTGTTTCTGGTTATGGATGGCGTTCCCTATGCCGTGTATGTGTATGACCGCTACTATCTGGACCTGAACGGCAACGGCCTTATCGATGCCTATTCTGCAAACACCCTAACGCCCTGCTGGACCCTTACCATGTTCGATGAAACCATTGATCCGGCAAATGACAACTGTACTGCCATGATGGATGAGTTTATGGCGCTGTTCAACGGTAATGAAAACCCGTATACCTCGGGCGCACTGCTGAACAAGGTAAAAGAACTGGCTGTCTTTGATCCCCGCATTGATAATAGCGATATCCGGTATGCCCTGTTCCTGTATTACGCCTATGTGCAGGAAAACACCTATCTTGATGAGGCAAACCTGCTGGTGCTTGATAACCTGTACCGCTCACGGTTTGCAGGCAGAAAATCCCACCCGCTGGTAACACTGCATCTCTTGGAAACCATGATCAACAGAGGCGACAAAACTGCAGCCCAGCTGATACTGACCATCGGGCTCATGTCCGCACCGGATTTTGTTCCGTTCCAGGTATATGACTGGCAGATGGAACAGAATGCCGCTGAAAAAGAACGCAAATATCAGGCTTTGAAAACAGAACATCCGGACCACTGGATTGTTGTACAGCTGTAGGACAATATGAACACAAACCCATCTCCCGCAGAAATCGCTTTTATCAACCAGTCTTTAGAAGCATTCAACAATGCCCATGTGGGACCGGACAACCACCAGCTGTTCAACGTCGTTGAATACGATGATGCCGGTACCGTTATCGGTGGCATTCTGGGCGGCACTTACTGGGGCTGGATGCACATTGATACCCTGTGGGTTGCTGAATCCTGCCGGAAAAACGGCATTGGATCCCGCCTGCTGAAGGCTGCCGAAACTGAGGCAAAGGCCCGGGGATGCCACAGTGTCCATGTTGACACCATGTCCTGGCAGGCTCCGGAGTTTTACAAAAAGTTCGGGTACGTAGTAATCAGCGAACTGCAGGATATTTCCACCGGTCACAAAAAGTTTCATCTGATAAAGAACCTGTCGTAACCAAAAGATACTACACCATCCAGCATTCCCAAAACCGACCCCGCACCGACAGACCTTTACCCTCCCTACTCGCCCTCACACGCAATATATGGTATAGTAGGGCCATGTCTACATCAAATGCAATGATCCGCCTGCAAGAGGCATGCGCCCAGAAGGGCCCGCTGTGTGTTGGTCTTGATACCGACCCGTCCTACATCCCAGAATCTGTCCTGAAGCAGTACTCTTCTCCGGCAGAAGCTGTTATGGCATATAACCAGGCTCTAGTTAGTGCAACCCTGCCCTACGCCGGCTGCTATAAAGTACAGATTGCCTACTATGAAGCCATGGGTCTTGCCGGTCTGAAAACCTTCTCCGACACCCTGAAACTGGTTCGCAGTAACGGTGCCGTAGCCATTTCGGACATCAAACGCGGTGACATTGCCGATACTGCTAAAGCCTACGCCCGCGCCCACTTCTCCGGCGACTTTGAAACCGACATCATCACCATTAACCCGTACATGGGTTTTGATACTCTTGAACCGTTCATCGAATGGTGCACACCTCAGGCAGAAAAAGAAGGAAAAGGTATCTTTGTTCTGCTCTGTACGTCAAATCCTGGACGCGATGACATTGAAAAACTGGAACTGACCAAAGGTGGTCTCGTTCTGAACAACGTTGGTAACCAGCTGATGAAGATTGCAGAACGCTTTGGTGCTACCGAAAACGCAGCCTCTCCGGTGGGAGCCGTAGTTGGCGCTACTGCAGAAGAAGATGCCCGTGCCCTGCGTGATGCATACAACAACATCTTCTTCCTGATTCCGGGATACGGTGCTCAGGGTGGAGCCGCACGTATCTGCGGCACCCTGCTGGATAAAGCCGGTGGTACCGTTAACTCAAGCCGCGGTATTCTCTGTGCCTGGAAAAAGGACGAAACACTTGCCGAAAAACGTGAAGCCGGTATCCTGACACTGGATGATATTGCAGAAAGCGCCGGTCGTGCTGCTGCATTCTCAAAAACCGATATTCTGAACGCAAAAGCTTCACTGTAAGCAAAACTCCAGTTATTGCCGGCGTCCATGCCTGCAGATATGCTACATCATCAAAAACAAGGAACTGTTATGAGCTGTAAAACTGACAATATGAAAGCACTGTGTACCGGAACTGCATCTGGATTAAACCGTATTGCCCCCGGTGTATTTGAACTGATGGTTGAAGGCAACATTCCACTGCCAGCCAGCGGCCAGTTTTTCATGATCCGCTCAGCAAACAGCAAACAGCTCTTGTGCCGTCCTATCAGTGTCTATCGTAAAGAGACCCTACCTAGCGGACGAAACCGCATTCACTTTCTGATTCTGCAGAAAGGTCATGGAACCACTGAATTAATCAACCTGAATCACGGTGAAAAAGTCGAACTGATTGGACCACTGGGAAATACTTTTGAGGCTCCTGCTGATGGCGGAAAACTTATTGCCATTGTTGGTGGAGGCATTGGTGTTGCTCCTGTTGCCGGCTTTGCCGAAACTCTGCCTGCCGGTTCCTACGACTTTTTTGCAAGCTTTAAATCCGGCTGCTACGGCATAGACCACCTGCAGCCTGCAACTACCTATATCACCACTGATGACGGCAGTGTTGGTATTCACGGTATGATTACCGCCGCCTTTACTGCAGACCTGCTACAAAAAAAGAACTACGCTGCAGTTTACGCATGCGGTCCTGAACCCATGCTGGCATACATCCAGAAAACCTGTGCCGAAGCCGGCGTTCAGTGCTACCTGAGTATGGAAGCCCGCATGGCCTGTGGTGTTGGAGCCTGTCTTGGCTGTACCATCGTTACTACTGAAGGTAACCGCCGCTGCTGTAAAGATGGTCCTGTATTCGCCGGTGAAAAACTGATTTTCCCCCAGCGTGCCCCAAAAGCCCGCCCGGAAGGAAAAGAACTGCCTCCACGGGATGCAGCTCCGGTAACGCCAGATCTTTCCGTTACCATTGCCGGTGTACACTTCCAGAATCCGGTTATCGCTGCCAGCGGTACCTACGGTTACGGCAGTGAATTCAACGGCTTAACCGATACTGACGGTCTTGGCGGTATCTGCTCAAAAGGACTTACCCTGCAGCCAAAAGCAGGCAACACCGGTATCCGCCTGATTGAAACCCCCAGCGGCCTTATTAACTCCATTGGTCTTGAAAACCCCGGCATTGAGCACTTTATTGCCCACGAACTGCCTGACATGCTCAAGTTCAAGGCAACTACCATCGCCAACCTGAGCGGCTCTACCCTTGAAACCTACGTAGAAGGTGCCCGGCTGCTGGACGCCACTGATGTTCCCATGATTGAGCTGAACATCAGCTGCCCCAACGTAAAGGCCGGAGGTATGGCATGGGGACTTGACCCTGCAGCCGCTACAGAAGTAACTGCCGCAGTACGCGCCGTTACAAAAAAGCCTCTTATGGTAAAACTTTCACCTAACGCCCCCAACCTGATTGCCGTTGCAGACGCTGTCCGCACTGCCGGTGCCGATGCCATCAGCCTAATCAACACCTTCCAGGGAACCGCCATCGACATTGAAAAGGCTGAACCCTACTTTGACAATATCCGCGCCGGTTTCAGCGGTCCTGCCGTAAAACCCATTGCCCTGCGCATGGTATATGACCTGTGCCAGCACATGAACACCCTGCCGGAAGCAGAACGTGTTCCCGTTGTGGGTCTTGGCGGCATCAGCTGCTGGCAGGACGCCGTTGAGTTCATCATGGCTGGTGCCAGTGCCGTTCAGGTAGGAACTGCTACCTTTGCAAATCCACGAACCATGAACGACATTGCAGAAGGCCTTGCAGCCTTTATGGCACGCAAAGGATACGCCACCATCGAATCAATGCGCGGTCTGGCATTACGGTAAAACAGCTGTAATCAGTTATCCCTTCTGTACAATTTAGAGGATAGTTAAATGGGATGGACATACACGTGGACTCGATGCCCCTACTGCCATACAACCCTTACTTTTTCTTCAAGAAGGGGAACATTTCCTGAAAGTCAAATAGGAAGAACACAATTTTCAAAATGTAAAAATTGTGGTAAAAACATTGCTAACGGAAAGAAAGAATGGCCAGAAATGACAATTCTTGAGAAGATTCTTGAAATAATTAGATTTGGATTCATTTCGATTTTTGGGGCATTATTTCCAGCGATATTCAGCATTATCCCAGCGGTTTTTCTCTCAACAAAACTTGAGTTTTTATCAGACAACGTTATCATGTTGTTTGTTATTGGAGTCCCTTCCGTTACTTTTTTAATTCTTTTATTTCTTGGGATAAAGTCGAGTGTATTGATTATTTCGAACTCAATCAAAAGACATGAGCAAGATGAATTACCACAAAATTAATTTCCATCATAGCATTGGAATATTCTAGCCTATCAAAATCGGTAAACCATTCCTGTCGTGTCCGAGCAGGGTTAATCAGCTCAAAATCCCGTTGGAATTAGAACTATTCGTTCCCATAACATCTTTTAATTCTTCTAATTCAGACTTGAGTCTCGCCATTTTTTTCAGAATTATAAGCACGCCCCTGTTCTTTACCAACTTCAATGCCAAATCCTGCGGCGTGCTTTCAGAATTACCATTACCTCAGCAACGGTCATAAATTCGGTTCTTCATTTGGTGTTGTATTTTGCTTTTTACTACCAGGTAATTAAAACATAGCAGTAATAAGCAACATATCATCGGATCCTTTTGCTTTTTCAGACTAGCTATAAGGGATAACAATTAGCATGTCACTTTATTTTGGCAAGTAATTCTTTCTTCTTAGCATCGTATTCATCATTAGTAATAGCACCCATATTTCGTAATTCATTCAATCTTTGAATTTGTAGGATGGGATCATTCGACTCCTTATTTTCTTTTAAACTTTTGATTTGATTAGTTATGGATGTTTTGATATTTTTTCCCTTTACCTCTTCAACTTTTTTCTCAGCTATAGCACCAGATTCTTTTATACGTCTTCCGACAAATTTAGAATTTCCTAATGCTAATGGACTTATGAAGAATGGATACAATAAGAGCAATCCAAGGCCAAATCCTGTACTTTTATCAAATTGATCTGCCAGATCAAGATAAAGCAAAATTATGAGGTAAATATTATAGATGGGAATTAGTAGGAAGAAGACCTTATATCCTTCATCGTATAACACGTCAAACAATACATAATGATGATAGATTGGAATGAGAGATTCCCAACCTTTCCTATTCATTTTTATGAACAAGTGCCAGTTAGCATACACCACGAAAACACTCAGAATAATTAAAAGCGGTAAGAAACCCCACATACTGTCTCCAAAATATCTTTTCTTTTAAAAAAGAGTTAATGCATCCTAATCATAGTACAATGAAGTATATGTCTGGTAAACATCTGAATTTGTGAGACTTCTTTAGCAGTTAGAAAAAAAGGTTATGTCCGTAAAAATTTGGAATTAGGATTGAAGGTCGTGATGAAAAAACTGTGTTTTTTTGTTTTGATATTAATTGTGCTTACTAATGCACTTTTTGCAGAAACATATAATATCAAGAATGTTTTAGCAATCAGTATTCCTGATACGATGGAACTTCAGGATGGTTTATACAAGGAATTGTTAGATTCCATAAAGGGGTCTGTATTCAACTTAACACCTAAAGACAATCGAATCGTATTTCAACAGAAGGGGTTATCAGATTTTGGTTCTGCAGCATATGAAACATATGCCCGCATGATTATCACATATGATTATGATACGGAATTGATAGGAATTGGTCCTTTTTTAACATCACGGGATATATCTAACAACGAGATTGAATATCTTGATAAAATCATTAGATTAGGTATTGAGAATGAAATGAATTCTATTAGTAACCGATTGGTATCATACGATCCTACAACGTTACTACAGACAAAGAATTTTTCGTATTTGAAAACATCATATACCAGAGTCTCGTCTAACAATAAACCTGTGTATGTTGAACGGTATATGATTTATAACAACGGATGCTTGATTAATATTTCAGTCTCATCTCGTGTTGCTGAAAAAGAAACTCTGTTCTAAGACCTTTGGAATTGTGTGAATACAATTGTTCTGAAGTGATTTACGTCCCCCCCCCAATGTCTTTTTTGTATTTCCCAAAAATGAAAAAATATTGATTTTGGGAAATATAGGGAATATACTTTCAAAATGAAAATAATAGTTCGTGACTCATATTTGGATAAGATGAAGCACGTTATGAATACTCCAGATATAAAAGTAATTACCGGAATTCGGCGTTCAGGAAAATCAAAGCTGCTGGAAGCGTTTATAACGTATCTTAAAAACAATAATCCCGATGCAAATATCATTCATATCAATTATAACGATATGGATTTTGAAGATTTGAAGGAATACCATGCTTTATACAAATTTGTAAAAGATCAGTATCAAGATGGTAAAGAAAACTTTCTGTTGATTGATGAAATACAACTTTGTAAAGGCTTTGAACTTGCCATTAACTCATTTCATGCTTCAGAAAAGTATCACATTTATATAACAGGATCTAACGCTTTTTTACTTGCAAATGATTTGGCAACGCTTTTTACAGGCCGTGCATTCAATATCAAAGTATTTCCTTTTTCTTTTTTTGAATATCAAAAGTATTTCCAAATTACGGATATAGATGCTGCTTTTGATTCATATACACATGATGGAGAAATGGCTGGTTCGTATATCTATGATGAAGAATCTGAAAAGTCAGCATATATCAGAGATGTGTTTGATACACTTGTAACCAGAGATATTGTTCAGAAATACAAAATCAGGAATCCTGCATTACTGGAACGCTTGAATGATTTTCTTTTGGATAATATTTCTTCAGAAGTTTCTTTACGAAAAATTTCAGATATTCTTACAAACCACAAAGAGCCAATAAATCACAAAACAGTAAGCTCCTATGTTACATATCTATGTAATGCGTTCTCATTCTATAAGGTTCGTAGATATGACATTCGTGGGAAAAAATATTTAACTAGTCAGGATAAGTACTATCTGGCTGACCATTCTTTCCGGTATGCAAAACTGGGAACCAGAAATATGGATTATGGACGAATTTTTGAGAATATGGTGGCTATTGAACTATTGAGGCGTGGATATGAGGTATATACAGGAGTCTTATATAAAAAAGAAATAGATTTTGTTGCCATGAAGCAAAGTGAGAAAATCTATATACAAGTGAGTGACAATATTCAAAATCAAGCCACTTTTGAAAGGGAGATTACTCCATTATTATGCATCAAAGATGCATACCCAAAAATATTAATTGCAAGAACAAAGCATGATGAATACTCCGAAGAAGGTATAAAAATCGTTGATATTGCCAGGTGGCTCATTAACGCAGAATAACGGCAAATAAACTTATGGTTTTGCGTATGCAAAACCATGTAAGCGAAATTTTCATGGATGAAAATTTCGCGTCGTGTTCGAGCACGGTGTCATTTTGACAAATTGTACAAAAATGTTAAATGCAGTATTCTGTGCCACATGGTAACACTTATTGCCCTTTGCGCTATCGGCGCAGAAAAAATTCTCGCCAATGAGCTGAAACAGCTTGGCTACAAAACCACCGGTAAAGCACCCGGTCGTGTCAGTTTTCTCTCTGACGAAGACGGTATGTTCCGTGCAAATCTCTGTCTTCGTACTGCTGACCGCGTATATCTGCAGGTAGCCAGCTTTTACGCAGATAATTTTGATTCACTTTTTGACGGCATTGAACAGGTAGCCTGGCAGGATTACCTGAAAAAAGACACTCGGGTTGTCATTGATAAAGTACGCAGTCACAAAAGTAAACTGAATTCAGAACACACTGTTCAGGGAATGGTTCACAAAGCCATCTACAAAAAACTGGGAAAGGTCTGGCGCATGGAAGTACTGCCGGAAACCGGCGACCAGGTAGATATCCGCGTATACATTGAAGAAAATACCGTTCTTGTCCTTCTTGACCTTTCCGGCAGCCCGCTGAACAAACGCGGCTACCGCACCGAAGGCGGAATTGCACCACTCCGGGAGACCACCGCTGCCGCCCTGCTGCAGATGATGTTGTGGCGCCGTAAAACCCCGCTGCACGACCCCTTCTGCGGATCCGGTACCATTGCCATTGAAGCAGCCCTCTATGCCTACAACGTTGCACCCGGTTTTGGCCGCCGCTTTGCCATTGAAACCATGCCATTTTTCGATGCAAGCCGCATTATGGACATCAAGCGTTCAGAAGCTGAGAAAATCCGTCCTGATGCCCAGGCCCGCATTACCGGCACCGATATCGATCCTGCAGCCGTAGAACGTTCCCGCATTAATGCTGAACATGCCTGCGTAACCGCCGGACGTGCACTGCAGCTCATCGGATCCGATGCCCGTATCCAACGCCCTGACTTTGAAGTGTGCGACTTCCATGATCTGGCAGCGCCGTACGAATCAGGTCTCCTTCTGGGTAACCCACCTTACGGTGAACGCATCGGCGATCAGGCAGAAGCCTATGAACTGTACCAGGATATGGCAGGTCTTTTTGAGGAATTCCCCGGCTGGCAGATGGGATTCATCACCAGCCATCCCCAGTTTGAACAAGCCATCGGAAAACAGGCATCAAGCGTAAAAAAACTGAAGTTCGGTAATCTTGATACCAGCTTTTACATATTTTAATCATTCAGGTTAGGACACACCATGGCTATTGTTGTTGAGCACGATAAACGGAAAAAAGAAATTCTCGTCCGGGCACTTCAGGTTTTTAAAGATGAAGGTTACGACGATGTAACCCTGCAGAAAATTGCAGACAGCTGCGGCATTACCCGCACTACTTTGTACATCTACTTTAAAAACAAAAGTGAAATTTTCGTCTGGAGCATCAAACAGCTGACTCAGGAAATTGAGGACAGTCTTAAAGACATTATGGCTGATACAACAATCTCCTGTGCCGAAAAACTCACCTGCATGATGAACATCGCACTGGAAAAATGTCTCGAAAACCGGGATCTTTTTGACGTTCTTCTTGCCTATCTCCTGAAACTGCAGCGTTCCGGTAAAGATCCGGCAGAACGGGTGCGCCGCCGCATTCTCCGCCTTCGTCACCTGTCATCTCAGGTCATTATCGAAGGCATCAAATCCGGTGAATTCAAGGAAATCAACATTCGTGCCGCAAACAATCTGCTGTACGGAATGCTTGAATCCTGCGTATTCCGTATGTCCGTCATGGATGAACCTGATATTGCCTCCCTTAAGGAATCAATCAATCTGGCAATAGCAGGAATAAAGGCATAATTCCTCTCTTTTCTCATAAAACTACTTGAGTAGCATTAAAGAACTTTAGTATTATTAAAGCTCTTAAGATATCATTTTTAGGAAGGTCAAATGTTTACCATTCTTGAAAAACGGCAGCTTTCTGCCGACGTTTACTACTTTCGCGTTACTGCCCCAGACATTGCCCGCAACAGAAAAGCAGGACAGTTCGTACTGGTTCAGCTGGATACTGAATACGCAGAACGCGTTCCACTGACCATTGCAGATGCCAATGCTGAAGAAGGCTGGATTGCTCTGGTATTCCAGGCTGTTGGTGCTACCACCATGCGTCTTTCACGCCTGAATGTCGGAGACAAAATCGGTGCTATCCTGGGACCACTGGGAAATCCTACCCATATTGAAAAAAAAGACGGTACTGTTGTCGTAGTAGGCGGTGGTATCGGTGTCGCTCCCTGTTATCCAATTGTTAAAGCTCACAAAGCAATTGGCAACAAGGTTGTCATGATTATTGCAGCACGCACCAAAGACCTGCTGATTTTTGTTGATGAAATGAAAGCCGTAGCTGACGAAGTAATCATCATGACTGACGACGGTTCTGCCGGACGCCAGGGTGTTTCTACCCTGCCACTGAAGGAAATGTGTGAATCACAGTGTCCGCCGGCTGAATGTGTAGCCATCGGACCTCCTATCATGATGAAATTCTGTGCCCTGACCACAAAACCATTCAATGTACCTACCACTGTTTCCCTGAACACCATCATGATTGATGGAACCGGTATGTGCGGTGGATGCCGCGTATCAATCGGTGGCGAAACCAAATTCGTATGTGTAGATGGTCCTGAATTCGATGGTCACCAGGTAGACTGGGACAACATGATGATGCGTATGAAGTCTTTCAAGGAACGTGAACAGGAAGATGCTCACAAATGCCGTATGGAAGCTCAGGCAGAAGCTCTTGCCAACGGAGGCAACAACTAATGGAACAGTTCATTTGTAAAGAAGATCTGGATAAAGCTGCCTGTGAAGAACTGGCAAAAATTGAAGGCAAAGCCCTTACTCCTAAAGACCGCATGGCAATTCCCCAGCAGGAAATGCCGGTACAGGAACCAAAAGCCCGTGCCCGTGTTATGACAGAAGTTGCTCTGGGTTACACCAAAGAACAGGCTGTTGTAGAAGCACAGCGCTGTCTGCAGTGTAAAACTGCTCCCTGTATGCAGGGATGCCCCGTAAGCGTACCGATTCCATCATTTATTGCAAAAGTTGCACAGGGTGATTTCAAAGGTGCCGTAGATACCATTAAAACTGCAAACCTGCTGCCTGCTATCTGTGGACGCGTTTGTCCTCAGGAAAAACAGTGCCAGGGTCAGTGTACTGTAGGTAAAACCTACAAAAGCGCAGAAAAATCAGTTTCCATCGGACGTCTGGAACGCTTTGTTGCCGACTACGAACGTGAAAACAATCTGCAGACTGTACCGGAAGTAGCACCAGCTACCGGCAAAAAAGTTGCCATCATCGGGTCAGGTCCTGCCGGTCTTACCGTTGCAGCTGATGTTCGCCGCGCCGGACACGACGTTACCGTATTTGAAGCATTCCACAAATGTGGTGGTGTTATGGTATACGGTATTCCTGAATTCCGTCTGCCAAAAGCCCTCGTTGCAAAAGAAATTGAAAACCTGAAAGCTATGGGCGTTGAATTCCGCAACAACTTCCTGGTAGGACGTACCGGAACTCTGCCACAGCTTCTGAAAGAACAGGGATACGATGCCGCATTCATCGGAACCGGCGCCGGGC
>JAZLJW010000075.1:0-7491 GCA_045597345.1 Treponemataceae bacterium
ACTGCCTTCGCTCTGAATTGAAGTGAAGCTCCATTCTTTCAGTTCATTGAGCAGTGTCTGAGTTACAGGACACGTGTAGGGGATGAGAACAAAGTTTTTGTCCAGGATGAGATCTGCAGTGAAAAAAATATCCGGCTTAATTGAGTCTGTAGAATAATTGTTCATATAGACAACTCCAAGTCTTATATCGACAGATTTTCTGTTTATGATTAGAGAAAATGCAAAAAAAAACCGGAAAACTTCTCACTGTTTTCCGGCCGGGTGGTAAGTAAGGAGAAATCGACCGTCTGGATGTCTTGAGCGGGTGGGATGCTCACCGGTCGATGTTATTTTCCTGACATATTTATTGTCGGGTGTGGCAGAAAAAACTTAATACTTTTTTTGAAAAAAAGTGCGATTCAATTTTTGCGCTTTCCCAGTCCGCCTGTTAATTTTTATTTTGAAACAGTTCTGCCTGCCAGGTGTGAACGGCTTGCAGGGTATGCTGATACAGAATATGACTGTGTGCCATTGCTGTGCGCCATTCTCTTGTCTGTGCCGGATCTTCCGGGATGACAAGGGAATCGTATTCTGCCTTAAGATCATCCTGCGTGGGGATGATAAGGTTGAGCAGTTCTTTTACCGGTGAGGTAAGTAACTGTCGGTCAGTCTCTGAAAGGACAGAAAGAACCTGCTGCTGATCCTTCTGTGTCTGGCTGCAGGATTGTGTTGCGTCATCAGCTTTTATGATGGCTGCTTCTATTGCAGAAAGGTCTTCTTCCAACACACGTAAGGCTTGTTGCAGGGCGTCCTGGCGTTCGCTTATTTTATTCAGAGCGTCTTCTGATGCTGCTAAAAGCGTCATGCCTGCAAAGGGATATTCTGGTGCAGTAAATTGTATAAGGGTGCTGTCCGTTACAGGGATGATTCCAGGAATTGCCAGACTGGATGAACTTGCCGTATATGTCTTCAGCTGGGAATGTTCCTGGCATTTACTTTCAAACCACCAGGCGTACATTTCCATACGGCGGTCTGATAACAGTTCTTTGTTCTGATAATCCTGTTTCTTAACGGTTATGGGACTGAAAAGAACATTGGTCAGTGCAGTTTCTGCAGGTGCTGTACGTTTACTTGCACTGAATGTCTTTTCTTCAAAGGTAGACCCTTTTGTGTGTGTTTTCTTCTGGGGAAAGCCAAGGTCAAGACCAATCAGCAGAATACTCGAAGCTCCGCAGTATCGGGCAAAATCCCAGGCTGTTGCACTGACACTGCCGCCGGTACCAAGCACTCCTTTCAATCCTATCTGTTTTTCTATGTAGGCTCCTAAAGGGAACATGCTGCTGCACAGAACAATCTCCTTGCAGTGAAATCTGAAGACCGAAGGATACGCAGCAGATTCGGTGATGAGAATGCTTTCTGGAGCAGAAAGACCTTCTATATGCCGGGCGTTGTAATACTGAGGATCACAGAGCACGATAAAGTGGGGCGTTATATGGTGATTGAGCAGTGCCCGTAAAGCCGTATCAACACAGATAATCATGCAGGTATTCTGCAGTTCTTTTAAAAGCTGAATCTGATGATCAAGGGTGGGACCTGCTGCAACTACAACCGCTGGTGTCTGGTTATTCAGACAGTCCTGAAAACGGGTGATGCCTTCACAGAGAGCAAGTTGTGCAGTATTTCTGCACATATTCCTGAACCATAATCCACTGAATTTTTTCAGCGTACGCCGGTTGATTGCATTTTTTTCTTTATTCCGCTGTATAAGGTTCCATAAGCTTTCAAAGAAGTGGGGCGCATGAGTCTGGAGTGAGGACTTATTGAGAAATGCGCAGGATTCAATTCCCTGCTGTTCCAGCAGTGCTATTATGGCAGGAGTCTGCGCCCCCGGGCAGATAATGAGCTCAGGCAGTGAAAAAACCGGAGAAAAATCAATAACGCTCATGGCTGAAAGAAGCCGGTGGAGCGAGGGTTCAATGATGATAAGCGGTACTGAAAGTTTTTGACGGGCAAAAGTTACTGCATGATATCCCAACCCTATGCCAAGCAGTACCAGGGCTGTGCAGTCTTGCTGCAGAAACGGTGCCATATCCCGTTCAGCTTCTTTTGCCGGATCATAGGCAGAATGGAGCTGTATACCGCAAAAACGTGCTGTAGGCATACCGTTCCGGGCAGCGGTAATCTCAAGGTCAGGTTCAGGAGTACCAGTTACAGCATCCAGTTCCTCCCGACACAAGGCTGTCAGCTGAGGGAACCGTCGGGTAAAAAGGGCAAGGTTATTTGCAAGAAGCTGGTTACTGCAGGTAGAGTTCAATTCTCATGTTCTCCGTAATTGGGGTACCTGCTTGCGGTGATTGGGACACCACATAGCCGTCACCCTGAATAAGTACCTGCAGGTCTTTCCGTTCAAGCAGGGGTAGCAGCAGCCTTTTTGGCGTACCGGTAAAGTCCGGGACAGTTGTAGATAGTTCCTGGGCATGTCCGGTAAAAAACGACACTTTTCCATTATGGATATAAGATGCAGCTCCACTTCTGAACATACCAAGATGATCAATGATGATATCGGCTGCTTCTCCAATTACCGGTGCTACAATGCGTCCTGCGTAGGTTTCTCCTTTAGCTTTTGTTACTACGATATAAAGGATAATCTGAGGGTTTTCTACCGGGAAAATTGCCATACAGTTGGAAACAAAGTCAGTCTCACTGTATCCACCTTTTTCAGAATCCAGCATCTGGGCAGTACCGGTTTTTACCCCAATTGAAATATCTTTGATGTTTGCTCTGGCTCCGGTGCCTTTTTGAGCCGTTGAATGCATGTAATCAAGCAGCTGCTGTGCAGTTGTCGTGCTGATAACCTGATCCTTGAAAACAGGCTGATGCTCGTATTCCACGGTGCCATCATAATCAGTTATCTGAGATACCAGAGTCAGCTGTACCGGAGTACCGCCGTTTGCAAGTGCAGTAGCGGCCTGCACCATCTGAACGGCAGAAACACTGATTTCCTGTCCGATTGAGATGGTCGGTTTTGAGCGCAGTGACCACAACTTGTCGCTGGTGGATTTGACCGAACCACGTGTTTCAGAAGGTAACTCAATACCTGTTTTGCTGCCGAAACCAAAATGTCGCAGGTACTGCAGAAAATTCTCTGAATCTACTGTCTGGCTCATCTGTGCAAGAGCATCATTACAGGAGTATTCCAGTGCTTCACGGGCAGTAAGCCACCCGTGGTGGTCCAGACAGTTAATAACGGCTTTTTCACCATTTTTTCCCGTGATTTCAAAGTGGCCGTCGCAGTAAAAACGGTCATTTGGTGCAATTCCGTGCATATCGAGAAATGATGCTACGGAAAAAATCTTGAATACGGATCCCGGTTCATAGGCATAGGCTGCAGGGCGGTCAATCTGTTCTTCCAGTGTTGATGTGCTGTAGGTATTCAGATTAGCTGCAGGAGCACTGATATATGACAGAATTTCACCGGTTTTTGCTTCTGCTGCAATCAGCATGACACTTTCAGCTCCGGTGGTTTCCATGGTTTTCTGAACTACTTTCTCCAGCTTATACTGTAATGCTGCATCAATGGTAAGATATACGTTTTTACCTCTGACAACTGAATCTCCGTTATTGGAGGAAACAGGGTAGGCGGTATCGATACTGGGAATTTCCGGTGCAAGCACAGACTGCATGGCATATTCCATACCTGAAAGACCTGCGCCGCTGTTCCCCATAAAGCCTACAACTTGCGATGCCAGACTGTTTTCCGGGTAAATACGGCCAGCCACCGTATCAAAGCGGATTCCCTGTATCTGATAGCGATGGATTATTTCTGACAGCTGGTCTTTTGTTTTCTGGTCGATTTTCTTTTTCAGATAGGTAAAGGTTGCCGGAGCGGTTTCAACTTTGTATTTCAGTTCTGACGGAGTCATATCGATGGCAGCAGCGAAAGAAGCGCCTGCAGTATCAAGGTAGTTCCTGAAAACCGACGGGGTAATGGCAATATCATAATAGGTAGTATCAACAGCCAGGGGTTTCCCTGAACGGTCAAGAATGGATCCCCGTTCAATTTTCACCATAGGCTTTATAGCCTGACTGACAGGTGTGAATGCTAATTCGGCAAAATGCCAGAAAATGTACACGGCAAACAGAGCAAAACAAATCCCGATAATAATCAAACGGGATTTTTTGAAAAAACTGTTTACTTTCATTTCATCATCTTTCATAAAAAGCGTATCTTTCTGTAAGTGCAAAGTTCTGTTATTTTCCTGCTTTACCAAGAACTTTACCGGTAATGCAGCGATTGTAAACGAAGCCGTAGTCTCGGGAATCTACTGATTCATCGTAATTATCGCCAACAGCAAGAAATGTTCCCGGTGGAACTACAGTATCAAACTTAATGCGCTGGTATTGCTGTTCTGTAAGGGGAATCTCATATTCACCTACCTGTAAACTATAGCGTGAATCTGTTGAAAAAGCTATCGGCATACCTTCTGTTGCGATACACCGTTTTACTACAGGTTTTCCGTTTACGTAGTACGTAACAATTTCTCCTGGTTCTGGACCTTTCCACATAATGAAGTAGTCGTCTTTTTCGGGTTTGATGATGCCGTAACAGAGCCGCCATGTTATGATGGTGCTGCCATCAGACAGGGTAGGCTCCATGGAAGTTCCTGAAACAGTCTTTATATCAATGACAAATAATCTGAGAAGAACGGCAATGGCAATTCCTGCCAGAACGGGAAGAAAAAAGGTAGTGTGTGATTCTTTTTCTGGTGATTCGTTTGAAGTGGTCATGGTTTTTCTTTCTAAATGACGATTTATTCTAATAGAGCCACTTGCTTGTGTCGATAGACTGAATATGGAAATTATCAGCTATTTAAATTCAGGCATTCTTGAGGAAACAGGCTATGATGCCCTTCCTTTGGACGATTTGTTACAAACGCAGAATAAAATCAATAGAAAGAAAACAGAAAAAAACTATGGACTGATGGCTGAAACTATCATGATGACACTGGCAGACAGTTTCTGGCAGGTACGGTGGGTTCTCTGTGGCCTTCTGGCTGCCGCAATTCTGGTTGTAGTGAGTTTTTGCGGATATCAGGCAATACAATCAGCTCCACATACCCTTACGTTTGTTGATCAGGTGGCAGAAGAAAGTATTCTTATGGCCGGGGCCATGCAGGACTTTGTTTCAAGTCATGACAGTGATGATTTTGATGAAAACGGCAACCTGTTTGAAAACGATGGTACGGTTCCTTTTGTGCAGTCGGTATCCTATGAAAAATATACGGTAAAGGCAGGTGAGAATATCTCATCAATCAGCAAGAAATTCGGTCTGTCAAATATATCAACATTGATTTCGGTTAATGCCATACAGAATGTGCGTACGCTCCGGGCAGGTCAGGTGCTCACCATTCCTAATACTGACGGTATTATTCACACGGTTGCCGGTGGTGAAAGTCTTGCAGGTATTTCTTCAAAATATCAGATTTCGGTAGAAGACATTCTTGATGTAAATGATCTTGAAACTGCGGTGATTGTTAAGGGACAGCGCCTGTTTATCCCTGGAGTGCATCTTGATAACAGCACTTTGAAAAAGGCTTTAGGTGAACTGTTCATGAATCCGCTTTCTGCAGCATACAGAATCAGCAGCTGTTTTGGATCCCGTGCAGATCCTTTTACCGGGGTGCGCAGTAATCATACCGGTATTGATCTTGCCTGCCCGACGGGCACTCCGATTAAGTGTACAAAAAGTGGTCGTGTAGCTGCTGTCGGTTGGACTAATGTATATGGAAATTATGTCATTGTCAGTCATGATAATGGCTATCAGACGCTATATGCTCATATGAGCCGAACCTCAGTAAAAACCGGTCAGATGGTTGATCAGGGAACACAGCTGGGGTTGGTTGGCAGTACTGGCTATTCTACGGGCCCTCATCTTCATTTTTCAGTGTATAAAAATGGAAAACTGGTTGACCCGCAGACAGTAATAAAGTTCTGAACAAAAAAAACTGTTAAAGAGAGGAAATCGGTATGCAGCTTCCAGGCTTATGTCGTGATTGCGGCAGAACAATTGCAAAAGATTTTATATTCTGCCCCTGGTGCGGGGTATCACAGATTACAGGCGATCTTGTACCTGTAGGGGCGCCTCGCAGAAACAGTATCCTTAATAATCAGGAATCCGGATTATACTGTTATGAAAGTAACCGGCTGCGGTCCATTACACGGCAGTTGGATGACCTTGAAAGGGATTTTATGCTGTTTGCCATGAAAAGGGAACACATGTATGATGACCGTTAATAGCACTGAAAACAGACTGCTGAAAGTTGCTCTGTGTGTTATTGCTGCTGTATCGGCAGCATGGTATGTTTCAGCCCAAACAACATTTGCTGACCTCGATTTGAACAGTTCTGACGGACTGCTGTTTACGGCAGAAACAGAAACACCTGCTACCCTGCGTCATTCCAATCTGTACCTGTCAACTATCGGCACTCAGAAAGGTGTCGCTTCAACTGAAGCTCCTCAACTTATAACCTGTTTTCCGGAAGAGGTAAGTATCCTTGCCGGCGGAAAAATTGTTCAGGTGAATAATGGTCATGGTACTGCGCAGTATGACAGGTCTACCAGAACCCTTATCTGGAAAGAATCTGTTCAGAATTTATTCGCAGTTCCACAGGTGCGGGATGTGGTGAGTAACAGCCCTGACGGAAACTGGATTTGCCGCTTCAATAAAAAATCTGCAGCCCGTGGTGACGTAATTCTGGAAGAAGTACGTACAAAAAAATCAATTGTTCTTGTAGAAAATGCTGAATACAGTTATTCCAGCTTGCCGGTTCTTTGGTCGCCGGATGGTTCTGTGCTGATTTATGAAAAAGAAGCTTCATTGTTTTTTATTAAGCCGACTGAAGCTTTTGGAACTGCCCGCAATGCAGAAGAGTTCCGTAAGATTGGCCCGGGCTTGATTGCCAATGTAAGTTGGGCCAGTGAAAAGCTGCTGGTGTATATTTATCATGATCTGGTGTACACCATTCCTGCCAATGAATTGAATATCCGCTCCATGTATGGAGAACAGCTGGGTATTGGAAAAGTTCAGGGCCGCATGATTTCGCCTTTTGACGGGCAAAAAGACCGGTTTTGGGCTAATGCACAGTGCACGGCACTTGTTCTTGTACAGAATAACCGTACTTTGTGGTATATGGAACTTGATGGAACAGACTTTGATTACGCAACAACGTTGTTCAGCTATCCGTTCGTCAATGTGCCTGGCAGTGCTATAACCTTTTCTGTATTCTGGACACCGGATATCCGCACCGGACCTTTAAAAACTGAACAGCTGCCGGTGGTTTGGGTAGAAATGCTCCGTGGAGGAACCCGGGAAAGTTTTGTGTATAAACTTGCCGTTGATGCAGCGCATAGCAATACCTATTTTACGGCTCTTGCAGTGCCGGCATTCTGTAACAGTCCTGCCATCAGTCCGGATGGAAAATATCTGGCATTTATGGATGAAAAGGCTGTACA
>JAZLJW010000076.1:0-34238 GCA_045597345.1 Treponemataceae bacterium
GTGGTATCCCGGTTGAACTTGGGAAGCACATCCACGCCCAGCTTCATCTGCGTCTTTTCCACGCCCTTGTAAGGCGTATCGCTTTCCAGGGCTTCCAGCACCGCATTCAGTTCGTCGCCCAGGAACATGGAGACCACAGCGGGCGGAGCTTCGTTGGCACCCAGACGGTGGTCGTTTCCGGCAGATGCTACGGAAATACGCAGCAGGTCCTGATAATCGTCAACTGCCTTGATAACAGCACAGAGCATAAGGAGGAACTGTGCATTGCTTTCTGGAGTTGCACCTGGATCCAGCAGGTTTTTACCGGTATTGGTACTGATTGACCAGTTATTGTGTTTACCTGAACCGTTCACCCCTTCAAATGGTTTTTCGTGCAGCAGACATACCATGTTGTGGCGTCCGGCAACTTTACGCATCATTTCCATGGTCAGCTGGTTGTGGTCACAAGCCAGGTTGGTTGTACTGAAGATTGGAGCCAGCTCGTGCTGTGCAGGAGCAACTTCGTTGTGTTCGGTTTTTGCCAGGATACCCAGCTTCCACAGTTCGTGGTTCAGTTCTTTCATGTATTCCTGAACACGTGGTTTGATCATACCAAAGTAGTGGTCTTCCAGTTCCTGTCCTTTAGGAGCTTTAGCACCGAACAGGGTACGGCCGGTATAAATAAGGTCTTCGCGTTTGTCGTATACTGATTTGTCTACCAGGAAGTATTCCTGTTCAGGACCAACAGTGGTTTTTACGCTGGTAACGTCTTCGTTTCCAAAGAGGTGCAGTACGCGGAGAGCCTGTTTGTTGATTGCTTCCATAGAGCGGAGCAGAGGAGTTTTCTTGTCCAGAGCTTCACCGGTGTATGAACAGAATGCAGTTGGAATACACAGGGTACCGTCTTTGATGAATGCATAGGAGGTTGGGTCCCAGGCAGTGTAACCGCGTGCTTCGAATGTTGCACGGATACCACCTGATGGGAAGCTTGAAGCGTCTGGTTCGCCCTGAACCAGTTCTTTTCCGCTGAATTCCATGATGATTTTGCCGTCAGCAGAAGGCTGGATGAAACTGTCGTGTTTTTCTGCAGTTACACCGGTCAGTGGCTGGAACCAGTGGGTAAAATGGGTAGCGCCTTTTTCAATAGCCCAGTCTTTCATGGCATTGGCTACGATGGTTGCAACGTTCAGGTCCAGTTTTTCACCATCTTTGATGGTGCGCATCAGTGCCTTGTAGGTTTCTTTAGGCAGCCGTTCTTTCATGGTGGTTTCGTTGAAAACCATGCATCCAAATTCTTCAGTTACTGTGCTCATATATACCTCCGTATATGCAAAAAGGCGACATGGCTGCGGTGGCAGTACCGGCATCGTTACCGGCAGCGCTTTCCACGACCCCATTGTCGCCTTTCGCTTGTGTAAAATTAAAGTTCCTGGCTGGAATCCATACGGAAACCGCCGGATGTTGTACGTCAAAAAAAAAGCCGTTGACTCCTCTAGCGGAATCAACGGCGTCTTTGTCGTTCAACAGTTAGGACTTTACTGCGGCAGAAAAAAAAAGTCAACAGATTTAGCGCTGGATTTGCGAAAAAAGTTTAAAAATAATGCAGAAAATGAAGTATGAATGAATTTTGTACATATAAAACGTCTTTTACTATAGTTGTGTGATACATTGTATGGTGAATACAAAAAACAAGATGCGTTGGGGAGATAGTCGATACACATGCATGATGGGTACGGAGTAAATGAAAAGGGTAGTGCAGTGTTTCCGGAAGGAATTACTGTTGTACCTGCGGATGCCTTTGCGTATTGCAAAACGCTTAAACGGGCGGTAATTCCGGAAGGGGTAACTGAAATCCATTCCTATGCGTTTTCTGGTTGTGAATCTCTTACTGAAATTATTCTTCCGGATACTCTTACAAAAATCGATACCGGCGCTTTTAGTTTATGTAAATCACTGACCACGCTGGTTATTCCGCCGGAAGTAGAAGAAATTCCCAAACAACTGTGTTTTGAATGTACATCACTGGAATCCATTGTACTTCCTGAAAAAGTAAAGCAGATTCTGTTTCGGGCTTTTTACTCCTGCAATATGCTGAAAAATGTGGTTTTACCTCCGTCACTTTCAAGCATTGGGTTGGAATCCTTCAGCAACTGCAAATCCTTAACGGCGGTAACGTTTCCTGAAAGCCTCGCCAGTATCGACTCCTATGCCTTTTCAGACTGTGATACCCTTTCCGATGTTGTATTCTCAAAAAAGGCCTCCGATGTAAAACTTGATACAAAGGTGTTCAGAAACTGTTCTATCAAACATCTTTATCCCTATATTACTGATGGATGCCGATTATCCCCTGATGGTAAAAGCCTTATATACTGTGCCGATGGATCAGCAGAAGAATTCCATGTACCGGATGGCGTTGTGCGTATAGAAAATATGGCTTTTGAGCAGTGCAGGAATCTGAAAACCGTCTATCTGCCGGAGAGCGTAACGGTAATTGGGTGGGGAGCATTTTACCGTAACCAAAATCTGGAACGTGTGTTTTTGAGTTCCGCAATAGAGTGTTTATATAATGATTCATTTATTCAGTGTCCCAAGGTGGAATTGTTTGCACCTGAAGGGTCGATGACTGAACAGAAAATCAAGAAAAGCACAAAACTCAAGACCCTGTACAAAAAGCAAGAGCGGGCCAAGGCTGAAACAGTTAAAAAGATAAAGGCTGCAACTCTTGAATCTGCGCTGCAGTTGTGCAGCCAGGGCATTGGAAGTCTTCAGAATACCAAAAAGGTAAAAAACGATATCAAGCTTACCATAAAGGAATCAGATACACGGTACATAGTAGTGCATGTTCCTGTTGTCACCGCAGAAGCGAAACTGAATGAAATCCGCGTGGCCTTGGATTTGCTGAAGGAAAGTGAGTTTACCGCAGAAACAGGCAAAAAGATTTTTTCTGAAAAGGTGACCCATTTTGACTGGTACTGCCGTATTGATGACGATGCTGAACTGCATGTCAGAAAATACTTTGCGAGCAGGAAATTTTGGTACAGCAGATTCGACCGGCTGTACGTTGCCGGAGCGCTGTATACGGAATCGGAAAACCGATGATAAAAAAAACGATCTGAATGGAAAATAACCCCCCATTTTTTAATAGCGTGGATTACCAGCAGTTGTTATCTGCATTGTGCTGGCTGTTATTCCCGGGCAAAACATGCCTGTTGGATTCTGCACCAGTACAGTAACTGTCTGATGATGACTGGAACCGCATATTTACAGAAGCCAGCTATTTGGAAATTGGATACATCCGGAGGCTGTCTTGCTGTAGGCAGTGTGTTCTTTCACAATAATTCCCATGGCGGTGCAGAACTATGTCCTTTCTCTCTCTATTCGGATATAAATATGAAGGAAACTTCTATTCGCGATGCCCTTCACTCAAGATTGTTCCAGAAATTCGTAGACGGTATTGTGCTTATGGAAGATCATGCTGGTGGCTGTGTTCTCCTTGAAAAACGGGAATAAGTTGAAGGTTTTTGCAAAGTATAAAAAAGCGGTACCTGCAGTTTTGAGCAATTCATAGTCATTTTGCAGCCTGGTTTCCGGCTTTTTGAGAAGAAATTGGACGTAAATCCGTAAAAAAAACAACAGAAAACACGTTTGTGACCTTGGGTTTCGGCTTTAGTAGTGATATATGCTGAAATAGCCGTAGATGTTTCTGACAGAAAACGTTGGAATTGTATTAGTCAGGTATAAAACCGTTACGATTACGGTTTACAGAATATAGTGCTGCCAAAAAGCCGGAATCAGGAATCTGTTTTATGGATTTTCATCAACAGACCAGACAATGGCCGCGTCTATTCGGGTTAGTAGAACCCATGGTACATGGCAGTTGTATCTGGTAACGGATACAAACAGAAGTAACGGGCAGTATTTAAAGCGTCGTCAGTGGTCTGCTGCCAGATATTTAGTACAAAGAGACTATCTTTTACGTGTACTGGCGGAAACAGCGCGGAGAAAGAAAACTCTTCTGTCGTTCAAGGAGAAACTAAACAGACAACTGCCCGGAAATGATGCCCTTGCCCGGTTTCTGCACCAATCCATGCATCCGGCACGACTTATGCTGATTGAAAAAGTGGTTGAAAGTAACAGTGAATATACAGAACGCTGGAAGAACATACCGGTAACATCCCTGTCTTGGAAAAGCGAAGAAAAAATGTTCATCACTGATAGGGGAGACAAAGTCCGCTCAAAATCAGAAAAAATTATCGCAGATAAACTGTATCACCTGGGAATTCCCTATCGGTATGAAGCTCCTCTGAAATTGCCCTGCACCGGAAAAGTTGTCTACCCGGACTTTACGATACTTCGACTAAAGGACAGAAAAGAAATCTACATTGAGCATTTTGGCATGTTCGACGATCCGGAATATAGCAATCGTAATGTAGAAAAGTTTAACGACTATATCTTGAATGGTATTATCTGGGGAATCAACGCAGTGTTCTGTCTGGAAACGAAAAAGCATCCTCTGAATATCAAAGTGTTCGAAAAGCAGATACGTGCCATGGGTATAGTTGACGATGAAGAAATCGAGCAGGGAGTGTAAGCACCTTCCTGCACTTCCAGCTTTTTTTCACTGGTTTTTTCTCGTTTTAGGTACAGTAGCCTGGACTTCCAGTCTGATTTCTGTCCCGCAATCTTCGTCAGTAAAAATGTTCAGTTCAGCATCCATCAGCTGGGCCCGGGTCTTCATGCCCTGCAGTCCAAGGTGGGTACTTTGCAGAAGAACATCAGAATTGTTTTTCGTTTCCTGGTCAGTTTGATTGAAGCCATGTCCATCATCACTAATGAAGAATACA
Source organism: Treponemataceae bacterium (assembly GCA_045597345.1). Classification (GTDB taxonomy): domain Bacteria; phylum Spirochaetota; class Spirochaetia; order Treponematales; family Treponemataceae; genus Treponema_I. Next base: position 4,824 of record JAZLJW010000076.1, read on the forward strand.
AAACTTGATGCATTTCCGGCTTTACTTCTGACCAGAATGTTGATTTCTGAACAGTTTGCATGTTTTACGGCATTTGTTATGGCTTCCTGAACAATTCGGAAAATATTCAGCTTTTGAAAGCTGTTGAAGCTGTCAAAATCCAACCCTTGTTCTGCATAAAAAGTGCATTTCAATCTGGTCAGTTGTGTTGTAGTAGTACAGTATTCTGCCAGAAGCTTGTGAAGGTTGGCAGTTTCAATCTCTGGTGGTGTAAGATTCTGGATAATGTTTCTGATTTGTATGAGGTTTTGGGTTTCCAGTTGTTCTATTTTATCCAGCAGTTCTTTTTCGTTAGTGCTATTGCTGGATGCTGTTTCTTTAAGATTTCTTACGAACAGAAGAGAAGTCCGTATGTCTTGCGTAACCGTATCGTGAAGTTCCCGGCCTAATCTTCTGCGCTCTTCTTCCTGTACTTTTATTATCTGGTTGTTAAATGCTTTCTGTCTTTTTGCCTTTTGTTTTGCGGTGTTGTAGGAAGAAAACATAAAAATAGTGGTAAGAATAAAAACAATCATGACGATGAGAATAGTTCGTGTAATGTTCCATAACTGTTCACTTTTAAAATCACTGATTGTTTTTTCAAACTCCAGATATTCAATAATCTGTGATTGCAGCCGCAGTTCTACATCCCTCTGCTGTATTTTGTCTTCCTGTGGCTGATTTAAAATTGTTTCAAGTTCAGAAACTGCATTCTGTAATCCGCTGATAATTGCTTCCTGCTGTTCCCTCAAATGTGTTACCGGGGTTGTAACACAATGTTCGTATATCGTTTTTTGCAGTTCTGAAAGCAGAGTTTTTTTACTGTTCAAATCCCCGGCTTTTTCATAATCCAGCCAGACATCAGAAAGCTGGCAGGTATACATCTGGCGGATCATCGTAGTTTCGTCATGAGCATACAAGTTCATAGTAAAGAGGGAGAATAGTACGATGATTGTAATAATCTTGTTATTCACAGCAAGAGTATACAGAAAAAACGGAATTTGTTTTACAATTATTGTATGGGTTTGGAAAAGAAACGCGGCATACTGTTATTGTTTTTTTCGGTGGTCTTTGGAATCCTCGATTATTATGTCTGTGATTTTGTAGTGTATGTTTTGAAGGTTCCTCTTTTCTGTGATACTGTTTTCTGTCTTGCCATCAGTTTTTTTACCAATCCTTTATGGGGAATTCTTTCGGTAATTTCCTATCACGTTTTCGACATCATCATCAGTCACAGTTTTGTGATTTATCAGCTGTATACCCTTAGTGCCTGTTTGGGGTGTGTAACTGTCTGGCTTTACAAGAAAAAAAGTATGAAGGATGAAGATTCAGTCAGTACTACTCTTGTAAAACTGCTGGGGCTTTCTGTAATCATGTGTTTCGTTATGAGCATTTCTGGAGGAATTATCAGCCGTATCTGTGCGTATGCCAACGGTGACGGTTCTGAATACACTTTTCAAACGCAGTTTTTGCAGGTGCTTTTTGAGGGAAAATTACAATCGCCTTTATTGGATTCTATTCTACTGCGTATTCCGGTAAATATTGCAGATCGATTGATTACGGTTTTTGCAGCTTTTGGTGTGTATAAAATCCTAAAAAAGATGGATGGCAGATTACAAAAGTAATTCCGTAAGGGCTTTCTTTGAATTTGTACCGGTTTTATCGTAAATTTTGCTGATGTAATTTTCTACAGTGTGTAATTTAATGTTCATTTTTTCTGCAATTTCTTCATTTTCGTAATTATGCATGATTAAATCTGCAATTTCCCGTTCTTTTGAATTTAAAGCCGAAAGTAAGGACTGGGTTTCGATAAATCCACTGAACAAATCCGGTTGGATATAGGTTTTCCCTTGGGCAACCATGTTGATTGCATCAAGCAGAATTTTTTCATCTGATGTTTTTGAAACAAAACCTTTTGCTTTAATATCCGGGCTCATAGCTCTTTCAATAAATGTGCCGGTGTCATGACTTGAAAAAACAATGGATGGTACATCTTTTGTATTAAGCCATTGAATGATTTCCCAGCCTGATTCTGATTCAAGTTTGCTGTTTTCCTGTTTGTAAGATAAATCAACAATGGCAATTACCATATCTTCTTCCGACTTTTCAATCTTAGAAAAATCTTTTTGTAATTTTGAAAAGTTTTCGCATTGGAGGACAACCTGCCAATCTGAGTTTTTTGTAAGCCAGGAAGCTATTCCTTCCCGAAGCATTGCGTGGTCATCAATGAGAATCAGTTTTTTCATACTATAATTTTAACACAGGCTGTTTTCTTTGGAAGTAGAGTTGCTTCCTGAAATTACAAGGAGTTAACTCCCTGCAATTGAAGAGATAACTCTGTATACAGCACAAAAAAGTCAACTTATCTTAAAAGTAGAAATACATACTATTTATGTGAGGTTTTTATATGAGTCAAATGGAACGTTGTGAATGGTGTGGACGCTTAGTTGAACGCCATGTTGCAGAAAATCATATGGTTTCTTCGTATTTTTTTTGTGGTGAAGGTTGTAAAAGTGCATATTTGAATCAGAATGATACTTCTACTCAGTCTGCAGTACAGACTAATGCCCAGCCAGCAGCTCCTCTGCCGCCAAAACATGTTGTTTCTGTTACAAAAGATGGAAGACATTTTTATGGTGGAGAAATGTCTTCTTTATCTGTTAGCAAAGCACTTATTGAAGTAAAAACTGCAGGCTTGTTTTCAAAGAAAGCTCATATCAGAATTGATATTGAGACTTTGAGCAACTATTCTCCCTGGGATACCGCAGATCTGGAAGTCGATGTGTATTTCAAAGCCGCATCAGGTGGAAAGACATACTGTATGTTTGCCTGTGACATCAATAGAATCGCTGCCGGTGGATCAGCAAGTAAATTCTTTGTATCGTCTGATTTTGAAAAAGGCGAGGATAATCCTCCAACAGGAGAATATCAGGTTTACTTTACTGTAGGTGAACTTAATAAAGATGGAACATATCATGAAACGGTACCTATGTATGGTTCAAATATCACACAGTTCCAGACGGTTAAGTGGGTTCATTTATAATCTATGAAATGCCAAAGCGTGCCGTATTCACCGGCAGGCTTTTTTTATATCTGTCCAATACCACTATCAATTTCTCTTGAGCTGGTTAATGTATATTGCTTATATATCAGATGAATCTCTATTCAAGCTCTTATCAGGTTCAAATCCATTGGGATATCGTTTACGAAGTTTTTCAATATTCTGTTCCATAACATCCTCAAAACTCAAATCCAATGCTGAACATGCTTCTGCTATCATCCAAAGACAATCTCCAAGTTCTTTCGCCATATGTTCCTTATCAAACACATGTCCTTGAAATGTTTTCTGCATAATTCCAGCTACTTCGCCAGCTTCCGAAGCTAATCCAAAAATGGCGTGATCTAAAATCGGTTTATTACAAGTTCGCATTGCAAGTTGCTGATATTCATTGCCTGTCATGAGAGAATATTCCTCCATTTTCATTGATTCAGAATAATTTCTTACGCAGTGTCCGTAAAAAGTGTTGCATCCAGCATCACTTTTTACGGACACTGCCTAATGCAAAGGGCATTCCGTTTTTTCTGATTGTTGCTTTCACAATGGAAGTTTCCCGCTCCTTGGGTCCACTTCCAAACCCCGAAACCCGCCTGCAGTTTTTGGACAGCAGGCATCAAAACAGCACTTGGCTGCAATTACCGGAATCAGCAGTTCCTGCAATTCAGGCAGGATTCATTAAACCAGGAAATCTGAAGGACGTCTTCACCCTGTAACTTTTGAACATCTTTGTCATGTCGTTCAGCAACATAATCGGCAAAGGCCATGAGTGATGAAAAATTACATTCTACCTGGGCCCATTGATCATCAATGGTCAGAATATGCCGGTTGATGCCGCCGAAAGCACCATCGAAGTAGATTTTGTATGAATGGTTTTTGTACTCTTTCTGGCCTGCAAGGACAATGGCTGGGTCGTGATTCGCAATCCGTTCAACGTCGGAACCGGCTACCTGATCAAGTGTTTTGACAGCGTATTTCTCTACCAAAGAAGCCCTGTCAAAAGGAAACAGCATCCAGTCTTCAAAGCAAATCTTACTGCAATCAGGTTCATAATCATCATTACTTTCAAATACCCGTGACATGGCCGTAATGTATCCGTGAATATCCATAAGACCTCCCTAAGTCAAATTTCTGGTTACCAGAATAATATAAAAGGAAATTCCCGAAAGTTCAAAAAATGAGGAAAATGATTACTGCGGCTGACTGGTGGTAAAGGAAAAATCCAAGGTACTTAGCGAATCAGTATGTTTTGCAATCAACTTCAACGCTGTATCTACTGCCTTAGCCAGTTCCTGGAGTGGGGTATCCCGTTGTATGTCGTATTTCATAAACTTAAAGTCCCCGTATGAATACGGCTCTTTCCTGACGTCCCCTTTCTTAAGAAAATCGAATTCACTTGAAAGCTCTTCAAGAATCTGTGTTTCCCACGCTGCAACCTGCAGATACAGTGGCGCAGAATTGTTCTTGTCGCTAAAGTTGTAATGCTTGCAATGATTTTCTCTATCTTTGAATGGTTCAACCGTAATTTTGAAGGATGTATCCTGAATCTCAACACCTGCATACAGTTTGCCACCATTACAGACAACAGTCTTTTTCCAGTTCAATATTCCTTGCCAACAGGTATGGCCTGCATTGCAATAATCGTAATTCTTTGCATCAAGTGATGTATTGATACGTGCAAGGTTTTCTGTTGCCTGATACATCTGAAGAACTTGGGTAATGCGTACCCGTGTCTTTGTTGTATAGTCTGACAGAATCACGGTATCTTCAGTGTTTTCTGGATGGATGGTTTCAGTACATGCAAGATATTCTTCGTACGTAACTGTTTTCCAGCCACCATCCTGTATCTGGTCAGAAAAAGAGCGTACGGATAATTCTGGAGCAAAAACAAACGGGGTAATAAGGGCATTTTTTGTTCTGAGTCTGCAGGTTTTTCCCGTTACATCAGGAAAGCTAAGTTCAAACCCTCTTTCCAGTTTTTTGGAATATCCGGTAAAGGGTCTTTTTCCGGGAAGAACTGTGCATAGGTCCTGAATCACAGCAAGTTCTGGTTTTTCGATACTCCCGTGCAGCACGATTACGTCAAAAGTTTCTGTCCTACGAAATACTGCAATAATTTTTTCTCCTGCAGGTATACCAAACAGCGACCGTACTTTGTCAAAATTCGTATCAGTTTGAGATTTTGTTAAAGCCCATGCTAATCCAATGTCCATTCAAAGCTCCTGTCTCTATAGTAGGCGCATTTTGCAGAGTTGTAAAATCAGTCACCTTTTTTACGGGCCTGCCTGATTACGGCGAAAGCACCTTTTATGAAATCGGAGGCTTTCATCAGGGCAAGGCCGCTGCTTTCATCACCTAAAACCAGAAGTCGGTTTAGTTGCCTTCTCCACGCCAACTGCAGCTCTTAAAAACGCCTCGCTGATATTCAATAGTGATAGCAAATCTCTCAAAAAGATAAAAAAACTATCAAAATGCAAAAAAATAACCCCCGGGGGAGCTCGCGGGCAAAATGTACCTCGTATATGATGCAAGAAAAGCATATGAAAAAAAATGCTGAAAGTTAAAACGAGAGGAAATGAAAATGAAAAAACTGAGAATGGTTACTGCTGTAATCACTGTACTGGCAGTTCTCTGTACCACCTTGTCCTGCAGCAAAAAAGATGCTGAATCTGCTGCTGTTTCAAATGAAACCCGTGTTGTTACTGACATGCTGGGGCGTCAGGTAGAAATTCCTGCAAAAATCAACACTATTATCTGCACCGGAAGCAATGCGCTCCGCATGGTAAGTTATCTGCAGGCTACTGATAAAATGGTTGGTGTAGAAGATACTGACAAAAAATACGAAACTGATGTACGGCGGGACTATGCTTACGCTCTTCATGACACCTTCAAGGACATGTTCAGTATTGGTAAGGGAGGCGGAACTGCATATACCGCTTATCCGGAAGAAATCCTTAAGGTACAGCCGGATGTAATCCTTACCTGTTTTGTGCAGGAAGCTGCTGAACAGCTGCAGAAAGAAACAGGTATCCCTGTTGTAAGTATCAGAACACCCAGTGCCAACTTCATTGATGAAAACTGGGTAAAATCCCTGCGTTTTACGGCCGAACTGACTGGCACTGAAAAACGCTGTGAAGAACTGCTTTCTTATATTGACTCATTAAAAGCTGATCTTCAGAACCGTGTTGCCGGTATTGCCGATGAAGACAAACCTTCCTGCTACACCGGTGCTGTTACCTTCAGCGGAGCCCATGGTTTTGCCGGAACCTATGCAAACTTTGGTCCTTTTATGGGAATCAATGCCAAAAACGTTGCTGATGAAACCGGCAACAAAGCCTCTTTTGAAGTAGATCTGGAAAAGGTAGCCGTATGGAATCCGGATATTATTTTCCTTGATCCAGGTAATATGAATCTGGTTAACGATGAATATGCATCAAATCCGGAATACTTCCATTCACTGAAAGCTGTTCGTGAAGGCAGAATCTACACCATGCCGTCGTTCAACAATTATTCAACCAACATCACCTACTGTCTGATGGATGCTTATTTTGCCGGAATGGTGATTTACCCTGAACAGTTCAAGGACGTAGACCTTAAGGCAAAGAGCAACGAAATTCTGAAGATGTTCCTTGGCCGTGAGTTTTATGACGAAATGGCAGCAGGCGGACTGTACTACGGCAATATTGAGCTTGGCAAGTAACCATGGTCACACCGGAAAACGATCTTAAACACACCTATCATCAGTTTCTGATGAAAAAGTGGCTGTGTCTGTTGGCATTGTTGGCCATTCTTGTTGCGGTGGTTATTGCGTCTCTTTCAACAGGCTCTTCTGGTCTGACAATCCCGCAGATTGTCATGACACTGCTGGGCCAGGGCACCCGTACCACCAAAGCTATTATCTGGAATATCCGCATGCCGCGTATAGTGACGGGAATCTGCGTGGGCATGGCCCTGGCTACTGCCGGTTGCATCATGCAGAACCTTTTGCGGAATCCCCTGGCATCTGCTTCAACCTTGGGGGTGTCTCAGGGGGCCAGTTTTGGCGCTGCTTTTGCCATTGTCATTCTTGATGCCGGTGCTCAAGTAAATGCCAGCACCTCAGCAGCTGCAGCCGTATCAGTAACTGATCCGTATACCGTAACCCTCTGTGCTTTTGTGGGCGGCTTCATTACTACGGTAATCATTCTGCTGCTGTCACGGGTAAGTAAAGTGTCTCCGTCAACCATGATTCTTGCAGGCGTTGCCCTCAGCAGTCTGTTCAGTGGAGGTACTACCCTGATTCAGTACTTTGCCGATGATGTAAAAGTTGCTTCTGTTGTGTACTGGACTTTCGGGGACCTGGGACGTGCCAACTGGCGTGAAGTATTTCTCATATTCTCCGTGTTCGCTTTGGGATTCATTATCTTCATGGTAAACCGATGGAACTTTAACGCTTTGGAAAGCGGACCGGATACGGCAAAAAGTCTTGGTGTCCCGGTAGATGCCCTGATGATAGGTGGAATGGCGCTCTGTTCCCTGATGGCTGCCGTATCAACCGCCTTCGTTGGCTGCATCAGTTTCATCGGCCTTATTGCTCCCCACATGGTGCGGAAATTCGTGGGCAATGACTATCGTTTCCTGATACCGGCTTCAGCCCTTATGGGCGGCATCATTCTGGTACTGTCAGATCTGGTATCCCGGACCATCGTTGCTCCTTCGGTTTTGCCCATTGGTGCCTTAACGTCGTTCCTGGGAGCTCCGTTATTCCTGTACATGGTTTTCAGAAAGAGGAACCTGAAATGATAACTGTTGAAAATATCTGTTATGCATACGGAAAGCACTCGGTACTGAACGGCATCTGTTTTACGGCTGAACCCGGCGATTGTGTCGGCATTCTTGGGAACAACGGTGCAGGAAAATCTACGCTGATTACCTGTCTGAATAAAATCAGGACTCCTTCTGCAGGTAGTATTCACATTGACGGACGGAACGTGTTTGACATGTCCCGCATTGAAACCGCTCAGAACATTGCCTATGTGGCCCAGAAAAATGAAATGAGCAGGACCACAGTGTATGATGCGGTCTTGCTTGGCCGAAAGCCCTACATGAGGTGGGGAATGACGGAAGAAGATTACCGCATGTGCGATGATATTCTGGAACGGATGGGTATGGCTGACTACAAGCTTCGGAATATCGATGAATTAAGCGGTGGTGAAGCGCAGAAAGTAATGCTGGCAAGAGCGTTTGTCCAGCAGCCTGAACTGCTGCTTCTTGATGAACCTACTTCAAACCTGGATCCCTATAACCAGTATCAGATGATGCAGCTGGTAACCGAATGTGCCCGGGAGCAGGGAATTACGGTACTGGTTGTTATCCACGACCTGAATCTGGCACTCAGGTACTGTAATAAGTCGCTGTTCATCAAAGATGGAAAGGTTTTCAGTTATGGGGATACCGCGAAAGTGACGCCTGAAATTCTATCGGCAGTATATGGGGTGTCAGTAGATCTTGCAGAAGTGAATGGCAAGCGGATTGCCGTTATCGGATGAAAAAAGAGGAAACTATGGAATTAAACGAACAGGAATTATTTGATAAATGTGCGGCCTTTCATGGCCACGTATGTCCCGGTCTGACTATTGGCTACCGTGCAGCGCTGTATGCCATCAAACTGCTGAACCTGCAGTTTTCGGAAGACGAACAGATTGTCTGTATTACGGAAAACGATGCCTGTGGTAACGATGCTATCCAGGTTATTCTGGGGTGCAGCGTTGGTAAGGGGAACCTGCTTTTCCATATGCGGGGAAAGCAGGCATTTTCGTTTTATAACCGGACCAATGGAAAATCAGTGCGTCTGGTACTGAACCCCAAACCTCGTGAAATGAGCCGGGAAGAATCGTACGAATATTTCAGAAGCTGTACTGATGAAGAAATGTTTACGGTGAAAGAAACCACCATAGCCCTGCCGGAAAAGGCTCGTATGTTTGAGTCATATCCCTGCGAATGCTGCGGCGAAACCACCGGTGCCAACTGGATTCGTATCCGCGACGGCAAAAAGGTCTGCCTTGACTGCTACAGCGTATACGACCGGTTTAATGTGTAAGTGAAGAGGGTTCAATTCAGCACCTGGATAAAATAAAGTGTAACTGCAGAAACTTTAATAAAACTGCAGAAAATGTGTCCAAACTACTTGCATAAGGGGAATCCCCTCGGTATAGTAAGCACATAACGACAAAGACGTCGCTGGCTCAGGCCCGTGGCGTCTTTTTTTATGCCCGGACCGGTCACCAGCGAATTGGTTCCGTTGCAGGGGGTATTGGTTCAAAAAGTACGTCCGTGTACTTTTTGAACCGGCAGTTTTGTTTTCACAAAACTGCTATACCGCGCTTCCATGCGCGTCCGCTGCCGCGGACGCTTAGGGGGTAATATGTGTGGTTTTGTTGGTGCATTCGATTTGCAGAGCGGCAGTGAGCCGATTGCGGATGGACTTCGGGAACAGCTTCGTTCACAGGTTCTCGAAATGTCAAAGAAGATCCGTCATCGCGGGCCGGACTGGAGCGGCGTATACACCGGCAATAATGCCATACTGAGCCACGAACGTCTTGCCATCGTTGACCCGTTCAGCGGCAAGCAGCCACTGGTAAGTGATGACGGTACAGTTATCCTTGCGGTTAACGGTGAAATCTATAATCATAAAGAAATCCGTGCCCGCTATGCCGGCCGCTATGAATTCAAAACACAGAGTGACTGTGAAGTTATTCTTCCTCTTTACAAAGAAAAGGGAACTGCTTTTCTGGAAGATCTTTCCGGAATTTTTGCCTTTGCACTGTATGACAGCACCAAAGATGCTTATCTTATCGGTCGTGACGAAATCGGTGTTATTCCGCTGTATCAGGGCTGGGATAAATCAGGCCGCTATTATGTTGCCAGCGAGCTGAAGGCCCTTGAAGGCCACTGCGTTACCATTGAAGAGTTCCCCAACGGACATTACTTCTGGTCAAAAGATGAAAAGCCGGTACGCTGGTACCACCGTGACTGGGAACAGTTTGATGCTGTAAAGGATGCCCCCTGTGCCACTGGCCCTGATGGGGAAATCATCAACGAAAGCGTTATCCATGCCGTTCGTGATGGTCTTGAAAACGCTGTTAAGGCTCAGCTTATGTCAGACGTTCCCTACGGCGTTCTGCTTTCAGGCGGTCTGGATTCCACCGTCATTGCGGCCATTACCCAGAAATATGCAAAAAAACGTGTTGAAACCGGTAGTCTGAAAGATGCCTGGTGGCCACAGCTCCATAGTTTTGCCGTAGGTCTTGAAGGATCTCCTGACCTGGCTGCTGCTCGCAAGGCTGCCGAATACATCGGAACCGTTCACCACGAAATCCACTTTACCATTCAGGAAGCCCTGGATGCTCTGGAAGACGTTATCTACCACATTGAAACCTACGACATTACCACCATCCGTGCCTCTACACCTATGTACCTGCTGGCCCGTGCCATTAAGGCCATGGGAATCAAGATGGTACTGAGCGGCGAGGGTAGTGATGAACTGTTCGGCGGTTATCTGTACTTCCACAAGGCACCAAACGAACAGGAATTCCACGAAGAACTGGTCCGCAAGATGAGCAAACTGCATCTGTACGACTGCCTTCGTGCCAACAAGAGCCTTATGGCCTGGGGTATTGAAGGCCGCGTACCGTTCCTGCACAAGGAATTCATCGATACAGCCATGGGGCTGAACCCGAAAGACAAGATGAGTATTCGGCTTCCCGATGGAAAGCAGCGCATTGAAAAATGGATTGTCCGTAAGGCATTTGAAGATATTCTGCCACCAGATATCTGCTGGCGGCAGAAGGAACAGTTCAGCGACGGCGTAGGCTACAGCTGGATTGATACCTTGAAGGAAATGACTGCCAGCAAGGTAAGTGATGCAGAATTTGCCCAGGCTGCACGCCGGTTCCCGGTTAATACTCCAAAAACAAAGGAAGAGTACTACTACCGTGAAATTTACAGCCGCCTGTTCCCCAGTGAAAGTGCCGCCCTTTGTGTACCTCACGAAGCCGGTGTTGCCTGCAGTACCGCAAAAGCTCTGGAATGGGACGAAGCCTGGAAAAACATGGACGAACCCAGTGGCCGCGCCATTTCAGGGGTACATGATGATGCTTATAAAACGAAATAATCCGCGGGTTTTGCCCATGCAAAACCCGGTAAGGTCGCGAAGCGACCGACGAGTTCATGATGATTACAAGATCTGAAGAAGTGTGTGCAGAGACAGGAGTTCTGTATGAGCATCTGGCCGGTGAACAGCAGAAGTGGTACGAGAAAACCCGGTTCACCTGTCCTGACGGCTGCGGCTCCTGCTGCCACGGTTTTGAACCTGCCCTTTACTGGAGCGAAGCAGTGTTCATGGCAAACTGGCTTATGGAGAATCAGCCGGAAGTTGCCGTAACCCTGGCTGACGGTTCGTACCAGCGGCCGCCACAGGGAATGCAGGGGGAAGAAACCTGCATCTTTTATAACGATGACAGTGGCTATCACTGTTCAATATATGGCGGAAGACCTTTCATCTGCCGGCTTTTCGGAGCCAGCAGCTTCCGCGGAAAAAACGGGGACACCGTATGGCGACCCTGTAAGTTTTATCCGGCTGACCGGCTGGCTTCTCACAGACCGCCACTGGTCCGGAAAGACTATAAGAAACCGGAAGTTGAGGAACTTCTGGGTGCCTGCCCGCCAGTAATGGCAGACATAATGGAACAGGCTGTTGCCATAACGCCTGACGATGCTGAACCGGAACCCTTACGGGAAGTACTTCCGGCGGTAATACGGAAGATTCTGTTCGAGCGGCAGCTGGCTGAACGATCAGAATAAGCAATGCTTTTACTACATAAGGAGAGCTTATGAACGAATATACGTTATTTAACCCACATGAAGAACACGATGCCTGTGGTATTGGTGCCGTTGTAAACATTGACGGTAAGCAGACCCGCAAGATCGTAGAAAACGCCCTGAGTATTGTAGAAAAACTGGAACATCGTGCCGGTAAAGACGCCACTGGAGAAACCGGTGACGGTGTTGGTATTCTGGTTCAGGTATCTCATTCTTTCTTTAAAAAAGCTGCAGCAGATTGCGGCATTACCCTTGGTGAAGAACGTGACTACGGTGTCGGTATGTTCTTCTTCCCGCAGGATAAATTCATCCGTGCCCAGGCTCAGAGAATGCTTGAAACCCTCTGTGAAAAAGAAGGGTTGCCATTCCTGGGCTGGCGTGAAGTACCGGTAGCAGAAGACGTTCTCGGATCAAAAGCCCGCGACTGCATGCCTTCAATCTGGCAGTGCTTTATCGGCCGCCCGGAAAACGTAGAACAGGGTCTTGCCTTTGACCGCAAGCTGTATCTGGTTCGCCGCCAGTTTGAACACAGTCATCTGGACACCTACGTATGTTCCCTTTCAAGCCGCACCATCGTATATAAGGGTATGTTCCTGGTTCAGCAGCTCCGTACCTTCTATAAAGACTTGCAGTCTCCGGACTACGTTTCTGCTCTGGCTCTGGTACACTCCCGGTTCTCTACCAACACCCAGCCTTCATGGAAGCGTGCTCATCCTAACCGCTTCATCGCCCATAACGGTGAAATCAACACTATCCGTGGTAACGCAGACCGCATGCTGGCCCGCGAAGAAACCATGACTTCTCCCGTATTTGATGAAGATACCATGCATGAAATCCTGCCTGCCGTAGATACTACTGGTTCCGACAGTGCCATGCTTGATAACACCCTGGAATTCCTGGTAATGAACGGCATGCCGCTGCCTCTGGCTGTCATGATCTGTATTCCGGAACCCTGGAAAAACGACAGCACCATGGACCCCAGAAAGAAAGAATTCTATCACTATTGGGCAACCATGATGGAAAGCTGGGACGGTCCTGCTGCCATCCTCTTTTCTGACGGTGACCTGGTTGGTGCTACCCTTGACCGTAACGGTCTGCGTCCTTCACGCTACTACATCACCAAAGACAACTGCCTGATTCTTGCTTCAGAAGTTGGTGTTCTTGATATTCCTGAAAGCGAAATCGTACAGAAATCACGCCTGATGCCGGGTCGTATTCTTCTGGTAGATACCAAGCAGAAAAAACTGATTTCTGACTACGATGCCAAAAAGGAATACACCAATCTGTATCCCTATGGTGAATGGCTCAGCCTGAACCTGAAGAGCCTGGGAGATTTGAAGATCCCTAATAAAAAGATTCCTGTATACAGTCAGGAAGAACGCGATATTCTGTACCGCGCTTTCGGCTGGAACTACGAAGATGTAAATGAAATGATTCTGCCGCTGGCTCAGAATGGGGTAGAGCCCACTGCCAGTATGGGTGTAGATACGCCACTGGCTGTTATGAGTAACCAGCATCCGGCTTTGTTCAGTTACTTCAAACAGCTCTTTGCTCAGGTTACCAACCCGCCAATCGACAGTCTCCGCGAAAAAATCGTTACTGATACCACCGTATATGTTGGTTCTGACGGTAACCTGCTGCAGGCTCAGAGCAAAAACTGTACCGTTCTTGAAATCAACAACCCGATTCTTACCGGTACTGACATCATGAAGATTAAGGCACTGAACGCTCCCGGCCTGAAAACCGCCGTTGTGCCCATTCTGTACTACAAGAATACGCCGCTGAAAGACGCACTGGATTCTGTCTTTGTTGCCATTGAACGGGAATACCGTAACGGCAGCAACATCATCATCCTTTCTGACCGCGGTGTTGATGAAAACCACGTAGCCATTCCATCGCTCCTGGCTGTATCCGGCGTAGAACAGTACCTGATCCGTACCAAAAAACGCACTGCCATTTCAATCATCGTTGAAACTGCAGAAGTACGCAACGTACATCAGTCTGCCATGCTCTTAGGCTACGGTGCCCGGGCCATTAACCCATACCTGGCTCACGAATGTATTGCTGAACTGATTGACCAGAAGCTTCTTGATAAAGACTACCATACTGCCATTGATGACTATAACAAGGGTATCATCGGCGGTATCGTCAAGATTGCCGCAAAAATGGGTATTTCTACCATTCAGAGTTACCAGAGTGCCCAGATTTTTGAAGCCGTTGGTATTGCAAAAGACGTAATTGACACGTACTTTACTAACACCGTTAGCCGCGTTGGTGGTATCGGTCTGAAAGACATTGAAGATGACGTAAACTTCCACCACAACAAAGCCTTTGACCCGCTGGGACTTACCGTCAACACCCACCTGGATTCCGTTGGTGTGCACAAGTTCCGCCGCGGTCCTACCTGTGAAGACCACCTGTACTCACCGGAAATCATCATTGCCCTGCAGGAAGCTACCCGCAGCGGCAGTTACGAACGGTTCAAGGAATACACCAGTCTGGTTGATGACAATGCGCATCCCCACACTCTGCGTGCCATGCTGAAATTTGCCGCAGACAAAGCCACTGCCATTTCTATTGATGACGTTGAAAGTGTAGAAGACATTGTAAAACGCTTTAAGACTGGTGCCATGAGTTACGGTTCCATCAGTCAGGAAGCTCATGAATGTATGGCACTGGCCATGAACCACCTGCACGGTAAATCAAACAGCGGTGAAGGTGGTGAAAAACCAGAACGTCTTGGCACTGATAAGAATAGTGCCATCAAGCAGGTTGCATCCGGCCGTTTTGGTGTTACCGAAGAATACCTGTTAAGTGCAAAAGAAATTCAGATTAAGATGGCACAGGGTGCTAAACCCGGTGAAGGTGGACACCTGCCCGGTAAGAAAGTATATCCGTGGATTGCAAAAACACGGTATGCAACTCCCGGTGTATCCCTTATTTCACCGCCACCGCACCATGATATTTACTCTATTGAAGATCTGGCCCAGCTGATTTACGACCTGAAAAACGCCAACCGGGAAGCCCGCATCAGCGTAAAACTGGTTAGTGAAGCAGGAGTTGGCACCATTGCTGCCGGTGTTGCAAAAGCCGGTGCACAGGTAATCCTGATCAGTGGTCATGACGGTGGAACAGGTGCTGCGCCATTAAGCAGTATCCATCACGCCGGTCTTCCCTGGGAACTGGGCCTGGCAGAAACCCATCAGGCACTGATGCAGAACGGACTCCGCAGCCGCGTTGTCATTGAAACTGACGGTAAACTTATGTCCGGCCGTGACGTTGCCATTGCCTGTCTTCTGGGTGCAGAAGAATTCGGTTTTGCAACAGCACCGCTTATTACCATGGGTTGTGCCATGATGCGCGTCTGCAATCTGGACACCTGTCCATTCGGTGTTGCAACCCAGAACAGCGAACTGCGCAAACGCTTTGCCGGTAAACCTGAATATGTAGAAAACTTCATGAAGTTCATTGCACAGGAACTGCGTGAAATCATGGCAGAACTGGGATTCCGCACCGTAGAAGAAATGTGCGGTCATACGGAAATGCTGGCCCTGAAAGACAAAGGCAACTTTGACCGTGCTAATCTGGTTGATATGAGCTGCGTTCTTGGCAGTGGAGATTCTGCTGAAGACCTGAAACGTCACTTTGACCCGGCTGATGTGTATAACTTTAACCTGGACCGCACCGTTGATGAAAAGGAACTGCTGCCTGCATTCCACAAAATGGTAAAGGATGGAAAACTGAAGAAAGCCGCCGGCAATTCTATGGCCCTGCGTGTTTCTTCTACCGACCGTACCGTGGGAACCATTCTGGGCTCAGAAATCCAGAAGACCTTCGGCTCAACTCTTGCTGAAGACAGCATCACCGTTAACTGTACCGGTGGTGGTGGCCAGAGTTTCGGTGCCTTTATTCCAAAGGGACTTACCATGCGTCTTACCGGCGATGCCAACGATGGTCTTGGAAAAGGCCTGAGTGGTGGAAAGATTGTCGTAAAAACTCCGGAAGATGCCGGCTATAAAGCAGAAGAGAACATCATTATCGGTAACGTAGCCTGCTTTGGTGCAACCAGCGGTCAGGCATTCATCAACGGTATTGCCGGTGAACGCTTCTGCGTACGCAACAGTGGTGCTACCGTCGTAGCAGAAGGCTGTGGTGACCACGGTCTTGAATACATGACTGGTGGTGTGGCTGTCATTCTTGGGGGAACCGGACGCAACCTGGCTGCCGGTATGTCTGGTGGTGTGGCATACGTTCTTGACCAGAACCATGACCTGTACCTGCGCCTGAACAAGGAACTGGTAACCATGAGCGAACTGTCAGAACAGCACGATATTGATCTGGTTAAGAGTCTGGTTGAAAAGCACGTTGCAGAAACCGGCAGTAACCGCGGTAAGGAAGTTCTTGCAGACTGGAATGAAAACCTGAAGCACTTCAAGAAGATTATTCCGAACGACTACGCAAAGATTCTGAAACTGATTGCCGAACACGAAGCCTGTGGCATGAACCACGACGATGCCGTTCTGGCCGCTTTCAAAAAGGCCACGGCGTGAGTAAAGCCAGCCGAATAAGGAGTTTACCATGGGAAAAAATGATGGATTTATGATATATAACCGGACTGAGAACGCATTCCGCGAACCTGCTGTCCGTTCAAAAGACTTTAAGGATCTGCATACCTATCTTGATGATGCAGAACGCCGCAAGCAGGCTGCCCGCTGCATGAACTGCGGTGTGCCCATGTGCCAGAGCGCCATTAAACTTGCCGGCATGGTAACCGGCTGTCCGCTCCACAACTTCATTCCTGAATGGAACGATGCCCTGTATAAGGGACAGTACGACATGGCTGCCTGGCGGCTACTGAAAACCAGCAGTTTCCCGGAATTTACCGGCCGTGTATGTCCGGCCCTGTGTGAAAAAGCCTGTAACTGTATCAGTCTGACTGAATCTGCTGCAGAAAGTGACACCAAAGAACCGGTTACCATTCACGACAACGAACTGTACATTATTGAAAAAGCCTTTGAATCAGGCTACATGAAGCCGGAAATTCCAAAGGTACGCAGCGGAAAGAAAATTGCCGTTGTCGGTTCCGGACCTGCCGGTCTGGCAGTTGCAGATCTGCTGAACCGCCGTGGTCACTCGGTAACCGTATACGAACGTGATGACCGTATCGGTGGGCTTCTGATGTACGGTATTCCCAACATGAAGCTGGAAAAACAGATTATCGACCGCCGCGTAAACCTGATGAAGGCAGAAGGCGTTGAGTTCATCACCGGTGCCGATGTAGGCCGTACAGTTAAGGCAGAAGACCTGATGGCACAGTACGATGCCGTAGCCCTGTGCTGCGGTGCAAAAAACGCCCGTAAACTGAACGTTGCCGGCGAAGATGCTGCAGGTATTATTCCTGCCGTTACCTTCCTGACTGCCGTAACCAAAGCAGTTCTGAAAACTGAAAACGCTGCAGTAGAAGCTGTGGAACTGCCGGAAGAATTCAATCCTGCCGGAAAGAACGTCATCGTTGTAGGTGGTGGTGACACCGGTAACGACTGTACCGGTACCTGTGTCCGTCTGGGGGCAAAAAGCGTAACCGCTCTTGAAATGATGCCGGCTCCCCCTGTTGAACGTGCAGCCAATAACCCCTGGCCACAGTGGCCCCGTGTCTTGAAAACCGACTACGGCCAGCAGGAAGTTATTGCCGGAACAGACAGTGACCCACGCGTGTACAAGACCACCATCAAGGAAATCTACCAGAAAGACGGAAAACTTACCGGTGTAAAAACAGTTCAGGTAGAGTTCCGCATGGTAGACGGAGGCCGAAAACTGTGCGAAATTGAAGGTACTGAAAAAGAACTTGACGCAGATATGATTCTTATTGCCGCCGGATTCCTGGGAGCAGAAGACTATACGCCAAAAGCCTTTGCTACAGACATGACCAATCGTGGCGTTGTTGCCACAAAAGGTGAAGGGCAGTATGCTACCAGTACGGAAAAAGTATTTGCCTGCGGTGACATGCGCCGCGGCCAGTCGCTGGTTGTATGGGCTATTGCCGAAGGCCGGCAGTGCGCCCGCGAGATCGATGAATATTTGATGGGATATTCAAATCTGTAGTGTCATCCCGAACTGAGTTTTGTATGGCAGCAGCCTGTCATCCCGATCTGAGTTTTGTATGGCAGTAACCTGTCATCCCGAACTGAGTTTTGTATGGCAGTAACCTGTCATCCCGAACTTGTTTCGGGATCTCGATCAGTATGAGATGCTGAAACGAGTTCAGCATGACAACAGTCCGTCATCCCGAACTGAGTTCAGCATGACAACAATACGGTAAAAAGGAACAGTAATGAAATACACACGTGAAGAAGTTTTGGAATACTGCGAACAGGATGACGTACGGTTTATCCGCCTGGCCTTCTGTGACCTGAACGGCAAACAGAAAAACATTGCCATTCTTCCCTGCGAACTGCAACGGGCCTTTGATGACGGCATCTCTTTTGATGCCAGTGCCATCGACGGCTTTACCGATGAAGTACACTCGGATTTGTTTCTGTTCCCCATTCCTTCGACACTGACTGTTCTTCCCTGGCGGAGCATGCAGGGCAAAGTTGTCCGCATGTTCTGCGAAATCCGCTATCCCAACGGAGAAATCTACGAAAAAGACAGCCGTTCCCTTCTGGTCCGCACGGAAAAACGGGCACGGGATATGGCCCTTGATATTGAAATCGGTACCGAAATGGAATTCTATCTGTTCCGTACCGATGAAAAAGGTGAGCCTACCAAAGTTCCTTTTGACAAAGCCGGCTACATGGATGTGGCTCCGGAAGACAAAGGCGAGAACATCCGCCGCGAAATCTGCCAGTATCTGTCACAGATGGGCATTACTCCGGAAGCTTCCCACCACGAAGAAGGTCCCGGTCAGAACGAAATTGACTTCCGCCATTCAACACCTTTGAAGGCTGCCGATAACTGCATGAACTTCCAGACCGTTGTTAAAGCCGTTGCAGAAAAAAGTGGCCTCTTTGCCGATTTTACCCCGAAGCCACTGGAAAATCAGGCCGGTAACGGTTTCCACATCAATCTTTCGCTGGTAAAAGAGGGCGTTTCTGATGAAGAGCAGAATGAAATCCGCAGTCAGTTCATGGCTGGCGTTCTGGCCCACATTAAAGAAATGACCGCATTCCTCAATCCCCGTGAAGATTCCTACTTTCGTTTGGGAAAAAACAAGGCTCCCCGTTATATCACCTGGTCACGGGAAAACCGCAGCCAGCTGATTCGGGTTCCTGCCTACAACAGCGAATCCCAGCACCGCATGGAACTGCGTTCTGCAGATCCAACGGCAAATCCGTACCTGGCATTCAGCCTGCTGATTACTGCCGGCCTTGATGGCATTGAGAAAAAACTGGTACGTGGGGAACCGGTCAATGAAAACCTGTACACCGCAGGTTCTGATATAACCAAAGACCTTGATTCCCTGCCATCGTCACTGAAAGAAGCAAAAGAAATTGCTGCAGCCAGTGATTTCATACACTCAGTCATAAAACTGTAACCGGTACAACCACACAAAGGTCTTTTGCTGAAACTATGAAGCTGAAGAATATTAAAAACGTGCTGGTTGTTACAGAGAACCGGTCGTTTTATGACAGCATAACCATGGTCCTCCCTCCCGATGAATACACAGCCACAATGGCCACCTGTGGCAGTGAAGCCCGGCGATTCATTGTCAGCCGTGAATTTGATATCCTTATTGTCAATGCGCCACTGACAGACGAACATGGCCTCAGTTTTGCTGCTGATTTTGTGGATACCAGTATGGGTATCCTGCTGGTCTGCCCGCCTGAAGGCTACGACATGCTGGCAGCAGAAGGTGAAGAAAACGGCATCGTCGTGCTTTCCAGTGCCAATCCGCCGGCCTTCATCTACATTGCTGTACAGATGCTCTCCAGCATGGTAAAACGCCTGAAAAACATGGAGAAAAAGAACCGGCAGCTGCAGGACAAAATGGACGATATACGCGTCGTAAACAAAGCAAAATGGGCTCTTATCGACAAAAAAGGCATGTCCGAATCAGAAGCCCACAAATACATAGAAAAAATGTCCATGGATAAGCGCATGTCCCGCCGTGAAACCGCAGAGCTGGTTATCGAGATGCTGGAATAGAAGTTTGCGCTTCTGCCAGCTGGGCTTTCAGTCCTGCAATCAATTCAGCCTGTTCTTTCAACTGCTCATCTTTAGATTTTAATTGCCTGGCTTGCTTCTTCAGTTCAACTTCGTCCAGTTTTCGCTGTTCAGCGCGGCCTTTTTCCATGCCACGAGCTTCACCGCGTAATTCTGCCTGATCTAACATGGTACCTATAACTGAACCTCCTATTAAGCCTCCGCGGCAGCGGTCGCACACGGATGTGCGACTCCTGTATCATCGCCTTTAATCTGGCAAATCTGATTTTTATTTCTTTGCCAGCTGTGCTTCTTTTAGTAGGGCTTTCAGTTGTGCAATTTCATCATCTTTAGCCTGCAATTGGGTTTCTTTGTTTTGCAGCTGTTCATCTTTAGCTTTCAGTTCAACTTCGTCCAGTTTTCGCTGTTCAGCGCGGCCTTTCTCTATACCGCGTTTTTCACCACGAGCTTCACCGCGTAATTCTGCCTGATCTAACATGGTACCCATAACTGAATCTCCTGTGCTATCGTCTTTAATCTGGCAAACCCGGTCTTTTAGTGGAGATGTGCTCATGGCCCTGCTTTTGGTGCAGTGAAAATCTTTCATCAGCTGACCCACCGGGTCTTCTCCAGACCACTCTCCGTTCACATATAGTATATGTAGTTGGTCATGAAATGGCAAATATCTGTCGCCACATAACACGAACCGTTCAACCGGATACAGCGCCTGGTTTTCATGCCAGTAATCGTGCTCAGTAATGAAAATGATGTATGTTTCGGGCAGGTTTTCGCCAAAAACACCCGGGTTTTTAACATTGGCATCCAGCATTGAACCGTTGCGGCGTGCACGCTTAGCCTTAGCACCACGATTATCGCGCTGTACTTCAATGTTGTACTGCTTGCCGTTCTCATCAACTGCCATGATGTCTAAGCGTGCTGTCTGCCCGTGCAGGTTGGGCAGTTCCTTCTGACCTTCTGCTTTCAGCACTTTAAGATCTTTGTTGAGCAGAATCTTTAATACGTATTCAACACATTCATTCTGGCCGGCAAGGCATGTTGTCATGAACACATCATCGAACAAACACATGTCTTCCAGCGGTTTACCGAATTTTTCATTTGCCATAAGGGCACCTCGAATAACTAGAACTTACAGCGCTCATTAAAAATCGCTGCGTTATATTTATTCGCCCGTGGCAGAAAAAAAATTGCAGTTTTGGGAAAAAAAATAAATTTTTCCGCTACTATTCCCCCATACCTTTTCTGCTATAATCTCATCCTATGACACTTCAGCAGCTCAAATATATCATCGGGGTATCAGAAACCGGCTCCATCAATCGTGCAGCGGAACAGCTGTATGTTTCACAACCATCCCTGACCGCCGCCATCAAGGATGTGGAAAACGAATTCAACATCGTGCTCTTCAACCGTTCCAGCAAGGGCATCAGCTTGACCAATCAGGGAAAAGAATTCGTGCAGTACGCCCGGCAGGTGTATATCCAGTATGATTCTCTTTTAGACAGGTTTGACCCTTCCCGTAAGCGGAAGACCAAGTTTGCCGTCAGCTGCCAGCATTTTTCATTTTGCGTAAAATCATTCATCAACGTGGTGCAGCAGATAGAAAAACAGGAAGGGGCTGCCGACCAGTTTGAATTCGCCATTAACGAAACCCGTACTGCTACCGTTATTGATGACGTTGCCAACCTGCGTAGTGAGCTTGGCATTCTGAACCTGACTGACTTTAACCGGGCAGCCCTTTCAAAAGTCTTTGCCGCCCACGATCTGGAATTTCAAAAACTCATTTCCTGCAATGCCTATGTGTATCTGTGGAAGGAGCATCCCTTGGCCGGCCGCTCACAGCTTACCTTTGATGACCTGCATGATTTTCCCTGCCTCATGTTTGACCAGAATGCTGACAGTTCCCTGTTCTACGCAGAAGAAATCATGGCCGAAAAGGAATACTCAAAGATTATCCGTACTACAGACCGGGCGACCAACCTGAACCTGATGCGCGGACTCAATGCCTACTGCCTGTGTTCCGGCATCATTTCCAGCGAACTGAATGGCGATGATTTTGTTGCCGTTCCCTTTGTTGATTCTGAAAACAGCGGCAACTGCATGGAAATTGGATACATTAAGCGCAAAAATGTGGTACTTAGTGAAGTAGGGCAGCTATACCTGCAGGAACTGAAACACTATCTGGATATTTCAAATTGATTGGTTTTCGGGAATAAAATATAGAAGACGGTTGAAAATTATAGCGGAAAGGGTGGAATTCTCCTGTATAATGGATATTTGAAAGGAGAATAACCTATGAAATGTGTACCCCGTTTTTACAGCGGACAGAAAACTTCTGCCGTTCAACCGCGCGAAACTGCTCACCGTGCCGCAGCCCGTGCCATTGCTGCAGAAGGTATTGTACTTTTAAAGAATAGTGATGGCGTTCTGCCGCTGAAAAATAAAACTGTTGCACTGTATGGTGATGGTATTGCACACCAGATTAAAGGCGGAACCGGTTCCGGCGATGTAAACGAACGCGAGAACGTATACCTGCTGCAGGGTATGCTCAATTCCGGTGTTACCGTTATCAACGAAAAGGCTGCAGCTCAGGCCCGCACTGACTATGACCAGGCATTAAAAGACTGGGCAGAAGATCTGATGGCAAAAATGGCAGCACAGCCAACCCCTGAAGCTGGCGGCAGTGACATGGGATTTTTCAAGATGCTGTGGGAACATCCCTTTGTGGCTCCTGATACCTTTACCGTAAATCCAGAAGAAGCAAAAAAAGCAGACGTCATTGTATACCTTATCAGCCGTATTGCCGGCGAAGGCAGCGACCGCTTTGACAAAAAAGGCGATTACTACCTGACTGACAAAGAAGAAAAGGAACTGGCAGAACTGGCTTCCCTCAATGAAAATATCGTAGTTCTCATTAACACCGGTTCTCAGATTGACCTGAAATCGATCTGTGCCAATCCATCGGTAAAAGCAATCCTGTTTGTTTCTCAGGGTGGTATGGAAATGGGTAACTCCATTGCTGATGTCCTTACCGGTGCCGTAACCCCAAGTGGCAAGCTGACTGATACCTGGGCCGTTAACTACGAAGACTTTCCCAACAGCAAAACCTTCAGCCACAACAATGGCGATGTACAGAACGAACGCTATGATGAAGGCATCTATGTGGGATACCGTTATTTTGACAGCTTTGGCGTACAGGCAGCCTATCCCTTTGGCTACGGTATTTCCTATACCGATTTCGCTCTGGAAACCGCCGGTGTTACTGCTGATTCAGAAACCGTAACCGTTACCGTAAAAGTTACCAATACCGGTAACACTTACAGCGGAAAAGAAGTTGTTCAGGTATATGCTGCCTGTCCTCAGGAAAAACTGAAGAAAGAATTCAAACGCCTTATCGGATTCGGTAAGACAAAACTGCTTTCTCCCGGTGAAAGCCAGACCTTGACCATTACTTCACCGGTAAAGACGCTTGCCAGTTTCTCAGAAGCTGATGGAGCCTGGATTGTAGAGAAGGGCGTGTACGGTATTCTTGCCGGTACGTCATCAGCTTGCTATGAGACTGCAGGACTTTTGAAGGTAGATGCCGATGCCGTTATCGAATCGGTTCCCCATATCTGTCCTCGTCAGGAAAACGATGGCCTTGTAGAAATCGTTCGTCCTGACTGGGTTATTGAAAAACTGACTGCTGCAATGATGGCTGATGCCGAAAAGAAAGGTCTTACGCCAGTTGCTTTGGCTCCTGCGGCAGAAAAGAAATACGCCGTACCTGCTTCTGATTGTGATGCAGTTGCCCGTGACATTGCGTCCAAGCTGACGGAAGATGAAATGATTGCCCTGCTGATGGGTGAAATTACCAAAGGTCAGGATAACATTCACGAAGGTGAACTGGTTACTACCGGTATCTATGTGCCAGGTGCTGCCGGTGAAACCACTGGTATTCTGGAAGAAAAATACGGCGTTCCTGCTGTTTCTCTTGCCGATGGACCTGCCGGACTTCGTCTCATCCAGAAATACGATGTGGACAGAAAGAGCGGTTTGATTTACGGAAGCGGTATTCTTGGCGCCATCAACAGCAATTTTGCTCCCAAATACAACCGTACTGATGCAGATACCTATTATCAGTTTGCTACGGCAATTCCGGTAGGTACCCTGCTGGCTTCAAGCTGGGATGTATCGCTGCTTGAAAAAATCGGTACTGTCGTTGGTGAAGAAATGGCTGAATTCGGTATCAGCTGGTGGCTGGCTCCCGGTATGAACATTCATCGTAACCCGCTGTGCGGACGTAACTTTGAGTATTACTCAGAAGACCCGCTGGTATCTGGCGTAATCGCTGCTGCCATTACCAGAGGTGTGCAGTCAGCACCGGGTGTAGGTACCACCATCAAGCATTTTGCTGCCAATAACCAGGAAGATAACCGCACCGGTTCCAACAGTATCGTTTCTGAACGGGCCCTGCGTGAAATTTACCTGCGTGGTTTTGAAATTGCCGTTAAATCTTCGCAGCCCATGGCTATTATGACCTCTTACAACAAGATTAACGGCGTTCATACTGCCAACAGCTACTGTCTGAACACGGAATGTGCAAGAAACGAATGGGGCTTTGCCGGTATTATCATGACTGACTGGACTACCACCTCAACCAAGGTAGAAGGACACTCAGTTTCGCACCTGTGCGGTAAAAGCGGTAATGATCTGATTATGCCAGCCCACCCGGACGACGTGGCAGACTACAAAGCCGCTTTTGCTGAAGGTAAGATTACCCGTGCAGAAGCAGAAGAATGCTGCTACCGCCTGATCCGTCTGCTGCTGCAGTCAAACCGCATGGAAGGCTGCAAAGCCTACAGTGCCCAGTTTGCCCTGACCCAGTACGTGCAGGTAAAATAATCTGTAATTGAACAGGAAGAGCTGAAAATTGAAAGATTGATAGGCAGGATGGGAAATGCAAAAATTGTTGAAGACCGGAATAGGATAGTTTCCTTGCCGGGCTTCACCAATAGCGACGCTAGCTAGCGTTTTTGCATTTTCCAGACTGCTGATAGATTTTTCAAGAGGTCAGTCTATTCAAATGATAAAAGAAGAACTTGAGACACTGACTGGTGCACAAAACCAGGAAGAACTCAAAAAAGCCTATCTTACGCTGGTTAAGAAATATCATCCTGACAGAGCCCAGGAATGCGATAAAGAGCGGTATAATGAGTATCTGACACTCATTAACCGGGTATACGGCGAACTGCGGACCGCAGCAGACATAAAAGCTGCAGCTGCTCAAAAGGCGGCTGCAGAATCTCAGCGCTTTCAGCGGGAATACATCATTAAGTACCGTGGTGCCGTAATTACTACCAAAGACTGGGAAGATGTGCTTCTGAAGACCGGCCACGACATGATTTCTACCGCGTACGACCAGATTCACACCCTGTTTGGCCGCCGTAAAAGCGAAGAAGACGTTGCTTCTGCTGTACAGCTTGCCACCAAAGCCACAGAACAGTTTCAGAAGGTTCTGAAAGAATCCCGCAATTCCTACTACCTGCAGATTGCAAACCAAATGATGCAGTACTATGTCTGGGAGTTCAACAAATACTTGTGCCGCTGGTACTCCAAAGATGCCGGAGAGGGACTTCCGGCGGTTAAGTAAGACAGTGAATTATGCTGCGACCTTTGCGTTTTGGTTAATTGTTTTTATTACAGAAAAGATTTTATTCTGTGCTTCGGTACCAAACAATGTAAACAGCTTTGGCCGGTCAAAGGGTGCTCTACCTTTCATTAAAGCATCAATATTGATTTCGCCTTGTTCAACGATTATATCGATCAGGCGTTGTACAAACTCAATCTGCAAACTGTTCATATTTGTATCATTGATGAATTCTGCAAAAACATCGTTAATTGTATTCCGATCCATCTTTGTTATCCGGCGGATGAAAAGGCCGATGTCTTTGCCTTCACTCAGTTCATTGAATAATTGTTCATTTCCAAGTTCCTCCTTGAAAATGTGATTAAGATTGGCAAAATCTTCTGGGGTTAACTGTTGATTTGTTCTAAGCTTATTGATAGCGGGATCGTACATGTGTTCAGAAAGATATGAATCGACCTTCTTTTTATACTCATCAAAGGTATCTGCTGGTGTTGGATCTGCAACTCCTAAAGGTACATCAATATCAATTATTTCATCATCAAAATTTACAAATATTGGTTCATGTCCATCATCAACTACAAATTGGGCTAAATCGCGAATTTCTTTTCTGATTTCTTCGTAATCTAAAACAGTTAAGCCGCCATAATAGTCATTTACAGCAAGTCTTTGTAAACGTGGCAAATGGTTACGCACTGCATTGATTGTTGTTTTTCTAAGTAACTTCTCTGTTACAGTTTTAATTTTTGTTCGATATAAAGAAATTGACTGACCGGACGTACTAGCTTCCATTATTCCGTAACAGAAATTGTCAAAACCTTTTGCATACTGGTCTATTTCATCATAGAAGGCCAGTGGTGCAATATGAGTTGTAAGGTTCATGAGATCTTCATCTGAAAGACATTCAAAGGTCTTTATATTCTGAAATTTTAATACATGTTTCTGTACCAGATGAACCGGTGTGAGTGAGGTATTCAATGCTGCTATTTGCGCGTGGATTTCGTATACAAGTTGATTTCTGTAATCAAAGAATTTCTGGTCAGCCCAAGCGGAATCCTGTAATTGTTTGATAATGCCGCACTTGTGAATAAAAATTCTTTCACTTACAGATTTTGCAGAGACACCGTCAATGCCATTCTTTTCTTCACGGAAGTATTCAAAGTTTCTCAGATAGTCAAAAATGTAGAAATATTTTTTACCAATGTAAGATCCTGTTTCATCGGTACAAACTAAATCTGGAGCCAGTCGTGTTCCCCGTCCTATCATCTGCCAGAATTTAATCTTACTGCGGATCTTTTTGTAGAAAACAAGATTTACAACTTCAGGAATATCCACTCCGGTATCAAGGATATCAACACTTACTGCAATTTGGAGCCCTGAATCAGTTTTCTTAAATTCCTTGATTGTAGATTTTACTTTTGCGTCATCACAAACAATCCGTTGACACATTTTGCCTTTATACTGAGGCCAATATTTATCAAAAGTGTCTACAATATGCTGAGCATGGTTCTTGTTATAGGCAAAGATAATTGTTTTCCCAAGCTTATCGCCACCTTCAATCTTGATACCTTTGGTCATCAAATCTTCAAGAACCTGACGAGTTGTATCTTCATTAAATACGTAGTCGTTAATGGCTTTAGATGGAATTTCTTCAAAAACGTCGCCACTTTCTTCTTCCATCTGACGGATTTTTTCAAGATCCTCTTCGCTAAGGGTATCAGCTGTAATTCCTTCATCCATGAAAGTTGAAGTTTTTTCA
Organism: Treponemataceae bacterium; assembly: GCA_045597345.1. Lineage (GTDB taxonomy): Bacteria > Spirochaetota > Spirochaetia > Treponematales > Treponemataceae > Treponema_I. The sequence continues at coordinate 32,298 of JAZLJW010000076.1, forward strand.
ATGGCATGATACGGAACCAGATAGTTTGCATTTACCGCAGTTTCATAGTCATATACATCAGTCGGGACATCGTCCTGAAGTTCAAAGAACTCAAAAGTCGATTTATCCACATCACGGCGGGGAGTTGCAGTAAGACCAACAAGGAAAGCATCAAAATATTCAAAGATTGCCCGATATTTTTTGAAAATAGAGCGGTGAGCTTCATCAATGATAATCAAATCAAAATGAGCTGGGGTAAAAGTCCTGTTTCCGTCTTTATTCTTTTCTGTATCAATCGCATTCAAGATTGTCGGATAGGTACTGAATACTACACGGGCACCCTTATTTTCGGCATTGTCTTTTGGATCAAGAAGGTTACAGATGGTAGTATCAGGGGAATTATCACGGAATGAATCATATGCCTGTTCAACAAGCTGTATTCGGTCTGCAAGGAAAAGAACATTGGTAATTGCATGACCTCGGCTCAATACATCGACAATTGAAATTGCGGTACGGGTTTTACCTGTTCCGGTTGCCATAACTAACAGGAACTTCCGGATTTTCTTTTCCATTTCTGCACAAATTGAGCGAATTGCTTTCATCTGATAAGGACGTCCGGAAATGTCGGTATTGATTTTTATGGTGGATAAATCCAAACGAAGGGCCCGGCGGTCAATCAGTTTCTGTAAGTCGTCCATACTGAAAATCATGCTTACAATACGGGGGGCATATTGGGTATCATCCCAGAAGAAGGTTTCAAAACCGTTGGTATAAAAGATAAATGGGCGGCGTCCGAACTTCCGTTCAAGGCAATCTGCGTATAAAACGGCCTGCTGTTTACCAACATTTGGATCTTTCGTCGTTTTTTTAGCTTCTATAACGGCTAAGGGGGAACCGTCTTTTCCGAATAGGGCATAGTCTATAAAACCTGTCTTACCAGGAATACCTTCCATATCATGTACAGGGTATTCTTCAACCACCTGAACCTGATCAATCCTCCAGCCAATAAGTTTTAGATCTTCGTCGATAAACATTTTTCGTGTCTGGAATTCGTTAAGATCTTCAAGTTTAAGGTCCGGTTTATTGGTAGGATTCTCTTTACGGTCTTGAATAGCAGCTTGTGCTTCTGCCAACTGCTTCATCAGTTCTGCAATGGTGTTGTCTTTTTCGTCTAACTGGTCTTTATACTTCTGAATTTCGTCTTTACTTGGCTTTGGAATGGATATTACAACTTTGTTTGCTGGAATTGCATCTTCGCTGAAAGTTCTCTGTTTGTAATCAACGCCGTAGGTGTAATCAAGCCAGTTCAATACGTTGAAAAGTGCTTTAAGAGAAAGAAGCACATACTTTTTATCTACGGCATAGGTGTCATGAACTCCGCTGTTTCCAACTTTAATAACGGTCTGCATTGCTGTACGGATATTGGAAGGAACGGCATTAACAAACGATGGCTCATGAACAAGGACTTGTATGGAATCACTGTAGGGCCGGCGCAAATCACTATCTACGGAATACATCCATTTTACGGCCTGTTCCAATGCTTTACGAGCTGCAAACGCAGAAAATACCGTATTTCTATTGTATTGGCGTTCTGCATCAATAGCCATTTGCGAGAAAGCAGAATAGTTCGTGTCGTAAGTCAGGAAGTCAAAGTTTGCCATGGATTAGTCTCTTACTGCCAATTTTAACACATTAATAGGATTATATTCCAAACTTTTGAGAATAATTTGAAAATTTGGATTTTAGTCCAATCTTTCAAAATATTCTTGCTTATGTATTCTCCAAAAGGTATCCGTTTTTAATTATTGACTGATTTATCGTAAATTTTGATTTGTCGATTTGTTGAACGAAATCGGCGAACTGTTGCTGGAGTTCGAGAGGTGGTAAAGGGATAGAAATACCTTTAAATTTCTCCATTGAGACATTAAACATAGAACCACTAGTTCCAGTTGAAACATTAGA